>JAJFJJ010000078.1 GCA_021774195.1 Nitrosomonas sp. | reverse complement strand
ACTTATGCGTGTTTTCTGAATCGAGTGCATCCTGATGATCGTGACAATGTAGACGAGAACGTACAACATGCCCTCGAAGGCAAGAAAGCTTACAATTTAGATCACCGTATTGTGCTACCCGATGGAACGATACGCGTGGTTCATGAGCAGGCGCAAGTAACTTTGAACGACGCTGGCCAACCAGTGCGGATGCTTGGCACTGTGCATGACATCACCGAACGAAAACGCACTGAAGAAACGCTCCAGCAGAACAACTTGCTGATCGAGAGCATAAAACGAATGCAGTCGCACTTTATTTCCCAAGGTGATCCATTTCAGATGTACAGCAAGTTACTAAACGATTTGCTCATTCTTAGTGCCAGTGAATACGGTTTCGTTAGTGAGGTACTTGAAAGTGCAGAAGGTACCCCTTATCTCAAAGTTTATGCGCTAACCAATCTTGCCTGGAATGAAGAGACGCAAAAACTCTACGATGCTGTTCGGCAGAAGGGGTTCGAATTCCACAAGTTGGATAGTTTGTACGGACAGGTCATTGTCAGCGGCCAACCAGTCATAAGCAATGACCCGGCCCGTGACCCTCGTCGTGGCGGGTTTCCTGAAGGGCATCCGTTGATTGATAGCTTTCTCGGTATTCCTGTACATTTCGGCAAGCGCCTGGTGGGTGTGATTGGTTTGGCTAATCGCAAAGGCGGTTATGAGCAGTCTTTAGTGGACTACATGGAACCCATGGTGGCGGCCTGCGGCCAGATTATTGTTGCCCGGCAAGACCAGGTGGCACGTTACCAGGCCGAAGAGGCATTGTCCAAGCTAGCCAGCCTAGATGGTTTACTCGGCATCCCCAATCGGCGGCGTTTTGAAGAATATCTGCAACAAGAATGGCGCAGAGGTTTGCGAAGTGAATCACCGTTATCCATTATCATGATCGATATTGATCACTTCAAGCGATATAACGATCATTACGGTCATCAAGGTGGTGATGATTGTTTGATACAAATAGCCAACATTATCACCGGCAGTTTGAGACGCCCGTCAGATATGGTCGCCCGTTACGGTGGAGAAGAACTTGTTTGTGTGCTGCCTGAGACATCTTTGCAAAGTGCGGTTTTGTTGGCAAGAAATATCCGTGAACGTTTGATTGATAATGCGATCCCCCATGTGGCTTCGCCGGTTGCAGACCTGGTGACTATCAGTATGGGAATTGCTACAACGGTACCCACTGCTGAAAACACCTCAAATGCATTGTTGTCCCTAGCTGATGAGTATCTTTACAAGGCTAAGTCAGGCGGGAGAGATCAAATTGTGACCACGGACGGCGCATTAAGCTAAAATCCTCATAGCGTGGTTCAACTTTAAGGTGCGTAACATCTGACAAAATATTTGTTTCATTTCATAAGATTAGCCAATGCTGAAGCGATCAACTGAGGATCTTAGGATTATAGAACCAGCCGTCAAATATTTCTTAACCCCTTGAGATTATCTTGGTAAATCCTTCATCAATATTTATTTTGGTCGCATTGGCCAGATGGTTATAAAACACGGCCATGCCGGACATGGCGATGAGCTCCATAATTTCTTCATCATCAAAGCCTAATTCTCTTAAATTTTGGAAATCCTGTTTACTTGAGTCGTGGGAATCTTTTGCCAGTCTGACGGCAAAATCTATGGCGGCTTTGTCTTTGGGGTTGTCGCTTGCATCAATGGTGTAATCTTTGATGAGGCGATCTATTTGGGTTTGCGAGACACCTATCGATAAGCAAAAAGCATGGTGGGCGGCTTCGCAGTAATGACAGCTTTTTAACGAAGAGATTGCGACGAAGATCATTTCTTTAAGTCGTCTACTCACTCGACCACTGGTCAGAATATGATTCATAACTGGCCAGATGCCTTTTAATGATTCAGGCGCAGCAGCCCATACACGAAAGAAATTGGGTGTAAAAGGCGCATTTAGTGCGGTCTTTATCTTGCCGAATGTTTCATCGATTTCAGGTGTTACGGCGCCATCATTTACAATTTGACTAATTGTTCTCATTTTAAAATTCTCGATTTAATTTTTCGTGATTATTGTTAACTGGCTCTACACTAGTACTCCGTCAATATCAAGTAGACGGCGTACTAGTATGCTTAAGTTCTGCATACAGCACAAACGCTATTTGAATAAGTAATTCATTGGCTAATTCAAACAATGATTTGCCCTATAGCTGATCTTCGGAACCGCTAATGGGAAGTTTGGTTTACAATTAACCAACGATTACTGAGAAATTCTTCCCAAAAGTTTGACTGCTTTTTAACCGAATTTATTGATCTAAGCTAACATAGGTCTATTTTAGAATAGATATAGTGAAATGTGATTAAACGAGAGGTGCCCGATGAAAAAACAAGTCTCAATTTTATTTATTTTAATTCTAGTGCCACTCTTCGGCCATGCTCAGCAACCTAGTTTGAACCCGGATAAAATGCAGCGATTAATGCAACAAGCGGCACAAATGCAAGCCTGCATGTCCAGGATTGACCAACAGGCCATGATGGCATTAGGTCAAGAAGCACAGGACGTAGAAGCAGAAATCAAGTCCCTATGCCAGGCTAATAAACGCAGCCAGGCACTGAATACAGCGATTGAATTTGGGCAATCCATGGATCAAGATGAAAATATAAAAATTGCAAAAGAATGTGGTGAGATGGCGCAGGGTATGTTACCCAGCATGAATTTTCCTACCAGTGAAGAAGACCTGAAGGAGCGGCATATTTGTGATGCTTATTAACCTATAATCCTCAGTTGGATGGTGCTTAGAGTGCATTGTTGTTTCATTTCATAAGACTGGCCAATGCCGAAGCGATCAACTGAGGATTTTAGGTTCAACCTAATCCAGCGACCAGGGGGACTTGGGTGCGGTTCCGATATTGATCACACCGATCTGGTTGCCCATTCGAGTTTGAACAGCTGGAGAGATCATTCCCTTTGAAAAGAGCAGGATATTCAAGGAGCCACCAAAAAAGAAATTACCGAACTTGGTCTTTCCCTTCTGCACCTTTTCTCCAACCTCGAAACAATTCTCATGATCGGTCTGTTTGCTATGACAGGTATTCAACACGACTGACCCGACAGAATCCAGCCCGACGGGAATTGAGGCAACATAACCAACTAACTTTTCCGGTGTTTCATTTGGCAGATTTTTATATTCCATCTTGATAATAATGACACCGCGCTGGAAAGCCTGGAACTGACTAAAATCGGTGCCCGGGCGCCCCACATTGCCGTCAAGTGGCACCCAGTTGGGAAAATCAGGATAACCAAAAGTACCTGGAGTTCCCGGTGTGCCGGTTTTGACTACCTCGGCATGGATAACTGTTCCATCGACCGGCGAATGAAAATGGTGGTAGGTATTCGGCATCAACACACACGTCAAACCGCTTCCACCAACAAATTTTTCTTTAATGTCGCTTGGCACTGATCCAAGCATGTCATTGACCGAAATCGGGATATTCTTCACATCAAGTACCGTATCAAGTTGAAGCGGATTCTCGATATATTGATGTTTATAGTTGCCATCCAGTTTCAGAACTTGTAGCAAAGGATTCATAATACAATCGGTAGGGGAAACAATAACATAGTTTCGTTCCGGCATAGTGACGGGTCGGCTAGGATAAGTTCCATCTTTGTTGACTTTAAGATTGCGAGCAAAAAAATCATTCCAACTGTTATAGTCCTTAGCCTGAGTCTTTACGTAGTCATCAATTTCAATGCGCGGGTCTTTGACCCATTCACTGACCTGTTTGGCGGATTTCTTGTCATTCATAAAGTGGAGATATTCATTACTCCACTTGGAAAGAAATTTTGGCCCCGTTTCTAAGGACTTAGCCGGATCTGAAGGATCACGTCCTTGGACAAAGTCCTGCCCGGCTGAATTCTGATAGTATATCCAAGCAAAATACAAAATGGGGTCGAGGGCATTGTCCGAGTCTCCATTGATCGCCGGAAGAGCTGTGCACCAGGTTTCAAACATTTTAACCATCATTTTGTGCGTTTCCTTTCCACTACCCGCAGCCTTCCAGGGGTTCTTGCTGGATCCATTGTAGGAATAACCTGCCGGAAGATCGACCAAGCCAGCATAAACCTTATCGAAAGCCTTTTTAGTTACTGGATCTAAATCATATTGCGCATTTAAGTATCGTAACGAATCACCGCAAGGCGAATCCTTCGCCATGAGCTGAGTTGGTACAAGCAGCAATAATAAAGCGAACAACCACAACACCGTAACGTGCAAGACTGATTCCCTGATATTTATAAACATGCGATCTCCTCAACTATTCTCGTGCAATGATTCAGAATTAGAAATTCAATGGGGTTTTGAAAAGTGTCTTTTAGTTTATTTGAGATCTGTGCAAAATGCCATTTTTAAAACCAGGTTGGAAATAAAATTATCATCTTGAGCTGTTGAATATACTTTTGAGTGTGGTGCACTTATATGGCAATAAGCAGAGCGTATTGCACCAGAATCCAGGCTAACAATTCAGACTGATTAAACCTAAAATCCTCAGTTGATCGCTCCAGAAATGTCTAGTCTTATGAAATAAAACAAATATTCTGTCAAATGCCACACACCCTACAGGTGAGCTACGCTATGATGCTTATAGCACACTGTTCTTTATCTTTTTCTGCGTTGCAATTCGTTGCAATTCGTTGTAATAACTTGTTATTACGCCTCATTGCGCCTTGCCAAAAATAAACAACAATGCACTCTAAGCACCATTCAACTGAGGATTTTAGGTTAAAAGGTAAATTGTGGTTTGGGTTTGTCTGAATTCAGCGTGCCAATAATTTGCCCCTGAGGAATTCGAACAGAAGGAAAACGACCTTTTTGGAACAGAAGAATATTTAGTGATCCGCCATACTGAAAATACCCAACTTTCTCACCTTTGGTAATTTTCTGGGGGGTTGTGCTGGTTACATGCTTGAATTTGTCCTTGAAAATCACGGATGCTATGGTATTAAGACCGACTGGAATCATTGCAACATAACCAAAATTTTCAGTTTTGATAATCAGATACCCTCTCTTGAAATGTTCAAATACACTATAGTCATACCCATAACCGACATTGCCGCCATTGATCAGTTTTGGAAAATCATCAATGCCAAAATAGTCACCGGCAACATCTTCATCGGATTCTACAACGGTTCCTGATACAGGCGCGTGGTAGTGGTGGTAAACATTCGGCATCAAAATACAGGAGACGGCCGTTCCGCCTTCAAAATTCTTGGCCAATATTGAATCATTCAATAGTTTAACCACATTCATTTTTTGTGTTTTTACCTCCAAAGGCGTATCAACAATAGACAAGTTGTCATCGATCATATTGACCACTGCATCTGCAGGACAGACGACAACGGAATCATCATTCTCTCTGCTAATTGGCCTTGGATTTTTTAGATCACGTATAAAAAATTCGTTAAAATTTGCATATCCATCTTCAGGGTAGACGTATTCAGCTTTCACTTTTTCTATACCGATTTCTTTCACCCATTTGTCTGCCAGCCACTTGGAGTCAGGCGAATCCATTTTCATTCCATTTAAGACCACAAAAAATTGGGTCATCAGAAATCCGCTGTTCCGAACAAACTTTAAACCAAAGTCATTTTTATAATACAGCCAAGCAAACTTTTGAATATAATCCAATCCTGTTGTTAAATCAGGATTCCACGCATACCAGTCCTCAAAGAATTTGCACAGATAGTCCAGGTCGGCTCCAGCCCAGGGACTTTCTCCTTCAGGCGTTGCCTGAACATTTTTTACGGCATTCATATATTCCACCGAGAACGCCGGATCTTGGTACATTTCCCTAACGGTTCTTGTGAATTCATTGATGGTTGTTGGCTGTGTATACTCGGTCATATCCACTCCTCTCTTGTTAAGGGCGCCGCTAAAAATACAGATTTCATACAATATTTTGATTATTCAGCAATATCAAACAGACCTTTTCTCATAAATATCCCGACGCTACCGGATAACGCAGATAAAACAAATTCAATTTGTATTGACGCAATTGATCCATGAATGCATCGGCCTGTTCTGCACCCAGCACAAACTCGATCTGGATGGGCAATTCACCGGCTAATTCAAAGAATGACTCGTCATGCAGTTGGCCGTGCCGACCATAACCCGCAATAGAGCGAAATACCGAGCCGCCTTCAATACCCATTCTTTCTGCTTCTTCTAACAACCATTCATAGAGAAGCTTGCCATTGTGGCGTTGTTTTTCGGTGCAATACAATTTCAGGCAAACGCTCGACATCGTTCCTCCGCTTTTATCACTGATGTAACCACTTAAAGGTTTGCAAACCGAATACCGTCATAATCAAGGAGCCGCCAAGGTGGGTGGAAATCATTGCGGCACCCCAAAGGTATTGACCGCGTGCCAGCAGTGTCACCGTTTCGATTGAAAAGGTTGAAAAAGTTGTCAATCCGCCCAGAAACCCGGTAATGATGAGTAGTCGCCATTCAGGTGATAAGCCGGGGTGCTGCATGAAGAAAGCGACGGCATAGCCTATTAAAAATCCACCGATCAGATTGGCGGTCAATGTTCCCAACGGCAACTCAGGCACGGTGGAATTGAGCCACAACCCGAGTCCCCAACGAATCCAGGCGCCGATAGCGGCGCCTAATCCGACGGCGATAAACGCGTAAAGTGTCATTCTAAGTCAGTGACTGTCCGACCAAACTAAGCTGATTAATCAGGGCGATCTTCACTTAAAATTTTCGTCATCGTGAATGCGCCGCGTAAATCACCAGGCTTGTAATCGATTGCGGCATCCTGGGGGTATTTCTCAGCCAAAGCAGACTGAACATCTTCTGAGATGGCTTCACCGTGGCATGCCATACAAACACCACCAATCGGTATGGCTTTCATGTACCGGTAACGGGTGCCCTCTTCATCCGTTTCTACCGTGCTGGCATGTAAGCTAGCTGCAGGGGTGCCTGAGGCCAATTGTTGTTCAAACTCCAGCAGGGTTAAACGTTCCCATTCATCCGGGTTGTTCGTGGGATTACGTAATTTTAAACTGGTGCGCCCAACTTGCCACCCGCCGGTAGACAGTTCTTCAGCAATCTGAGGCGCGCTCACATTGCATGCTGTAATGGCATGTGCTGGTCCGCCTGCTTCCATCGCATTTTGCAGTCGTGCTTTCAATTGCATCGCCAACTGTGCAGCCAGATTCTGTGCTTTTTCTTCCAACTGTGCTGTATTTTCATTTTCTGCCGCCAATTGCGTGGAAAACTGCAAAAGTATGATAGCAAGGATAAGCTTACGCATGATTTACCTCCATGAATAACAAAATAAATAATGGTTTAATCAGTATAGCTCGGAATTCTATAAAGCGGGGTTTGAATGTTGGTTCTCCAAAATGACAGGTCACTAATACCTTGACATGTCTTGTGAAAAAGTTTCGTTATTTTGATATAGTATTTCGTGTATTCTTTGAAATAGATCCTGCATATCATTTACGTTCTTAAGAATATAAAGAATATTATTTGGCGACAGTTACCGATCTGTTATATGAGCTTCTTGTCCCATTTTTTCAATAGATAAACCTTTAGAGCGCTGCTAAAAATTCATGGTTCGCAGATACAAGGTGCAGGAAAAATTTTCTAGTGCAGCATCGCATTGATATTCAATCAATTTGGAAGATTAATTTTAAATACAGTAAAAGGAGTTTTCTGATGAGAAAAATAGCCAAACTGTCCCTGTTGTTATCAATACTATTGCTTTTTTCGTCTCAGGTAACTGCATATGGAACTGGAACTGCCGCAAAAAGTTATTTTACAGTGTCGTCCGAGAAGCTAGTCTCTGGCGTTGCCAATGTGGCCACCGGTTTTGTGGAGTTACCTAAGAACATCATATTAACCACGCAAGATTCAGGTGTGGTCTATGGCGTATCAGTTGGGTTGGTCGCCGGTATCATGCATACAGTGGGGCGCACAGTTGTTGGGGCGCTAGATATCGCAACATTTTTTATCCCAACCAGACCATCGGTTCATCCACCTTTCGTTTGGCAAGACTTTACAATGGAAACGTCTTATTAATCTGAAGGATAAACCCCCTGGGTATTTGTTGGGCGAATTCATCTTCAGATGACAAGATTCACAGTTTGTCCAGATGCAAGGTGTGGGAAGAATTTTGCAGTGCAGTATTGTGGTCTTAGACTCAATACAAAACTGCGTCGTGTTATTACAATAATCTTCAAGGTGTGCAAAACGCTTGATTCTCACATTTGCTATTCAGTCACTTGTCGTTACAATAACTCGTTCACTTCTCACTGCGCCTTGCCAAAAATAAACAACAATGCACTCTAAGCACCATCCAGCTGAGGACTTTAGGTTCAAAGGTATGAATTCGAGGTGCGGGATCTGTCTAGATGGTTGAACTTTCAGATATTAAAGGTGGATAGGTCGAGACGATGCTCCAAGCCTTAGACTTTTTTCTTTTTGTGGTGCACTGTTTCGTGATCGGCTTCAACCTGACCGGCTGGATCTGGGTGCGCACACGACGTTGGCATTTGGTCTCAGTGGGGCTCACCGTATTTTCCTGGCTGGTGATGGGGATATGGTATGGATTGGGCTATTGCGCTTTGACGGATTGGCACTGGCAAGTCAAACGAGCGTTAGGTGAGACTAATTTACCTAGTTCCTTTCTCATTTATTTTTTCAACGATATATTGGGATTGGGACTGAAGGCTGGCTTTGTAAACAAGGGGGCAGGAATTGCCATGGCAGTTGTGACTTTATTGTCGGTTGTGTTAAATTTTCGCGATTATAGGCAACATCGTTTGTCGGAACGCTAACCGGTTGCTGGAATTTTGCGAGATAAACCCGATTTCATTCGGTGCAATAACGATTGCACCCTACACGGGCTGATTAACAAAAATTCACAATTAGCTGGATTAATATACAAAGCAAATATGATTAATGAATAGATTCGACCCCTTCACGACCCCTTCAGACTCCGTCATTAGGCGCCATTAATAATGGTACCGAAGCTGAGCAATATACAAGTCACCCCCTACGACTTTATACACCATTCGATGCTCATCATTAATACGCCGAGACCAATAACCGGACAAACTATGTTTCAGTGGCTCTGGCTTGCCAATGCCTTCAAAAGGATTTTCTTGAATCGCCTTAATCAGAACATTAATTCTTTTTAGTATGGCTTTATCTGTTTTTTGCCAATATAGATAATTCTCCCAAGCCTTAGAAGAGAAAATCAGATTCATTCAATCAGTTTTCGCTCAACACCTTTTCCCGCTTCAAGCTCAGCAATTGACTCAAGTAAATGCCGTGCATTGGCGGGTGAGCGCAACAAATAAGTCGTCTCTTCCATCGCCTGATAGTCCTCCAAAGACATCATAACAACGGGCGACTCTCGCTTTCGAGTAATAATGACAGGCGCGTGATTGTTACAAACCTGTTCCATTGTTTTTGCTAAATTGGCACGGGCAACAGTGTAACTAATAGCATCCATAAGAATCTCATATAAAAGTACAGAATAATGTACAGAAAGTATAGTTGTGTCTTGTTAATGAGTCAACCATCTAACTCTATGATGCGATATCGTTAAACCGATGCTTCCATCAATTATTCATGTTAGTATGTGTGAGTCAATGTGTAAAAAGAGGTGTGTTATATGGCTACTAATCTCTCAATCGATACAGATTTGCTGGAAGAAGCGTTGGTTGTGGGTGGATTAAATACCAAAAAAGATACCGTAAATCTCGCCCTTTTGGAATTTGTGCAGCGTCGCAAACAACAAGAAATTATTGAATTATTTGGGCATCTTCCCTGTGACAAAGACTACGACTATAAAAAAGGGCGCAAATGAGCTGCGTTTTAGTTGATACCTGCATGTGGTCGCTGGCACTCAGGGGCAAAGCCCCAAAAGAAAAAGAAGTCGCTGAACAATTAGCGCAACTAATTGATGAAAATAGGGCGAGAATCATCGGACCCATAAGACAAGAAGTACTATCGGGTTACAGTGACCATCAACGCTATGAAAAACTTAGAAACAAGCTCCAATATTTCCCTAATGTTCCCATTTTAGATTCAGATTATGAAACTGCAGCGGCGTATTCAAACCTATGCCGCAAAAAAGGTGTACAAGGGTCGCATACCGATTTTTTAATCTGCGCCGTCGCAACCAGATTAAAAATGATTATTTATACACGGGATAAAGACTTCAGCAATTATTCTGCTTTTTTATCTATTTTGTTATTCCAGGGTAAGAATTAACGCTTACGCCTCGTAGCAGGACTCGGTTTGTAGGGTGTCAATAAGCGAAGCGCATTGCACCAGAATTTTGTGAGATAAACCAGACTTTATTTGGTGCAATAATGATTGCACCCTACACGGGCTGATTAACAAAAATTCACAATTAGCTGGATTAATATACAAAGCAAATATAATTAATGAATAGATTCGACCCCTTTACATTTTAGATTCAGATTATGAAACTGCAGCGGCGTATTCAAACCTATGCCGCAAAAAAGGTGTACAAGGATCACATACCGACTTTTTAATCTGCGCCGTCGCAACCAGACTAAAAATGATTATTTATACCAAAGATAAAGACTTCAGCAACTATTCTGCTTTTTTATCTATTTCGTTATTCCAGGGTGAGAACTAACGTCTACGCCTCGTGGCAGGACTCGGTTTGTAGGGTGTCAATAAGCGAAGCGCATTGCACCAGAATTTTGCGAAATAAACCAGACTTCATTTGGTGCAATGCTCAGGCTATGGCAGTATGTCAGATGTAGTCGCAAAATTCGATTGGCTGATTAACGAAAATTCACATTTAGCTAGATTAATATACAAAGAAAAAATAATTAATAAATAGATTCGACCCCTTCAGACCGACCCCTTCAGACCCTCATTTCATGCGGCGTAACTACGATAGTTTAGCAGTAGGTATTACCCTATTGAAAATAACCGTTCGGTGGGTAACTCCATGCGGCATGTATGTTCGGACTCAAACAATTTGGTCTGATGACCGAGTGAGACCAATGCTGCTCTGCCGACTGAATAAATGCTGGACGAACCAGTTTTGCCCGTTGTGCTAACCAACTGCCCTTATCGAGACGAAGATAGAGACCTTCCGCAGGTTGATCGCTAAGTTTCGAATGTGACAAAAGCTTTTTAAGTTCCGTGAGAGTGAAACGACCACGTGCGATTGTAGGAACTGGGATAATTTGCGCCTTCTGGAAAAATTTATTGCGCCGATCGGAAGACAAAAAATAACCAGTTTGCTTGTCATAAATATCGAAGCCAAGAAACCAATCCATTAATTGGTCATAAAAAACCGAATGCTGTGCGTAGCACCACTCTCCAAAAAGAACATACCGATCCATCAGATTCTCTAATAGAACTTCGGTTCGAGGAGTAAGCCATTCCCCAAGCTTCTTCCATTGGCCTGAGCTTGGAATATGCAAGTAAGCACCTCTGTTCTGTGCACGAACATTTCCTTTAGTATCAAATGAAATTCCTAGATTTGCACCATCTACTTTTTCCTCAACGACAAGATCATGACGAAGGAATTCATCACTCTCGGATCCCGACAGAACCTTGTCACTCCTAACATCAACACTATCAATGATCGTTAGGTGTGGAGTGGATGGGAACTTAAAGAAATCGTCTCTCACAAACCTATTTTCTCCGTATATTTGGTTTTGACATATTCGGGACAGAGAAAACAAACGGTAATGTTAGCCTCCACCAAAGCATCTTTCCATCCCCACCATTTGCTGTCAGTTGCTTGCAAGATAGCTGGTTTTGCAGGGTGTACATTTGCAACAGCGACAAACTTTCGATCTGAATTATCAAAATTATTCAAGCCATCATGGGAAGGAAATTGGTCATATGTCTCGCCACTTTTTGTAATCGCAACCCGGTCGGAAGCGGGCAAACTCCATTGGTTATCGTGAACCCACTTCATGAAATGGTCGCCTATGCCAGGTTGCCCACTCATTGAAAGTTGTTGCCGGTATTCATCAAAAATTTCACCATTAGCATCAATAACCAAACCACCTTTTTTGACGACATGTTCAATGGCTTCAACACAGGCCAGAACACAATCAGTTAGTTCGTGAGGAATATTATCTGGAACGTGTCCAAGATTAGCTGTTTTCGGAACATTGGTGTCAACTAGAAATTTCTTCGGTAAACCCATTCAGTCATCCTCGGTCCGCACTCTGTTGCATTCGCCTTCTCATTCCCGCTTTGGTCTGTGCAGTAATGTCTCCCATCTCGTCGCCAAAGAAGTTTTCTGGCCAGTTCAGAATGTTACCGAAAATATCAATTTTAAGAGGCTCCAGCGTAGCCGGGGTCTTGGTGATATTGGCAAAATAGGCCGACACTCTTTCCTTAGGTACGACATCCTCAGCAATTCGTCTCTGCAGCCGTCGAAGAAAATGCTCGGAATGCGTTTCAATGATCAATTGAATATTTCTGTTAAGACCGTTTTCTTTTGAGTTAATAACATCAATCATCACATCGGCTAATGCAGACTGAGCATTCGGATGCAGGTGTATTTCTGGTTGCTCCATGAGAATGATTGAACCTGGTGGCGCATAGAAACATTGTACAAGTACAGGAAGCACCTGAGAAACACCAAAACCAACATCAGGAAGATCTACCCAATCCTTTGATCCTTTAGTGCGCACTTTAACTTCATACTCCTGACGCTGTTCAGAGATTGGTTTGACTCTAAAATCCTCAATCAGTCCCATTTCTTTGAGCTTCAGTGCAATGATTTCCTCAAAAGGTTTAGTAACGCGCCTATAACCCAAACTGATCTTGCGATTTCTTGCGGCCAATATGGCCGCGACAGTATGCTCCCCTGCGTAACCAACACTTTCTGGTTCAATGCCAGTCCAAGAATACAAGCGTTCGGCCTTCGTTCGAAGTGGGCCAAGATAGCAAAGCGATCGAAATAAATTCTCGTGCTGGAGATTCAGCTCTTGTACAAAATCAGCATTCTGATAATAGGCCACTACTTCAGCTGGAAAACCATAAAATCGCACAGCCCCTTTCAAAGACCAGACACGACCTTTTTGACGAATAAGTGAATATTTTTCTGCTTCGGTTCTATATTCCAATTTAGCGCCGGATTTTCTTTCAAGCCCCACAGAAAATGACAATCTCTCTCTTTCAAGTAATTGATACTTCATATGCTCGAGAACAAGTGAATGTTGATCTTTGTCGCCCAGCCCGACTTCGGCATCAAATATCAGTTTGTCGCCTGAGAATAGCTGGCCAGAGTTTGGGTCTTTGATTTTCAGGGTATCATTATCCCATGCATACCTGAACGCTATCTTGTTTAACGGATCACGGTGAAAAACCATTTCCTGATAGGAGCCGAGTTGAACCGCCGAATTTTTCCCGCCTGGATAAAATACCGCTTTGCGGTCAGGAGATTCAACAGTCTGCTTAAGCATTATTAGAAACTGCCCAATGCTGGATTTGCCAGAGCTATTGGCACCAAAAAACAAAGAAATGGGAGCCATACGAATTTCTCCGGTATCCATCCATCCTTTGAAGTTTTTTATTTGCAATTCCTTGAGCATCTTATTTGCATCCTTATTTAGAATCAACAAACTGGTGGGAATCGAGCTTACATAACAGCTTTAGCTGCTGCTGCACAAACTCAACTTTCCAAATTAACACCTTTATCCAATTCGTCTAGTGTCCAGCGTTTTCCTACTTTCTCTAGACGGTCAATAGCCAAGTATTTGGCTTCCATCTCATCAAGGTGTTCAAGAATGGCTTCACGAGCAACAAATGTTTTAGTGTGACCTGTTTTTGCCGCTAGCTCCGCCAAACGATGTTCAATTCCTTCGGGTAATCTAATTGCAAGCATGATTATTCTCTCTTGAAGATCTTGTGATAGTGCTCAGATACAACAATTAACCAGGAATACACCAAGTTTTATTTTTCCCAATTTCTTCATGCATCCATTCTGGATCAAGATCTGCGCCATTAGGCCAAGTGAGCGCACCGAGTTCCACGCGAACTTGGTTAAATAAGCTTTTATCTTGAAGCGCTGCAAAGATTCCTGCCTGTTCGCTTGCAATCAAGTGTGACATATCTACCACACCTGTCGTACCATCGTTACAAGTGACAGAAAGGCAATAACCCGGCATCACGTCAACTGATTGCACACGCCACGGCGTGATGGCTTTTATTCCAATGGGCTGATTTTCTTGGGCAACTGTTTCAATTGGCATAAATGGTTGGCATATTATTCCTTTTTACTGACCGCCACCCCCCAAAATTCTTATAAGAAAAATCATTAATATCTCTGTGATTATAATTCTCTTGGAACATCGTCTCCTTTTAAATCTCTTCTTTGATGCACCACAGCGAGAACAAAGATGGCTTGATTCTTGACCTCATAGACAATCCTGTAGGAATAAAGAGATACTTCTCTCACATTGTCATCATTAAGTTCCGGCACCCTTTTTCCAATTTTTGGTAAATCTTCCAAGCAATACATTTTCTCGCGAATATCCTGGACAACTTTTTTCGCGTAATAACGTGAATCATGTGCAATAAAATCATGGATAGAGCGCAAATCAGCTTTTGCTGGCTCCGACCAGATTACCACTCATCTATTTCCTGCTTGAGCTGCTCATTTGTCAGGGTTTTACCTTGATCGACAGCTTCTTGCCCTTTTCTGATTTTATCTAGAACATAAAGCTGATACATAATTTCATCCATATCAGCATCATCAGGCAATTGATTGATAGATTTCAAAGCTTCCTGTTTTATTGCCCGCATGTTAATTACCTCACTAATCAATTAAAAGGTATCAGTTTAAAGATAAGTAGCCATTACCGACTAATCGGCTTATACCGAATCCGCTTCGGTTTCGCACCTTCTTCACCAAGGCGTTTGCGTTTATCGGCTTCATATTCCTGATAGTTGCCGTTGAAGAAGGTCCATTGTGATTCGCCTTCGGCGGCGAGGATGTGGGTGGCAATGCGGTCTAGGAACCAGCGGTCGTGCGAGATGACCAGCACGCAACCGGCGAATTCGAGTAGTGCGTCTTCTAGTGCGCGAAGGGTTTCTACGTCGAGATCATTGGACGGCTCATCCAGCAACAACACGTTGCCGCCGGAGATGAGGGTTTGCGCCAGGTGAAAGCGGCCACGTTCACCACCGGAGAGTTGGCCGATGATTTTTTGCTGGTCGCCGCCTTTGAAGTTGAAGCGGCCTAAATAGGCGCGTGCCGGGGTGGTGTATTTGCCGACCGTCAGGATGTCATTGCCGCCGGAAATGGCATCAAACACGGTTTTGTCGTTTTCCAGTGCATCACGCGCTTGATCGACATGGGCAATTTTGACGGTGGGGCCGATTTTCGCTTCACCGGAATCGGGTTGTTCTTTGCCGGTAATCATTTTGAACAAGGTCGATTTACCGGCACCGTTCGGGCCGATGATACCGACAATCGCACCGGGTGGGATTTTAAAACTGAGGTTGTCGATCAGCAGTCGGTCACCATAGGCTTTGGAAACTTCATTGAATTCGATCACTTCATTGCCGAGTCGCTCACCGACTGGAATGAAAATCTCCTGGGTTTCGTTACGCTTTTGGTAATCCTGTGAATTGAGTTCTTCAAAACGCGCCAGACGCGCTTTGGATTTGGCTTGGCGTCCTTTTGGGTTCTGCCGTACCCATTCCAGCTCTTTCTTCATTGCTTTCATGTGCGCATCCACCTGTTTATTTTCCTGTTCCAGCCGTTCTTCTTTTTGTTCCAACCAGCTAGAGTAGTTGCCTTTCCATGGAATACCATGGCCACGGTCGAGTTCCAGAATCCATTCGGCGGCATTGTCGAGGAAATAGCGATCATGCGTCACAGCGACCACGGTGCCGGGGAAACGGACCAGGAATTGTTCCAACCATTCGACCGATTCGGCATCCAAGTGGTTGGTCGGCTCATCTAGTAGCAACATGTCCGGTTTTTCCAGTAGTAGCTTGCACAGTGCCACACGGCGTTTTTCACCGCCGGAAAGCACTTTTATTTCAGTATCCCATGGCGGCAAACGCAGCGCATCCGCGGCGATTTCCATTTGATGTTCGCTATCGCTGCCTGAGGTGGCGAGAATGGCTTCCAGCCGTGCTTGTTCTTCGGCCAGTGCATCAAAATCGGCATCCTCTTCGGCATAAGCGGCATAGACCTCATCCAGTTTCTTCTGTGCCTGCATGACTTCACCGAGTGCTTCTTCCACTTCCTGGCGCACGGTATGTTCTGGATTTAATTGCGGTTCCTGCGGCAGGTAGCCAATACGGATATTAGCCAAACGCTGTACTTCACCGTCGTATTCTTGATCTTGGTCTGCCATGATGCGTAGTACGGTGGATTTACCGGAACCGTTCAGCCCCAGCAGACCGATCTTTGCGCCGGGAAAGAAACTGAGCGAAATATCTTTGATAATTTGACGTTTGGGTGGGACAATTTTGCTCACGCGGAGCATCGACATTACATATTGGGCCATTGGGTTTTATCTTGTTAAGTTGCAAAAAGTTAACGGAAAGTTTAACGCACGTTGTATAGTAATGAAAGCTGAGGGTTTTAGGTTAAAAGGTTTCATCTTTTCGCAAAAAACGCCACATGCCTTCGGGCAGATTTCCCAATTTAACTTTGCCGATTCGCACCCGTTTTAATCCGGTCACTTGCAAATCAACCAATTCACACATGCGGCGTATCTGGCGTTTTTTACCTTCGCGTAAAATAAAACGCAGTTGATCCTGATTTTGCCAGTTTACTTTGGCTGGTTTCAGGGCTTTACCGTCCAGGCTTAAGCCATGATTTAACAAGACCAATTTTTCTTTCGGCAATGTGCCTTTCACGCGCACCAGATATTCTTTTTCAATTTTAGAATCTGCGCCGATCAGTTGGCGGGCAATGCGGCCATCTTGTGTCATGATCAGCAAGCCTTGTGAGTCGATATCCAGTCTTCCTGCCGGTGCCAGATGACGTAGATTGGATGGGCTAAAGCGTTGCGGGGAACGTTCATCAATAAACTGTGTATCCGGTTTGATCAAATTAACAGCCGGTTGATAACCGGGTTCCGGTTGACTGGAGACATAGCCAACAGGCTTATGCAATAAAAGCGTCACCAAGCTTTGTTGCTGCGTTTGTGCGGCTTTATTAAGCTTTATTTTTTGTGTGGGAAAAATTTTAGTGCCGAGTTCAGAGACGCATTCGCCGTCAACAAATACCCAGCCGCGTTCAATATATTTGTCCGCTTCACGACGAGAGCATAGGCCTTGTTCAGACATCAGTTTTGATAATCGAATTTTTTCCATGAGGTTTTAGTATTGTAGCGATGTAACGAGTTTTTTATAGATTCTGTCGATTTGTTATAGATTCAGCGGCCTGTCTAACGCCACCGCCGAAGTGACAAGTTTATCTACATCAACACACCATCTTGAGGTTTGATCGGCTGAGGAACGGAGTCTTCACCAAGTTGTTGCAGCAGATCAATCTCGATGGTGCGGCAAATGGCATTAAGGGGAATATCTTCCATTTTGTTATCGAAGGGGTCTTCTGTTCGGCTTCCTATTCTTTCCGTGGTCGTAAAAACCGTCGCCAAGGCGACATATATGGGCAACATTTGCCAGCCAAGATGTTGCACTAGGCCAATTGGTAACAATAAAACAAATACCCAAACAAATAGCTTGGTAAAAAAACTATATTGACGCAGGAGCGGCGTGTTTTTAATTCGTTCGCTGATTCCTTGGCATCGATAAGCTTCTTTGATGGTTCCCATTAGCTCTGTGACATACCACTGTGACGTGATCCAGCCTGTTTGATGGAGATCATGAATGTGCTGTGCCTGAAGATGGTTCAATAGAGTGGCTTTGTTCACAGCCTTTTCTAATTTGTGATATTCATAGCCAGGCAGCCATGGTTCCAATTCTTTCCAGTTTGTATTGTTTAGGAGTTGTAATCGTAATGCATTCACAAAGGCCAAATGTCGAAAGAGTATTTTTCGATGTTCTTCGGCCACATCAGGTGCTAGTTGTTTCTGATCTTGCGGCGGTAGAATGTATGTCATGACTTGTGATGCGAAATTTCGGGAGGCATTGGTTAAATCACCCCATGCCTTTCGGGCCTCCCAAAATCGTTCATAGGCGGAATTGTTCCGGAATGCCAAAAGAATGGCTACAGCGGTTCCAAGAAAGCCGATAGCAGAAACCGGAAATGTGAAGTCGTCAAAGAAAAGGTACAAATTGAGCGCACAAATTGCGCTCCCGTAGACGATAAAAAACAGCAGATTCCATCCTTCAATCTTGAAGAACCATTTTAGGCTAATTGTACGTCGGATCAGCATGGTTTATTTTCTTGTATTACTTCGAATTGTTTAGTATACCGACTTGGCAAAGTGAATTTAATCATTTCAATTGCTAATCATAAAGTGCTCAATGCCGGATAATCAGTATAACCTTCCGGGCCGGGCGTATAAAACTTGGCTGGATTGGGCTGATTCAGCAATGCGCCAGCTTTGAATCTGGCGGGCAGATCGGGGTTGGCCAGGAAACTGGTTCCGAAAGCAACTGCGTCGATCTTTCCTTGCGCAATGGCGCTATCTGTCTCATCAGCGGTGTAACCCAGATTGCTAACGAGTGTGCCATCATAATGCTGACGAGTAGGCGTCAAAACGTCACCGTTTTGCTGTTGAAGTACATCGCCGCGTATGACGTGAAGATAGGCAAGTTGAAATTCATTGAGTTGGCTGGCAAGCCACATGGACAATCCGATTGGGTCGCTATCAATCATGCTATTGAAGCTGTTAAGTGGTGAAAGTCGCAGCCCGACCCGGTCATTTCCCCACACAGCGCCGACGGCCTCAATCACTTCGAACATTAGCCGTGCGCGGTTCTCAATGGGGCCACCGTAAGGGCCTGTCCGTTTGTTCGCACCATCACGCAAAAATTCATCCAATAAGTAACCGTTGGCGCCATGTATCTCAACACCATCAAAACCAGCAGCAAGCGCGTTCTCGGCGGCCTTTTTAAATCCAGCGACAATACCGGGCAGCTCATCATCGCGAAGTTCTCTTGGGATGACATAAGGTTTCTTACCCTCTGGTGTGTGCACTTCATCATTGGCTATCGCAATAGGGCTGGGTGCAACCGGTTGAGTGCCCTGGTTGAGAAGCGGGTGACACGCTCGACCGCCATGCCAGAGCTGAAGGAAAATTCTGCCATCGGCACGATGCACCGCATCGGTGACTTTCTTCCAGCCAGCGATTTGGGCGGGGGAGTAGATTCCCGGTTCCGTCCAGAATGACGAGTTGCCTTCGATCACCATGGTGGCCTCTGCAATAATCAACCCGGCACTTGCTCGCTGGGTATAATATTCAGTCATTAAATCACTTGGCACGTGTTCGGTATTTGCCCGGCAGCGGGTAAGCGGGGCCATGAAAATGCGGTTTGGCACGGTTAATGCGCCAAGCTTGAGGGGGGTAAATAACGTGGTCATTAGCTCAAATCTCCTAAAGTTTTTAGTAACTATTCAGCTCACCCCTAGAATTCACCGCTCCGGTAAAAATCAATTCTATTCTGAGCCCACTCGAACCGATCTAGAATAACTCACTTTCAGGTACCAGGCTTGTGATCGAAGGAAAAAGTCGCTACAAGTGGTGCATGGAAACTCTCCAGCGGATGAGCCGTGCGCTGATAGGCAACTGCCTCATCACCCAGTGCTTCGTTGTGAATTTCTATTGCGCGAAATCCGCTGCCAAGCGCTTGTGACACAAGCATATGATCTAGCATCTGGTGACGCCCGTGATGAATGACAGAGAATGCACTGTCTTGGGTGAGGCCCTGTTCAAGTGCGATGAGAGAGCGTTCCGACAGCGTATCGTTTTTGGTGTCTTTATCACTTGCTATAAGTATTCGAAGCGGCACTTCATGGTTTTCTGCGTTGAAATCGCCGCAAACCATGATCAACGCATCTGGATTATTATCAAAAATCCGCTCAATCAGTAAACGAACCTCAAGCGCCTGCCCACTTCGTTTGAGTGACGAGAGGTAAAATGCCTCCGCCCATCCGCGAACTGATTTCCAGGCAAAGGGCCCAATTTTTTGGCCCTCAATGTACGAACCGCTTGAGGACCGAAGGTGCAAGTTGATGATGTTCAACCGGCGTTTGTCATGGAGCTCAACGACAACATGCAGCAATGGACGGTCCCACTTTACTGTCGATATCCGGCCATCTTCAGCAACATCCCGGGCGAGCGGCACCTCCAGCGGAGGTATTAGATCGTTGTGCAGTTGTTTCGTGCTGACAATCGGAAACCGGGAAAGAATAACAAGGTTGTGAACATCGCGCGGTTCCTTTTTCCCGGTCTGGTGCGTGAATGACCGTTGAAACTCCGCGTATTTTGAGCCTTCAAGGAGAACATCAAGCGCGTGAAGTGTTCTCGCCGCCTGGCCCGCTTCGCGCTGCGCATTGATCTCTTGCAAACAGAGAATGTCGGCGTCAAGTCTTTCGAGCTGTGGACGTAGGATGGGAAGCCGGTCGATAAGATCCGCACCCCGTAGATCACCGAGGTTCTCAAGGTTGAAGGTCGCAATCCTGAAATGGGTCATTTTCGACTCCTTCTGAATCTTTGGGTCACAATATAAATGATCAGGCAACACCATGCATGACCGTAGTCAAACGGGTTGTTCATTTATAAGCAATCGATTAAATTCGGTGCAATGCCCTTCGGTTATTACACCCTACCCGACTAGTACTCCTTCAACCTGATATTTTAGGATACAGCGCTCACAAGATGTTTCGTCACAAGGCGCAGCACGCTGACAAGGGTTATTCCCTTGGCAAGTGCTGCAACGCAGTGACGGGACATCTTGTGAGTGCTCTTCGGGTTAGCTTTTCAGCGCCACTGGCGGTGTTAAGCCTCTTGACAAGGGAGAGGCCATTGCCTACAAGGCCAGCCTTGCCAGTAACTCTGAAAAGCTAACTGTATCCTAAAATATCAGGTTGAAGGAGTACTAGCTTAGTGCGGGAATGGGGTTCATTAAAATCAATCACCGGCCCTAAAGGAACCACACCGCTTGGATTGATACTATCATGGCTGCCATAGTAGTGGTTTTTGATGTGGCGCATATTAATCGTCTCAGCAACGCCTGGTTGTTGATAAAGATCGCGTGTGTATGCCCACAGGTTTGGGTAATCAATCAAACGTTTTAAATTACATTTGAAATGTCCGACATAGACCGGATCAAAACGCGTTAGCGTGGTGAATAAACGCCAATCGGTTTCGGTGATTTGGTTGCCGGTTAAGTAACGTTGTTTTGCCAATCTTTGTTCCAACCAATCCAATGTTTCGAATAACGGGATGACCGCTTCTTCATAAGCTTCTTGTGTGGTGGCAAAGCCCGCTTTATAAACGCCATTGTTTACCGTGTCATAGATGCGCGTATTCAGTGCTTCAATTTCGTCGCGCAAGTGTTCAGGATAATAATCACCTTCAGCAGCACCTAAGTCATCAAAGGCGCTATTAAACATACGTATGATTTCCGCAGACTCATTGGAAACAATGGTATTGGTTTTTTTATCCCAAAGTACCGGGACGGTGACGCGGCCTGAATAGCTTTTGTTAGCCTGTAGATAAATTTCGCGCAAATAGGCAGCATTAAAAAGCGGATCGGTAATGACACCTTCACCATCATTGAAGGTCCAGCCTTCTTTTGCCATATGCCAATGCACGACGGACAAAGAAATCATCTCTTCCAGTCCTTTTATGTTGCGAAAAATCAGCGTGCGGTTTGCCCACGGGCAAGCATAAGACACATATAAATGATACCGCCCTGCTTCGGCTTTAAAGCCTGCACGCCCACTCGGCCCGGCAGATCCGTCTGCTGTGATCCAGTTTCTAAACTGAGCCGCTGAACGAACAAACCGCCCTTGGGTTTCTTCGGTCGGATACCAAAGGTCTTGCCACTGCCCATCAATTAATATGCCCATTTTAATTCCTTATTTATAAGCAATTGCCGCGCTGGTTGGGCCAGCTAGATGAATAAATTCAAAACGTTTAAAACCTGCTTCGCGACACCATTCGCTGAAATCTGCGCCGGTGTAATCAAAGGCGTCGCCAAACTCAATTAGCATGTTGAGCGACATTAACAAACCGAAAGCATTTTCCCTGCGTGCATCGTCAATTAAATTTTCAATGGCGATAAATGCGCCGCCATCCGGTAATGCGTCATAAGCTTTTTTAATGAGTAGCTTTTTCTTCTCCAAATTCCAGTCGTGCAAAATGTTTCCCATGGTGATCACATCAGCCTTTGGAAAATTGTCTTTGAAGAAGTCACCTGGTACGACAGTAATGCGGTCACTCATATTTGCTGCATCAATATGGCGTTGTGCGTGCGGTGCGACTGGCGGCAAGTCGAAGCTGTTGAAAGAGAGGTGTTTGTGTTGATCACCAATCGTTCGCGTTAACAAAGCCAGTGCGCCGCCAATATCGCTCACTGTTTTGTATTTCGAGAAATCAAATTTTTCAGCCAGTTGGCTAAAATTTTGCGCTTGAAAACCGCTCATTGCATTGAGAAATTCTCCAAGCGAAGCCTCGTTTGCATACAATTCTTCAAACATTGGTTTGCCGCCGTGCCTCGTTTCATTTTGAGGCTGCCCGGTTTTGAGTGCAGCGCCCAGGTTGTTCCAAAACCCGAACAGGCGCGAATTGAGCATTTCCGGTAACCCGCCAATATAAGCCGGGTTGGTTTTATTGAGGAATACACCAGTTTCTGGGGTGTTCTTATAGCGCCCTTTTTCACCCGCGCCGTCGCGCTCAAGAAATTTCAAGGCGACCAGCGCATCAAAAAAATCATAAGTACCACGTGGGTGAAGCTGCAGTGTTTCGCCAAGCTGCTGCGCAGTCATTGACTTGTCACCCAGGATGGTAAAAAGTTCTAGTTCGACGGCCGTGAGTAATACCTTGGAAGCCCAAAAGGCCGTTGCTGTTTGCATGATATGTGTTGGGTCGAGTTGTTCTTTCATTTTAGTTTCCCGTTCTTTTGATAAATTGATTTTGCTTAAAGTCTTCAAATGCCTGTAATACTTCTGCCTTGGTATTCATAACAAACGGACCGCCACGCGCAACCGGTTCATTTAATGGACGCGCCGCTACGAATAAAAAGCGTGCCGCTTCATTGGCGGTGACAACCACTTGATCGCCTTCACCGAAGACCCCCATTTGATGTCGGCCTATGTTGCGCATTGAGTCGCCGACCGATAACTCGCCGGTAATGACAAAAATAAAAACATTGTCATCTGTGTCGACTGCCTGCTCAAAGCGTTGGCCTTTGGGTAACGAGACGTCCATATAAACCGGATTGGTATGATGATTAATCACGGGGCCGGTTGTGCCATTGTTCGTCGACCCGGCGATCACGCGTATTTCAGTGCCATTTTCCAGTTGTTCCACGGCAATTATATTGGCTGGAAATTCTTGATAAGCAGGCGCCTGCATTTTTTTACTGGCCGGTAAGTTGATCCACAGTTGGAATCCTTGCAATAGGCCATCCGTTTGTTCTGGCATTTCTGAATGAATAATACCCCTACCGGCAGTCATCCATTGCACGCCACCGGCTTCGATCACACCAGCATGACCGGCACTGTCTTTATGGCGCATACATCCGGCCAACAAATAAGTAACCGCCTCGAAACCACGGTGTGGGTGATCAGGAAAACCGCCGATGTAGTCCTGTGCTTGGTCGCTTTCAAATGTATCCAATAATAAAAACGGGTCCAACATGTTTAGCTCCGGTGTGCCAATGATGCGTGTCATCTTGACGCCATCACCGTCGGATACGGGCTGGCCCGAGGTTAATGTTTGTAACGCTCTAGTGATTGGTTCCATATTTGCTGATGTTTGCATCACAATCTCCTTATGCTTATTTTTAGCAGAGTTTATCTGTTGATCAATTAAGGATAAACAGCAATAATTGCAAAATATTATTCATTTTTTGAGAACAATTGTAATGGGCCAACTAGAAGACATGAACATGTTTATCCATGTGGTAGATGCTGGCGGAATTAGTCGTGCTGCCGATCAGATGAATCTGGCTAAATCTGCGGTTAGTCGCAGGTTGGTTGATTTGGAAAAGCGCTTGGGCGTGCGTTTATTGAATCGAACCACACGTAAATCGAGCTTGACTGAAGCGGGCCGGAATTACTATGAACGCGCAATAAAGATCGTTGATGATGTTGCTGAGCTCAATGCCTTAACGGAAGATGCTAACAGTGTTCTTGAAGGGACGATAAATCTGGCGGTCCCGTTATCGTTTGGATTGTGTCATTTATCTACAGCGGTTGATTCCTTTATCAAACAACATCCTAAACTGACCATTAATATTAATTTTTCAGATGGGCAAGTGGATTTGGTTGAAGAAGGAATGGATCTCGCTTTTCGCATCGGAGTGTTAAAAGATTCAAGTTTGATTGCGCGTCAGATATGCCCGATTAAAAGCATACTTTGTGCCAGCCCAGATTACCTAAAAAAACAGGGTATACCGAAAACGCCTGAGGATTTGAAACATCATCAATTGCTGCATTATAGTTTGTCAGGTTCCTTGACCTGGAAGCTCACAGATCGACAGGGAGAACAGCATTTAATTAATATTTCCGCCCAGATGATTGCTAATAATGGTGATTTTCTAAAAAATATGGCTGTTGCCGGGCACGGTATCATCATAATGCCAACTTTTATCGTATGGAAAGCAATTGCTTCTGGCGAACTAGTGCCTATATTATCTGATTACGACCCGCCTCAACTTAATGCCTATGCGGTTTATCCGCAGGCTCGTTATTTGTCACAAAGGACACGGGTGTTGATTGATTTTTTAGTGGAACGATTTGGCGATTACCCTTATTGGGATAGAGAGATTAAAATCCAGTAGTTCTAAAAACGTGAACAATATTTTGCAATTATTGCTGTTTATTCGTATTTGATCAGCAGATAGACTCTGTTAGAAAATTAAGTATGAGGAAAATATGATGCAAAATTCGATAACCGTGGCACCCGGTACAAGCGCATTACAAGTATTACCAAATGAGAAGATACGCATTGAGAATGCGCTGTGGGGGCTTTTTATCGCCGATGCGCTTTCTATGCCTGCACATTGGTATTACAAGCTGAAATATCTGAAAAGGGATTTTGGTGTTATTAATGGTTACAATGATGCGCCGCATCCCCACCCTGAATCTTTTATGGTTGGAAACGGCTACCACCCGGATGTTTCCAAAGCAAAAGCGCTGGGTCGTTCCTATGACATCTTGCATGATCATATCCGCTTTTATAACACCGCTTATAACCATTTCGCCATACAGACCGCTGAGCGTGCAGGTGAACATGCTAACGCGATGCCGGTATTGAATGAGCGTTATCATTACCATCATGGGTTAAAAGCCGGCGAAAATACCTTAGGTGCAAATCTGGTGCGTGTGTTAATGCGGTCCGTGATTGCTAAGGACGGTTATGATCAGGATGCATTTTTACACGACTTTATTACCTACATGACGACACCGGGGAATAATAAAGATCCTTATTGTGAAATTTATATTCGTGCCTGGTTTGAAAATTATTCTAAAGGCGTTGCACCGGAGCTTTGTGCCCAGAAACAGAGCGCTGTTTGGTCTATTGGTTCACACGGCGGCGTTATTCGCCCTTTGGTGCTTTCAATCTTGGCAAAAGAACCCTATCAAGGGTTTGGTCAAGCCATTTCCCATCAGCAATTAACTCACCGGTCTGAGAATGTTTCTTCCGCTTTGGGTGTGTTGGTTCCACTTTTACATGCGCTATTAAGAGGGGAAGGCCCACAGGAAACTATTTCTGATTACGCAAAAAATGTTCGGCTGATTAAGATCAGTGGTGAAGATCTCTCAAAAACTTATCGGGCACATAAAGGCCCGGGAAATATTCCTAAAGATCAGATGTGGAGCATCCATACCGAATTTTCCGATCAATATCTGGATGTTAATCGCGTGCTAACAGAATATTCTGATGAGGAGATTATCGGCAAACTGTTTGCAACCGCTTGTTATCCCGAGCATGGCTTGCCGCTTTTATTATGTCTGTTACAAAGAAATAATACAGATTTTAAAGCATCTCTTTTAGCCAACGCTAATGCGGGTGGAGACAATGTGCACCGGGGAATGATACTTGGTCTGTTAGCCGGTGCTTGCAATACCGCAATACCTGATGAACTCAAATCCGGTTTGTTGGCCTATAATGAGCTAAAAAAAGAAATAAGGGATTTTGTTAATTTGCTATAGCTAGTACTCCGTCTACTTGATATTGACGAAGTACTAGTATATTGGGCTGGGCCTTCAGAACGATGATACGCCCAAGAAAGGAATAGTGTCTGTAGTGATGGTAAAGGTAAATAATTTCAATCGATTGTGAAAATTATTGGTAATGATTTACAACAACTAACAGGATAACCGTGATGGAAGAAACTTCAATAGAAATACAAGAGCGTGCACAACAACGAGCAAAAAAGATGGATCTGCAATATCGTGGTGCATTGCTTCCTGCCGAGGCATATAAATTGCTACAAAAATCACCGGATGCAAAAATTATTGATGTACGTTCAAATGCAGAACTGGATTGGGTTGGTCGTATTCCCGGCTCGGTTGAAATAGAGTTGCGGTCTTATCCCGGCATGCAGCCCAATTCCAATTTTCTTGATGAACTAATTAATCGCGTTGACAAGAGTACGACTGTTTTATTTATTTGTCGTAGCGGCGTACGCTCCAGCCATGCAGCGATGATTGCTACGCAATCGGGTTTTTCTGATTGTTACAATGTTTTGGAAGGCTTTGAAGGCGATAAAGATGAAGCTGGTCACCGTAGTACCTTGTCAGGCTGGAAAGTGGCGGGCTTGCCGTGGGAGCAAGGCTAATAATTGGTACGGTTGTTGATTTACGGTGATGATGCCTTTGCTGGACCGGATTATCATAAATGATTTTATCGTGTTGTTTACCGCATCTTTTCCGGTTGATTTTGTTCAATTGTAACTATTCAGTATATTTCGGTAACTGTTCTGATTGCCCCTAGAATTCATCAGTTCAAGGCGCAAAATGTGAGTTTACACGTGTAAATGATCATTTTGTAACGCAGAAAAACTAACTGTATCCGTCAATATCAAGTAGACGGAGCACTAGGGGTAAGCTGAATAGTTATGTTCAATTTTCCTAATGCATTACTTTATTAGCCTGATCGAGTGAAATCATCAGTGTGTCTTTGTTTTGCCATGGATTGTTTAAGTCCCAGTTTTTCACTTGTTTAAGTATTTCGTTGATAAGTTTATGTAATTGTTCCTGTTTAAGGGTAATTGTGACGTTTTTTGTGTTGTCAGGGTTGATGAATCTTAGCGTAATGTTGAGGCCGCCATCTTCCGGTTTAGTTTTGGAAAAATTGAGCGAGCCGATGAGAAATGTTTCCATTTGATGTTCCGGCTGGGTTTTGCTGTAGGTGACATTGACTTCCTGTTGTGAAATCTGGTGCAGAATTTTGTTGATTTTGTGTTTTTGATCGGTCGATTGTGGTGCGTTGTTGGTGCTTTGTTCGATGAGCCAATCGGGTAACTTAGTCAATAAACCTTTGAACATTTGGCGGGTAAGTTGCCCCATCAACTGTTTTTGATCGACATCGGTAAAAATCAGACTTAACCGGTCTTGTTCTAGGTTATAAAAACTGGTGATGGATTGTGCGATAAACACCGTAATTGTTTTGGATGTGGTTTTTCCGCTTATTGTACTATTTATTGATCCTGTTCGTTGCCCAAAACGGTTAGGTTCGGTCTAATTTGTGCAAGATGTGATTGGTGATCATGGCTTGTTTGTGTATACGTGTTTCAAAATCGAGAAAACCGATGAAAAATTATCTAATCGTATTTAGTGCGGTAGAGCGCAGAAAATGGATTGTAGCCCTTTTTTGATGCGATATTGGTGCTATGTTTGATTTTTGAATTAAATATGAAAAAGAAAACGACTACGACCTCTTTTCTAGCTTTTCTTAATGATATCAATGGAGCAATGATGAAAATATGGCTAATCCGATCCGTCACACTCGACTGGATACCCTGCTTCTCGCCAGGCCTTAATGCCGCCATCCATAGACAACACATCGGTGTATCCCATTTGCTGTAGCGTATCTGCCGCCAAGGCGGAGCGGAACCCGCCACCACAATACAATACGATTGACTCGTGCTTGTTAGGTATCACCGTTTCAATATCGCGTTCAATAATGCCCTTGCCCAGATGGCTGGCTCCTGCAGCATGATCGGCCTGGTATTCATGATCTTCACGGACATCGATAAAATGAAACGACTCTCCCCTGTTCATGCGAAGCAGAACATCATTCGCTGAACATTCTTTTATCCGCTGTTTTGCAGCATCCACCAATCTTAAAAAGTCTGGATTATGTTGCATGATTTCCTCCTGTTAATTGATTATCGTAACGGATGAGTTTTGATGCATAACCACAAACCGATAGGTAAGGCATTTTAATTCGGCTAACCAACCTTTTGTGAGTAAAAGAGTCTTGCGAAACCATATTCATGGCGCTTACTCGCTGTGTTCTCAGTTATTGTTTGTAATAATGAAGGATGCGGCCCTCTATGTGTTTTCGAATAAAAAATTCATTCTTAACCGTTATTCCTGTATTTGTCTTGGCTCATGCCCTTTTGTTCGCCATGCATTTTGATGATGCTCTCAGATCTGTCCTTAAGCGAGGATTTTCAGCTGCGAGTCGATTTCATCAGCATGTTTCTTTGATGCTTCTTCTACATGGGCTGTATTGCCGCCAATGTGGTTTTTCTTCCACCTAGCTCACCGACACTTTCACCGTCTCCACAATTAGGAGGACAGCTATCGAAACCTAAGTACACGGTGTCACCTGACCCAACGTAGATGGTTCCCTCTTGGTTTTGAATTAGCAAACCGCCGTTGCCTATCAAACTGTGTAGTCCATACCCAGATCGCCCCATCGATTTAATCCTTTAGAAATGCTGGTGTCCTTCGCTGCTCCTGACAGTTGCTGCTAGCTGTGTAAACTAGTTATACTCGGCAAGTTGTTGACCGTCAATTTTGCTTGCTTCTTTGGTTATTATTGGCGATGTTGTATTGCTATTTATTATGAAATCATTCGTGTGGCCATAGTACTTTGGCGGGTACGATTTTGTCAGATAGGATTATGCGTAAAACAAAAAATCGGCTTAAGGGCCACGAGCTATACTATTTTGCATCATGCCCGTTTTGCATCAAGGTGCGCCTAGCGCTTTGGTGGATGGAGTTTGAATTACCGTTAAAAGACATTCTATCTTCTAGCAAAAACAAAGAAGCGTTGCTCATGGGCGGCGGAAAAACGCAAGTGCCCTGTTTGCGCATAGAACATGAAGACGACGACGTTCAGTGGTTATATGAATCTGATGACATCATTCGCTATTTAAAGCAACAATTAGCACGTAAAAAAGCTTTACGAGAAGATTGAGTGGTAAATAAAGCCATTTGTATTATAGGTGCGTTAAATCTAACCCCTTATTTCGTGCATAAAACTTTACCGAGTGCCCAATGTGAGGCAAGTGTCTAGGGACACATTACTTATCTTTTTTGCCTAAGGACAGATACGTACCATTGCATAGCGCATGAATGATTGATCTAAAAACAATAATTCCCATGCAAACTCCGATTACCCCGCTACAATTGTAGCTGCTCAGTTATTACTCCAGTAGAGCGCATTGTTTGTAAGAGTTGCTGATATATGGTAAATATTAGTAATTCTGGTTTAAGGTCAATTATTATGAGTAAAACTACAAGTGTAAATCTTGGTGATCATTTTGAAGAGATGCTCGCCAAATGGACGCAAGAAGGGCGTTATGGTTCAGCTAGTGAAGCCTTGCGCGCAGGACTTCGTTTACTAGAAGAACAAGAAGTAAGGTTTGCAATGTTACAAAAGTCATTAATTGAAGGAGAAAATAGTGGAGAAAGCACCAAATCATTTAGTGAGATTGTGAACGAAGCTAAATCTGAAATTTATGACAAGTAGTTATACAAAATCAAAAAGAACAGACCAGGATATTAAACACATCACAAAACGTAGTATTCACGATTTTGGCGAACTACAAACGGACAAGTACTTATCAGGTTTAGAGGAAAGCTTACAACTACTGGCTAATAATCCAAATTTAGGGCATAGCTATATATGCAGTGATGAAACAAAGACAGGATATAATTATTATCGGCATGTTAGTCATGTGATTTATTACCGACAAAGAAAACATGATATATTTATTGTCCGTATTTTGCATAAAAAAATGCTTCCTAAAAACCATCTTTGAGAAGGTTACTACTCTCCCTTGCCTAAGGACACCTAAGGACACCTAAGGACAGATGCCTGCCATTGCATTGTGTAGTGACCGATCTAAAGGACGACTCTTTACCCAAACTCTGACCATCCCACAACACCCGTATAAGCCGTTAGCAATATAACGCAGCCAAATATAATCCGGTAGTATGCAAAAACCGTGAAATCGTGATTGCTGATGAAGCGGATTAAGCCGCGTACTGCCAGTAGCGCGCTGAAAAATGCAGCAATGAAACCGACGGCAAACATGCTCAGATCATCGAATTCCAAGATATCAAAGTTTCTGTAGACATCGTAAAAGGTGGCGGCGAACATGATGGGGATCGCCAGAAAAAAGGAGAATTCGGTGGCCGCCTTGCGTGATAAGCCAAATAGTAAACCACCGATAATGGTTGCACCTGAGCGTGAGGTCCCCGGAATCAACGCTAAGCATTGTGCACAACCGACTTTGAGCGCATGTTTCCAGTCCATGTTGTCAACTTGTTCGACTTCAATCTTATGATCGCGCCGCTCCGCCCATAAAATCACGACGCCGCCAATCACCAGTGCCGTTGCAACGGATAACGGATTAAACAGGTATTGTTTAATCACATCAATAAACAACAAGCCTAGAATGGCGGCGGGCATAAATGCGATTAACAAATTCAGCACAAACTGGTTGGCTGATTTGTCTGATCCGATACCGACGGCAACATCTTTTATCTTGCTGCGATATTCCCAGCATATGGCCAGAATTGCGCCTAACTGGATGGCGATCATGAAAACTTTTTCACGATCTTCTTTGAAATCTAGCAGATCACCGACCAGAATCAGATGGCCGGTTGATGAGACCGGTAGGAATTCGGTTAAGCCTTCAACAATACCAAGGATTAATGCTTTCAGTAATAAAGTCAGGTCCATGTTGATATGGTGTGCCTATGGTTATAGTTTATTGTAAATTTCAGAACCGGTTTTCTTGAATTCTTCAGATTTTTCTTCCATACCTTGTTTCAGTGCTTCATTTTCACTGACACCTTGTTTGGCGGCATAATCACGAACATCTTGAGTGATTTTCATTGAACAGAAATGGGGTCCGCACATGGAACAAAAATGGGCGACCTTGGCTCCTTCTTGCGGCAGGGTTTCATCGTGAAATTGTAAGGCTTTGTCCGGATCAAGACTCAAATTGAATTGATCTTCCCAACGGAATTCAAAACGTGCTTTGGATAGTGCGTTGTCTCGAATCTGCGCACCAGGATGGCCTTTTGCCAGATCCGCTGCATGTGCAGCAATTTTGTAGGTGATAATGCCATCCTTGACATCATCTTTATCCGGCAAACCCAGATGTTCTTTCGGTGTGACATAACAAAGCATCGCGGTGCCATACCAGCCAATCATCGCGGCGCCAATCGCGGAGGTGATGTGATCATAGCCCGGTGCAATATCGGTGGTTAACGGCCCCAGGGTGTAAAAAGGCGCTTCGTCGCAATGTTCCAGCTGCAAGTCCATATTTTCTTTGATCAGGTGCATCGGCACATGGCCCGGCCCCTCAATCATAGTTTGTACATCATGTTTCCAGGCGATTTTAGTTAATTCACCCAGTGTTTTTAATTCGGCAAATTGCGCTTCATCGTTGGCATCATAAATTGATCCGGGACGTAGGCCATCCCCCAATGAAAAGCTGACATCATACGCCTTCATGATTTCGCATATGTCTTCAAAGTGTGTGTATAAGAAACTTTCTTCATGATGCGCCAAACACCATTTGGCCATGATGGAGCCACCGCGTGAGACGATACCGGTCATACGCTTGGCAGTCATCGGCACATAAGCTAGACGCACACCCGCATGAATGGTGAAATAATCAACGCCCTGCTCGGCTTGTTCAATCAACGTGTCGCGGAAAATTTCCCAGGTGAGGTCTTCTGATTTGCCATCCACTTTTTCAAGCGCTTGATAAATTGGCACGGTACCGATCGGTACCGGACTATTGCGAATAATCCATTCGCGGGTTTCGTGAATATTCTTACCGGTAGAAAGATCCATTACGGTGTCGCCACCCCAGCGAATCGACCAGGTCATTTTCTCGACTTCTTCCTGAATACTGGAACCCAATGCGGAATTGCCGATATTGGCATTAATTTTGACCAGGAAGTTACGTCCGATAATCATCGGTTCGGCTTCAGGATGATTAATATTGGCTGGAATAATGGCTCGTCCACGAGCGATTTCATCGCGCACAAATTCAGCAGTAATCTTTTTAGGTAGTGAGGCACCAAAATCTTGCCCAGGGTGCTGGCGTGTGAATAAATCGTGATTCTCGGCGCTGAATGCTTCATATCGCTGATTCTCGCGGATGGCAATGAATTCCATCTCTGGCGTAATCATTCCGCGACGTGCATAATGCATCTGCGTGACATTCATGCCGGTTTTGCTTCGTCGCGGTTTGCGTTGTAGATTAAAGCGCATATCCGCTAATTTAGGATCATTTAGGCGCTGTTGGCCATAAGCGGAATTGAGACCGGATAATATTTCGGTATCACCGCGTTCTTCGATCCACTTTTCACGTAACGTGGGTAAGCCTGAGCGGATATCGATCTTTACAGTTGGGTCTGTATAGGGACCGGATGTGTCATAGACCCATATCGGCGGGTTTTTTTCTGCGTCGCCGCTGGTAGTTGTGTCGGCTTGCTTAATCTCGCGCATCGGCACTTGAATATCAGGCCGTGAACCTTGCACATAAATTTTACGAGAGTTTGGCAGTGGTTTAATCGCTGCCTCATCAACTTTAGCAGTGCTATTAGAAAAATTTTGTTGATTTAAATTTGTGATGCTCATTGTATGCTCCTTGAGATGCCATAAAGAGCGGGAGGACTAGTCCCAGCTTCCCTACGACGGCATTATCCGTTTCAGGTATTAAGGGACTATCTCACCGAAATTCCAGTTTTTTCTGGTACGGACCCCTAGCTGATGCTGTGAAGCTAATAGAAATGTGAAATAATTGCAAGTCTGTTACTTTAATTGAAAGAAATAATATGAACTTTGAAGAAACCCGATCCAATATGATTACCCAGCAAATTCGTACGTGGAATGTGCTGGATGATGATGTGCTTGATTTATTATATAAAGTTAAACGTGAAGAATTCGTCCCACAAGCCTATCGCGAGATGGCCTTTGTAGATATGGATATTCCGTTAGGTCATGGTCAAATGATGTTGTCACCAAAAATGGAAGCACGTATTCTACAGGAACTCCACATCAAAAAAACAGATAAAATTCTGGAGATTGGAAGTGGTAGTGGATACATGACGGCATTACTGGCTGAACAAGGCGAACATGTTTATAGCGTTGAAATCGTGCCGGAATTAAAGGTAATGGCTGAAAACAACCTGAAATCACACGGGATTAATAATGTTACCGTGGAACAGGGGGATGGAGCGCAAAGCTGGTCAAAACATGAGCCTTATGATGTTATTGTATTAACGGGTTCTACACCCGTATTACCTGAAGCATTTCAGAAGAGTTTAAACCCAGGCGGACGATTAGTCGCGATTGTTGGAGATGACCCCATAATGGATGTCGTCTTGGTGACCAATGATGCGTCCGGTGAATTCATAACAAAAGTATTGTTTGAAGCCTATACCGTTCCATTCACCAATGCAAAACAGCCAGAAAGGTTCGACTTTTGATTGATAGATTAATTTTAGGAGCAGCCGATTTTTTAGTAATGGCTCCAAAAACTGGTCGGAAATCAATATGAGATACTTACAAATTCTTCTCGGTTTGTTCTTGTGTGTCGTGATGAATACTGCATCATTTGCATCTAATCTGATGGAGATTTATCGTGAGGCGCTGGAACAAGACGCGCAATATCGGTCTGCACGCGCGGCTTTTGTTGCTGCGCAAGAGAAATTGCCACAAGGTAGGGCTGGTTTTTTACCCAATATCAATCTAAGTGGTACACGCCAAGTACAAAAAATTAACACGCCATTTAACCCCGAAGTGACTATTCAAAGCCGTGGTTTCGTTATTGCGGCAACCCAGCCGCTGATACGGGTTGAGAATTTCATCATTTATGCACAAGCAAAAAATGAAGTTTCTAGGGCGGACTCAGAATTCGTGTTGGCAGCACAAGATTTAATCTTGCGTGTGGCCCAAGCTTATTTTGGCGTATTAGATGCCCAGGTTGATGTAGAAGTGGCTGAAGCCCAGAAAAAGGCCATCCTAAAACAATTAGAACAAGCCAAGCGTAACTTTGAAGTCGGTGTGTCGACCATTGTGGATACCAATGAAGCGCAGGCACGTTTTGACTTGACTATTTCGCAGGAAATTGCCGCACGAAATGCACTCGAAATTAGCAAACGAACATTACAGGGCATCATTGACCGTTTCCCAGATCACTTAGTTGGTGCGAAAGAAATTGTGTCAGACCTATTCAATTTACGCTATGCCAGTATGGATGAATGGGTCAGTGTTGCGGAGGATAAAAACTTCGCCTTAAAAATCCAGCAAGATGTTTATGAGATTGCCAGCCAGGAGGTGAAAAAAGCTTGGGCACAGCACTATCCAACACTCGATGTGGTTGCACAATACAGTGACCAAACGGGTGTGGGTGGCGCATTTACTGGCCGGGGAATTGATCTCACATCCAAATCAGTTGGATTGCAACTCAACGTGCCATTATTTTCTGGTTTTGGCATTCAGTCGCGTGTGCGAGAAGCAATCGCCAATCGGGAAAGAGCATTGCATGATTTGGAAGACATTCGGCGCAACAGTGCGTTGCAAGTACGTCAACAATACCTGAATGTGACCAACGGTATTGCCCAAGTCAAAGCGCTGCAACAAGCTTTGGTCTCGAGCCAAAGCCAATTAGACTCAACCATGCTTGGCCAGGAAGTCGGTGTTAGAACCGAAGTGGATGTGCTCAATGCGCAGCAACAGTTTTATTCTGCACGGCGTGATCTTGCCAAGGCCTATCATGGTTATTTGGTGTCCCGATTGCGTTTAAGTGCTGAAGTGGGTGAGCTGGATGAAGAGGTTTTAGAGCAAATTAATGGAATGCTTTAGAAACGGTAAGATTTCATAAATTTTATTTGGTTGGCGGTTTTATTATTTGCGTTGCGAGTGTTCCTTTAGTCAGCGCTTTATTCTGAATTAATCAGCGTTCCCATAGTCGTTAATGATAGTATTCGCCATGAAGCTGGCCAGACAGTCGCCGCCTGTGTAAGCAGGGGGAGGAAAGTCCGGGCTCCATAGAGCAGGATGACGGCTAATGACCGTCCACCGTGAGGTGAGGAATAGGGCCACAGAGACGAGCGTATTAAGTTACGGTGAAACGCGGTAACCTCCATCCGGAGCAAGACCAAATAGGCAGGCGATGATGTTGCTCGCGGAGCCTGCGGGTAGGTTGCATGAATGTACAGGTAACTGTGCATCTAGAGGAATGACTGTCCACGACAGAACCCGGCTTATCGGCCAGCTTCACTTTTGCTATGATTGATTGTTCGATGTATTGTTTATAGTTGCCCAGTATAAGCCTGTGGCATCAGTACCCACATTCTCCTTTTTGTTTATCTTGTCCGCCTGACCACCTGCTTCGTGACAAACCCCCAGAAGATCTGAAAATCATATAATCGGGTACGTAGCGATTTCACCCATTTGGTGAGCAAAACTAGTGGTGTAAAGTCAATATCCACGGGACAATTAAACCTAGAAAAATCAGTTGACCGCTAAAACCGCATATAAGTGACTGAATTACAAATATGAAAACTAAGCGTTTTGCGCACCATGAAGGTGATTGTAATAACGCAACACAGTTTTTCATTGAATCTTAGGCCACAATACTGTGTTGTCGCCTTTGCCAAGGACTACGGCCATTGGCTGCGAACGGCGCCTTGTCTTGTGACCTAAGATTCAATGCAAATTCTGTGTTCAACTGATTTTTCTAGGTTAAAGTAATGAAGAGCGATCAACTGAGGGGACCGGTAAAGATTCAGTGGTATTCCTGTGAAGATTGTCTGTAAGACTGTTTGCAGTTTTCCTGGGAATGGTATATTTTCTATACCATGTTTGAGTTTGATGAGCAGAAAAGCCAAATAAACAAGAAAAAGCATGGTATTGATTTTGTTTTGGCACAGAAGCTCTGGAATGACCCTTATCTTATTGAAATACCAGCGAGAACAATTGATGAATTGCGATTGTTAGCTGTTGGTCGTATTAAAAGTCAGCATTGGTCTGCGGTTTTTACTTATCGTGGGGACAATATTCGAATAATTTCTGTTCGGCTTTCTCGTGTTGAGGAGGTGGCAATATATGAAAGCTAAAAAATTTGATTCTGATTTTGATGATGGTAAAGATGTAACCGCCGTGTTAGATCTTTCTAAAGCGCAACGACCGCTTCAGAAACAAAGAAGAGTCAACGTGGATTTTCCTGACTGGATGATTAAATCCCTGGATAGAGAAGCGAAGCGGTTGGGTGTGACACGTCAATCAATCATCAAGATTTGGTTGGCTGAGCGTTTGGAGCAATTGGCTTCTAACAAGTAGAGGCTGTTTTAGAATTACTGCTGTACCAACAGTGATGGCACATAACCTTGTGGCATCAACACCCACATCTTTACTTTCTGTTTCATCTTCCCTGCCTGATTACCCGCTTCGTGACCAAATCCCCAAAAGAAATCGGCACGTATGCCGCCTTTGATCGCACCGCCGACATCTTGTGCAACCATTAGGCGATTCAGCGGTTTGTCTGTGTTGGGCCAGGTGGTGGCCAGAAATACAGGCACACCTTGGGGGATGGAACGCGGATCGATTGCGATGCTTCTGCCTGCCGTCAATGGTACGCCCATGGCACCGATTGGACCGGATAGGTCAGCGGGTAGCTCGCGGAAGAAGACATAACGGGCATTCTGTTGTAACAAGTTATTTAGTTTGGCCGGGTTTTGTTGTCCCCATTGTTTTATGCCTTGCATGGAGGCTTTTTCCAACGGTAGTTCACCTTGTTGTACCAATAATCGGCCAATGGAGTTATAGGGGTAGCCATTTTGATCGGCATAGCCCACTTTCATGATTTCGCCATCATTCAGCATGACTCGACCAGATCCTTGAATTTGTAGGAAGAATAATTCCACTTCATCGTCGACCCAGACCAGCTCATGGCCGTTTAATTTTTCCGGCTCGTTCATGATATCGGCACGGCTGTAATAAGGAACGATCTTGCGTCCTTCTAGGCGGCCTCGTAGACGAAGGTCTTTTAATTCTGGGTAAAGATCACCTAATTCAATAATCAGCAATTCATCCGGGGCGGTATAAAGCGGGTAGCGGTAGCGTTCAGATGGTGTGCGGCTACCTTGCAGTAGCGGCTCGTAATAGCCGGTGATTAATCCCTCGTCATTGCCTTTGTCATCGATAATTTGATAAGGCATAAAATAGGTTTCAAAGAAATTTCTGAGCGTGCTGTTATTGACTTGCTGCATTGAGGCGGCTAATGAACAGGTTTCTTGCCATAGTGATTGCTTGGCTAGAACCGTGCAGCTTTGTAAGAAAGTTTCCCATGCCGGCTGTAGATCATCATCCATCCAACCGGTTAATGCCGACCATTTGACCTGGATATGTGTTGATATTGCTGATGGTTCCTCGGTTGGCTGCGTAATGGGTTCAGTGGGTTTTGTAGTTTCTTCGGGCGTAATAGGTGGCGGCGTTGTTTTGGTTGAGCAAGCCGTGAGTAACAGGAGCAGAACAAATACTGGAAAACTTAATTGGTTTTTCATCAAATATTGGTTAGAGTAAGGGCTGTTTTGAAATTATTAACTATACAGTAAACGTGAAAATATGTGGGTACTTGCACTTGAAGCAGCCTTAGCGCTGGGGTTATTTTTGTTTATTATCTGGTGGACGATGTTTTCCGGTAAAAAAAAGGATAAAGATGATAAAGATGAGGATTGATATGAAGTAATGAAATGCTTCTCTCTGGTTTCGTGGGTTTTATTGCACCAGTACGCTATATATCAGTTTGCAAGCCTTATACTTGTTAGCTTCTAGCAATGTAACCATTCAGCACATTGCGGTAACTGTTCAGATTGTCCCTAGAATTCATCAGTTCAAGGCGCAAAATGTGAGTTTACACGTGTAAATGATCATTTTGTAACACTGAAATGGTGAATTCTAGGGGTAAGCTGAATAGTTACCTAGCAATTTTTATAAAAATACAGTTTGTACCTAAGGTTTCACTTGCCGGTTTTTAGCTTGCTCAGTTTTAAATTGAAAGTACATGCGCCCGAAAGCGCAGAATAACTGCGCTTTCGGTTGCGATCGGGTTATTACTCGGCAGGCGAGGCGATTTGTTTGTGAGCCCAGCCGAACTCGGTGTCCTGTTCTTCGATGATTTTTTTCAGGCTGTCAGATTGCTTAGTCCAATACGTCTTCAGATCATCACGAGTACTAGAGGGGTTGGCATCCCAGTGCTCAGACATTTTTGTCTGCCAACCGGCGGCCACAAGGTCTTGGATCATAACCTTTGCTCTTTGTTCGTACGGTTTCTCAATGAGATAGAAATACATACTTGGGTGATTCGCGCAGAGCACCGGCGTCGGCGTCTTATCGTTGTAGAGCGGGAGTGAGACCACGGAGAGGACATCCAACTTGCCGTCGGTCGTCTGTTTGCGGATTTGATCGGGAAAAGTACTTTCCAGCCAATCCCGTACGGGGCCCCCGTATGCGACCACTGGCTGAGTGGCCTTGCCGGTGTCGCTGGGAGAAAGCATGGCCTTGAGCATCTGCTTTCCGTACTCTGCGAAGGTGTTGTTGTAGGGTGCGATGCCAGTTGAGTCTCCGCCCGGTGCCGCGAGTGGGACCACGTCAACAATTCGTTCGACCAGGGTGTTTCTGGTGCCATCGTAGCCGCTATGACTCAGTAGGTTTTCCCAGCGCCTGTTGGTTGGCGAGTACAGATAATCTACGTAGGTCAAGCACTCTAATGGCGGGAAATGCAGCAATTGAATCGACTTTGTCTGTGCCATGCAAAGGCCGAACGGTAGCAGGAAATGCAGTTTGGGGTCGGTGATTTTCGCTTTTTCGAATAGCTCCAGGGCTGTCTTCCCAGCTGCAAAGTATGCCGAGATCAGTTCCTGATAGGGCGAGATGTCATTCTGAGGACTGGTAATTTTGACACCGAACTCACCGTTGTCTGAAAATACCTCTGCCCATGAGCCAAAGAACATGTCCCGCTGTAAGGTCTGGTTAATGGTATGCGCAATGAAGTCCGTTGCCTTCAAGTCGGATGGAATGTTGGGGAACAGTTTAAGGATGTCGCTCTCGTTGCCAAGTGTAATTTGGATGCTGTTATTCATGTCGTTGACCCCCGGGGAATAAATAAGATTTTTATTTTGTAGCTATCTTCTTGATATGGAGTAGATGTTATTGTTTATCCTTTAATTATCAATATTTAACATGCTGCCCGAGAATACAATATCGTGAAAATTATTCGTTGATATTAAAGGGCTTAAAACTCGAACTTCAGTATTAGGTGACAATTAAGATGTGCCTTTGGACTTGTCCACCTTTATTTTCTTTAAGAGCTACTTCTTATACTGTTCAATTTGCGAAAGGCTTTTCCACAACAGATTATTTTGAAAGGCAATTGTACAGCCACCTCTGTTTTCCTGTGAAGTTTGACGGTTTATATCTGCCACACAAACCCAATTTCCTGCTCCTTTGGCGGAACTCCCCCATTTGGAGTGATCTTTAGTGTAATGCCATTCGTAATTAAGCTTAAGGTTTTCAAGATTGATGTAAAGAATATCCTGAACATCATCCTTGTCATTGCTATCTTTAGTTGGTGGAACGGTTCCTCTTCTCCACGTCTCAACATTCAAATCGGTATTTAATTGTGGTCCAACCCAATCAATCCAGAAGTCCTTGTCCCAATGCCGATTTTTCGCCAGCATTCTAAAGCTATTGTTTGCCTTTGAAGAAAAGGTTATATCACTCGGTGGCGTGGTTTCATTAACATCAATTCTCTGAGTTAATTTATACAGAGAAGAGCTTTTATCCAACCCGTCGGGAATATTGAAGTCATAGACTTGCGGCGCATTTTGTTGAGACATTTGTTCGGCGATATTGTTGGCGGTGTTTAAATCCTTAAGTTGAATGCAAATATAAGTTTGACCGTATTCATAAGAGGGTGAGTTGTTACCGTTGAGAGATGGGAATTTCGGCCATGAATGTAGTAACCAAAAAGCGTCCTTATTAGCTGGATCAAAAGCCAGGACACCTTTGGTGTGTCCATAGGTGTCACTATTTTTCCCCTTGCCGGGCTTTTCATCGTTATAAAGAATATACCCATAACCATTTTCTTTCAATTGACCAATGGTGTTTTCCAAGGCTCCGGTAGGGGAATCAATGAGGTTTGATGACATCGAAAGCAGCTCCGTGCTTTCCGAATCAAAGTAAAGATACTCCTTTCCTGTTGTTTTCTTGCCATCAGGCCCCTTTACATTGTCGGGTAATTTATATAAAAACCACCAGTCTACCGAAGCTCCTGAAGTATCGTTTAGTACATGTAGTGACATAAAATCGCCTCCTAAATAATATATTGAAAAATTATTTCTATAAATATCTTGCGGTTTTAAAAAAGTTATACAAGATGATTGCTGCGACTTAAGTCGCCCATGAGAGTAGCCCAAAAGTAAAAATAGGAGCGCATAAGTTCAGGCAATCTGTCCGCTTACAATGGTATGGTTATATTGATGAAAAAAACCAGGAAACATCATCTTTTATATAATACTGTTATACGCATTCCAGCATCTATTTAATTTTTTGTTAAATGGGTGCCAGAAACAGCTGTTTCTGGCCGGACACTAATTATTTGCTATACTCTGGGCGTTCTGGAAAGAAAGGCAGACCCTGCAGGATCGCGGCGCTTCTTGGGCCTTAGGAGAAAGGGGGTTCACCTAATCGAGGATGCGTGCAGCTCTCGGATGTAACTACGCTGCATTATAGGACCGAACAATACCCTTACCCCCTGAGGAGATACATATGACCATGTCGACTTGGAGTACCCAACCGGCCACTGGCGAATGGAATACGGCGACCAACTGGGCTCCTGCTGCTGTGCCCACGGATACGGCGACCTTTACAACGTCATTCCGGACTGCGATCACCTTTTCATCGACCAGTGACACCACGGTGAACAACATCGAGTTTGTTGCCGGTGCACCCGCCTACACCTTCATGTTTGACACTCCCTCTCCTGACTTACCGAGTTTGACAATCGCTGGCCAGGGAGTTACCAACAACTCCAGGTGTATCCAGAGTTTCATCGTAGCTGCTTCCACTAGCGGCTACGAAAAACCACAGCTCAAGTTTATAAACTCCGCAACAGCAGGAGGGTCCGACATGTGCTACTGTGCTGGTCCTGCGACGGCACAAGGCTCAGGTGGAGGTGTCATCAGATTCAGCAATACATCTACAGCGGGCTCAGCCTCATTCAAAGTATGGACCGGAGCCGCCCGTCCCCCGGAGCACAACAGCACGGTGGGCGGCGAGATAAGCTTTGGCGACTCTTCATCGGCGGACAGCGCTAGCTTTACCATTTACGGCACCTTGGGTGCCGACGGCGATACTTTCGGTAATGTGGTATTCCACAACAACTCGACTGCGGCCAATGGCACATTCACGAACATCGGCGGAACGGTGGCTGGCGGCGACGGTGGTAATACACAGTTCTACGATAATTCGACTGCGGCCAACGGCACATTCATCAATCGGGGAGGGACGCACACCGGGGTGAAGGGTAAGGAGTACAGCGGGGCGAATGGCGGCGACGTAGCATTTGATGGCATCGCAAATGGAGGTCAAGGTTATTTCTACAACTACGCTGCCCCGGCTGCTGAATCATACGGCGGTGTCACAAGCTTCAACAATAATCCCCCCGAGGTAACAACGAGAGGAGCATCTGCAGGCAACGGCCACTACTTCAACTACGGTGCACGGGAGGGTGAGCAAGGTGGGGGTGGCCACGTCGAATTCAGCGCAAAACACGGTTCTCCAACAGCCGCCAACGCCAAGTTTAACAACTATGGCAGCGCGATTGAGGGTAGCTCTAGCGCCGGCCATACGATTTTCTCAATCAGCCTTCCAAACAACCACAACTATTATCCGACTGCAGACAATGGCACCTTTTGGAATCACCCTGCTGCGACCAAAGATGGCGCTGCCGGCTTCACGGAATTTTCGGTGTACGGTACCGATACAGGTGGCAGCAACGTTCCCACGGCAGGCAGTGGCACGTTCTTCAACCTAGGTGCCTACACCTCGGGTGCTGCCAGCGGCTACACGACATTCTCGGGCATATCGAGCGCGGAAAATGCCCAGTTGATCGCTTACGGCGGCATCAACGGTGGCGACGGCGGACGAATCGTGTTCTACGACAAGTCTTCGGGTGGGACTGCGAGCGTTCAGCTATTCGGCAACGGTGAGCTGGATATTGGTGATCACATCAACGGACTGACCATTGGTATTCTCGATTTGACCGGCGGTATCATCAGTGCCCAGCTTGGCACCAACGTGACAGGTCTCACGTTGTCTGGAGAGCTGATTCTCAAATCAGTTCATGCGACCTTCTTCTTCTGGAAGAAGGATGATGGGGGTTTTGAATTCAATACGCCCTATACCATTCTCACTGCTCCCAACCTCTCCAGTTTCACGGAGGCTCAATTCAACGGCAACAGCATAGAGGACGTGGAGCCGACTTTTACCATCGTCGGTAATGATCTTCAAGTTTCCTTTAACCAAGATTTATCTGAATCCATGACTTTTTGTCACTGATTGAGTCGAAATGACGTGATTTTCTTATTGTTCGTCAGTCGCTTGACAGCTAATCCGGCTTCCAGTACATTCATTGTCGATGAGATAGAGGTAGGTTATGAATAAGCTGCTCGATGTCATCTGCTCACGCTTGAGTTCGAATCGGCACATGGGAAAAATCCGCCGCACAATACCCAGTATTAACGTTACCTATTTTCGCTTTGGAACCCAGTAGCGGCATGAGTACACAATAGCTGCGACAGGTAGTACAGACTCCTAGTCTGAATATTGCACCAGTTGCTGGAGTTTTAACAGCCGAGCTGTTTTGAATTGAGCGTGCTCGCGACCGGAGGCACAGTTATTCTGCGCTAACGGGCATATGTGTGTTCAATTCAAAACTGTGCAAGTTAAAAATCGGTAAGTGAAACCTTGGGTACAAACTGTATTTTCATCAAAATTGCTGAAAGCCAACAAATGTAAGGTTTGCAAGCTAAAATATAGCGTGCTGGTGCAATATTCAGGCTAGTGCTTCGTCATGAACTGGAAACTGGCTTATTGGGCTAATTAACGCGAGGATTTTGCATGGATGCGAAGAACAACGATTTTATCATCAGTCGTAACTCCGAGGATGATGCATACGAGGTCTGGAGGTTCGATTGTGACAGCGCGGATCTGCTAACGCCAGTTCCCCTAGACCCAAAGGCCAGGTTCGATGCGAAGAGCCAATTGGCCTGTATTGGCAGCTACCTGCTTGAGTGGGGTCCGTTGGACCTCGAGAATTACTACCCCTGCTACCCGTACCGGCTTTTTGAATTCGACCCCGAAAACCGCGATCCCTTGGCAAGTGAGGCTGTCCAGAAGGGGGTGTGGCCGAAGACCAAGTTTTGGCACGGTCGCGTTGACTTCGGCAATCCGCAAGGTGGTCAGGAGAAATACGACGAGGACAAGGCGCTGGTACTCGTACCGCTCGACAATTTCATACTCAACTTTATTCCCACGGAGGGAAGAGGAACGTTCCAACTTTGGAACTTCGATCCCGCGCCTAATACCCCGCACCGCGCTGACCCCTTGCCGGTGCCCTACACTCCGCAGGGCGCCTTCGAGACGATTCAGTTGGGGCACGAGTTGATACCCATCGGAGGCTACGTTCTCGACCGTTTGCCCGAAACCGGCGAGTACTGGTTGTGGAGCTTCGATGCGCAGAGCAAGATACCATTGGAGAGGCCGGTGATCCAGGAAGGGCGCTGGGACTCGATCGATGCTACACACCAGTTGGTCGCCATCGGTAACTACATCCTTGACTGGGTTCCTGCCGACAGAAGCTATCGGCTCTGGAACTTCGATCCAAAGAGCGAAGACCCGTTGTGCGGGCCAGTCAAATGGGGTGCTCTGCCGGATACATTCACAGAGCGCACCACTCTGCTCGGAGTGCAGACACCGATTCCCGTGCGGGAGCAATTCAAAGAGACGCCCGGGACGATTGACTTTATGCGCACGAAGATCAAACACGTGGTCTACTACATGATTGAGAACCGATCCTTCGATCATGTGTGCGGCTGGCTGTACGAGAAAAGCGAACAAGGAGGCGTTCACTTCATTGGTTCCCGTGATCCGTCGTTCAAGGGCGCCAGCACCGATTACTTTAATGAGGGGGAGACCGAGGACAAGAAGGTCTACCTGAGCAAGTACCAGGACGGCAAGTTGAGTACGGACTACCTGCTGGAGTTGCTCGACCAGGACCCTTACCATGACAACTCCGATGTGATGCGGCAGCTGTTCTATAAGAACTGGCTCAGTTATGAGCGTCGCACCGAGCCGAATATGGGGGGCTTTATATGGAACAACGGCACTAGTCAGGTAATGGAGACCTATAGCCCCGAACAGCTGCCGGTCTTGAATGGTCTCGCCAAGCATTTCGCTGTATCGGATGAATGGTTCAGTTCGATGCCGGGCGGCACCGACGTCAACCGAGCTTTTTCCCTGACTGGATCTTCCTTTTGCATGCTCAACAATTTCCAGAACGGACCGGAGTATCACTATTGGCCGAAATCGGCCCATCGTCCGTCGATCTTCAAGGCGCTGTGGAGCAACGGTATCACGGATTGGAAGATCTATAACTCCGTTGAATGGATGGACTTTGTGTTCACTTATCACCTGTTTCTGGACGGACAGATTCCCTCGGTGGACAAAAACAGATCGGACTATGTCGGGAACATCGACCAATTCAAGGCGGATGCGAAAGCGGGCACCCTACCGGCGTTCAGCTACCTTGAGCCGGTCTGGATCGCAATGTCAGGTACTACCTCCTACCATCCCGGAGGGGATCTGGTCCCGGGTGAAAGAGCACTAAACGAGATCTACAACGTGTTGAAAGCCAGCCCCAATTGGGATGAAACTCTGCTAGTCATCACCTTCGATGAGCACGGTGGTATCTACGACCATATGCCGCCGCCCTATGCTGAAAATCCCTATCCGAATGATGTCAAAGACGGTTTCCGATTCGATCTGATGGGTGTGAGGGTGCCGACCATCCTGGTCTCACCTTGGATCAAGGAAAACACTGTGTTCAGTTCCGAGACCCCCGTTGCTTATGACGCAACCTCTTTCTTGGCCACTTTGCTCCACTGGTACGGCATCCCCAAGTCGCGCTGGGGATTGGGTGAACGGACCAACCATGCGCCGACCTTCGAGGGTGTGTTTCTGGAGTCGTCTGCTCGCAACAACTCGCCGGACTTCACGCCACCCTACGACAAGGCCTTTCCACCCGACGACCGACCCGGACGGGACGTGCCGCTGCACGACCTGCACCGCTTGATGGCACCTCGCCTGATATCATCCCTTCTTGCAGACAAACTAGGTGCAACGGAGGCCCAGAGGATTTCCGAGGATATCCTTGCAAGGGCAACCAGCCTGGAGTCGTTGTATGGCATGATCCGCGCTGCGGTGAAGCGGTACGGGGGGAGTTGTTGACTTTGCTAATGCGCAATGCACCTGAATAACGAGCCACATGTTTCATTATTTTGGCTACGGCTCAAATCTGAATCTGATCTCCCTGCAGAGCAAAGGAGTAGAACCGCTATCGTCGGAACGGGCCATACTGCACGGCTGGAATCTGCTGTTCAACGTGCGCCACTGGTTCCGCCACGAGGGCGGTGTCGGCAATATCCATCCCTCCGATGATGGTGCAGACCAGGTTCATGGTCTGTTGCATCTCTGTGAGGATGAGCATCTGCCTTTGCTGGACGTGGTGGAGTCCTGTGGCGTTGGCTACGAGCGGATCGAAGTCGAGTTGGAGACGGCCCGCGGGCCGAAGCGTGCGCTCACCTATGTCGGTATCCCCTCCTATCTGGATGACAGCTGCCTACCCACGAGGCGTTACCTCAATATCCTCCTGAAAGGGGCAACCCGTGCGGGGTTGGACAAGGCCTATATCGACAAGCTCCGTCAGCATCCTGTCCAAAGCGACATGGGTTACCCGCCTTTTCAGCGGCCCAATCGACCCGAGTCGGTGTTCAACCGGGAGACGCTCAGCCAATATCCGCTCTACACAGCACTCGCCGGGGCCGTGTTTGATATGAAAGGTGCACGCAGTGAACTTGATTGCCTGCATGAACTGTTTGGTGGCAAGGACATGACCCTGTTCCATCTCAAGCGACTCGACACCAGTGATGGCAACGAGACGCTCAAGGATGTGAAGCGTGGATTGATCTCCGCAGCTGGCCGCAGGTACCTCAATGCCTACCTGCACGAATACAACGCGGAGTACCGCTACGTCGGTCGTTATGTGTATGACTAGCCTGAATGTCGCACCAGTACGCTATATTCTAGTACTCCGTCTACTTGATATTGACGAATACAGCGATTACAAGATGTTTTGTCGCAAGACGCAGCACGCAGACAATGGTTATTCCCTTGGCAAGTGCTGCAACGCGGTGACGGGACATTTTGTGATCGCCCTGCGGGTTAGCTTTTCAACGCCACTGGCGGCGTTAGGTCTCTTGACAAGGGAATGACCATTGTCAGCGAAACCTGCCTTGCCAGTAACGCTGAAAAGCTAACTGTATTCGTCAATATCAAGTAGACGGAGTACTAGCTTGCATGCCTTATACTGGTTAGCTTTTAGCGATTTTGATGAAACTATAGCTTGTGCCTAAGGTTTCACTTACTGATCTTTAACTTGCTTTATTTTGAATTGAACGCACATGAACCCGTTAGCGCAGAATAACTGCGCCTCCGGTCACGAGCACGCTCAATTCGAAACAGCTCGGCATTAAAATTCCAGCAACTGGTGCAATATTCAGGCCAGCCTCCGGTTTGCTGTGCCGAATGCCATTTTTGCAACGTACTGAAGGGACCGATTATGAGTGAATTTCCAGATGCTATGCCGCACGGCGAGATCAAGGAGGTCTTTGCCGACGTCTTCTTTGTAACCGGGACTATGCGCAACGAGTTTTTTGGGTCGATGTGGCAGTTCAGCCGCAACATGACTGTCGTTCGAGAGGACGATCAACTGACCATTGTGAACTCCGTTCGGCTCGATTACCAGGAACTGGATGCCCTCGAAGCGCTCGGTAATGTGGTTAATGTCGTCCGTATCGGTGATATGCATGGGATCGATGACTCATTCTATGTCGATCGTTATGGGGCGACCTTCTGGGCGCTGCCAGGAATGACTATCCAGGACGGCCTGAAGGTCGATAAGGAGCTTGTCGTGGACGGTGAGATGCCTTTCGGCGACTGCAGCTTGTTTGTGTTCAAGACCACCAGGCGTCCTGAGGGTATCCTACACCTCAATCGTGCGGGTGGCATTATGATCGCCTGTGACGCATTACAGAACTGGGTCGAGCCAGACGAGTTTTTTGTTCATGAGTCCGTCGAGACCATGAGGGAGATGGGATTCTTCGTACCCGCTAACCTGGGCCTTGCCTGGCTTCATGAGAGTGAACCGAAGGCGGACGACTTCGTCCGGCTGAAGAAAGTGCCTTTCAGGCATGCACTGTGTGGGCATGGAAGCCCACTTCACGACAGCGCGCGGGAAAACTACCACACGACCTTTGCACGTATGTTCGAGGTCTGATGCATGGAGGCGAGCCGTCTTACCAACGCCGTGGCGAGAAACATCCCGGGATTCGAGCGTGTGCAGTTGATCCACGAATCAGGCCCGAGGGTCATTTACCGTGCGCTACGCCAGGTGGACGGTATGGAGGTCATTCTCAAGACATTGCTCGCTTCGTACCCAAAAAAACAGGATGTAGCGGAGCTTCGGCGCGAGTTTCGCATCGCGGAAAAGCTCAACATCGACGGCGTTATTCGTGTGTATTCGTTGGTGACCTATGGTGAGGACAACCTGGCCATCGAGATGGAGCCGTTCGGACTCTCGTTGGCCGATCTCATGGCCCAGCGTAAGGGCAGGCCGCTTTCGCTTGATCGCTGTTACTCGATTGCCATTCGCCTCGCGCAGATCCTCGGTTACTTGCACGAGCAGGACTTCGTACACAAGGACATCATACCCAGCAATATTCTAATCGAGCCGGAATCGGGCGAGCTGCGCCTGATTGACTTCGGTATCTGCTCGGAGCTTTCGCGCGAGCGGCAAAGCATTACCCTGTCGAGGCGCCTGGAGGGCTCGCTGCCCTACATATCGCCGGAGCAGACCGGACGGGTCAATCGCGACTTGGACTACCGTTCCGACTACTATTCGTTGGGTGTCACGCTCTTCGAGCTGCTTACTGGAGAACTGCCTTTCTCAGCTGACCATCCGCTTGAGTGGGTGCATTGCCATATCAGCCGACCGCCGCTTGAGGCACACCAAGTTATCGGCGATGTGCCCGAGCCGCTGTCGCGGATTGTCTCTAAGCTGATGTCCAAGAACGCCGAGGGCCGCTACCAGAGCAGTTACGGTCTGATCACTGATCTTGAGCGCTGTCGCAACGCGTGTGCGCGTACGACATCGGTCGGGCACTTCGAGTTGGGGCAGGCGGATGTGTCACGGAAGTTTCGTATCCCGCAGCAACTCTATGGTCGCGAGACTGAGATGGAACAGCTCGAAGCCTTGTTCGACGACGTAGCCCATGGAGCAAAGGAGCTGTGCCTGGTATCTGGAAACGCTGGTGTTGGCAAGACTGTTCTGGTCAACGAGCTCGGCAAGTTGATCGTTCGAGGCAGGGGTCACTTGATTCAGGGCAAGTTTGACCAGTTCCAACAGAGTTCAGCCTACCACGCCATTTCGTTGGCGTTTCGTAGTCTTGTGCAGCTGCTGCTTGGCGAGTCCAGGCATCGCCTGGACATGTTGAGCGAGGCTCTGCGGGAAGTACTGGGGCCTAACGGGCAACTCGTTATCGATTTGGTGCCTGAGCTTAAATTGATCATTGGAGAGCAGCCGCCTGTTCCGGAGCTTCCTCCCACGGAGGCGCAAAATCGTTTCCAGATTGTCATCCTGAATTTCGTCAAGGTCTTCGCGGACGAAGATCACCCGTTGGTCATTTTCATGGATGACTTGCAGTGGAGCGATGTTCCCACGCTGAACCTGATTCAACGCCTCATTACAGCGCGGGAGCTGAACCACCTTTTCGTCATCGGTGCCTATCGCAGTAATGCGGTTGATACTAGCCATCCGCTGCGCGTGCGCATCGACCAGATTCGTAAAACGCGGGAGCTCACCGAGCTCTCTCTGCAGCCTCTGGTTCGGGCGGATGTTGATCGACTGATCGCCGACACTTTGCACTGCGACCAGAAAAGCTCGCAATCCCTGAGTGATCTCATCTACCAGAAGGCCCAGGGAAACCCGTTTTTTATCAAGGAATTGCTCAGGAGCTTGAACGAGGACGGGAAGATCGCCTTTAGCCCTGAGGCGGGGTGTTGGGACTGGGACATGGACGCGGTCCGAGATTCAGAGGTGGGCGAAAACGTCATCGACTTCATGGTTGCGAGCTTGCGTCGTCTGCGTGAGTCCACACAGCAGGCACTTCAGCTAGCTGCGTGCATCGGTAACACCTTCGACCTCAGGATGCTGTCGATCATTCACGAGTGTTCTATGCAGCAGACCAGCATCGGGCTGAACGAAGCGTTCGAGCGCAATATGGTGATTCCCCTGAACGAGAGCTACAAGTTCATCGACCTAGATGCCACGGGAGGGAATGGCGTCGGCGCGACAAATCCCACCTACAAGTTCCAGCATGACCGGGTGCAGCAGGCTGCCTATGCGCTGATTGATGCCGATCGGAAACAAGCAGTCCATCTGTCGATCGGGCGGTTGATGCAACGTCATGGCACGGACCAAGAAATCGAAGAACGGCTCATCGACATCGTCGGTCACCTGAACGCCGGGCGCAAGCTGATCGAGGATCCACGCGAGCGCCGAAAATTCGCTTGCCTGAACCTGAAGGCAGGTATCAAGGCCCAGCGGTCCTCGGCGTATGATTCCGCACTCCGTTTTTTTTATATCGGTCACGAACTGCTTCCAGATGACGCCTGGGAGAAAGATTACGACCTTATTCTGGCGCTGAGCAAGGAGCTCCAGCAGTGCGCGTACCTGACAGCCGATTACGCGGTAGCCGATGAGTGGACGGAGACGATGCTCAAGCACGCGCGGACGCCGCTGGTGAAGGCGGAGATCCTTTCGGCACGCACGCGTCAGTATGCCACCATCGGTAAGATGCGCGAGTCCATTCAGGCCGCCATCGCCGGATTGTCATTATTGGGGATCGACCTAATCGAGACTCCAGGATTCGATGATATCGCCGACGAGGTAGCACAGGTGCAGGTGAACCTCGGGGGGCGTTCCCTATCCGATCTGATCGATGCGCCAGAGCTCACGGATCCTGCGGCGCAGGTCGCGATCCGTTTGTTAATGGAAATCTTTCCGGCAGCCTTTCTATCGGGGAGTGGAGATCTGTTTCCGTACCTGGTCCTGAAATCCGTCAATCTTTCTCTGTGTCACGGCAACAGCCCCGAGTCTGCGTTCGCCTACGCGGCCTACGGGATGCTTCTGTGTGGCGCTTTGAACGACACGGCCCTGGGCTTCGAGTACGGCAAGCTTGCAGTGGCGATGAACGAGCGTTTCGACGACATTGCGCTCAAATCACGGATCATCTACGTCTATGCGATGTTCATCCACCATTGGAGCAATCACTGGTCGAGTATGACGCCCTGGTTTCTCAAGGGAATCGAAGCCGGGTATCAATCCGGAGACCTGCTGTATCTGGCTTACAGTGCCCAGGACTGCATTATCTGGGACCCGGCCCTCGACCTGGAAACGGCTTCCCGGGAACAGCGCAAATACCTCGCTATCGTCAAGGATTGTGAGTATCAGGATTCTCTGGACTCAGGGACCTTATTTCTGCAGATGCAGCTGAATTTCCAGGGGCTGACTGAGGGGCTGTATTCCATGAACGACACCTCTTTTGACGAAGCGCGGTGTGTCGAGGGGATGCGGCAGCGGCGATTCATGACCGGGATCGCCAACTACCACATCTACAAAGCGGAGATCCACTTCTTCTACGACGATTACCAAGGTGCACTCGAACATGTTCGGGTCCAGGATGAGCTCATTGCATCCTCCATGTCGTTGCCTCAGTTGGTCCGTTTCTACATCCTGGCCTTCCTTACGCGGGCGGGGCTTTACCCGGACATGGACGCAGCACAGCAGGAGGAGACGCTTGAGAGGTTGCAAGCGGACCATCGCCAGATGGCGATGTGGGCTGACAACTGCCCGGAGAACTTCGACCACCTGCGTCTCCTCATGGAGGCCGAGCTTGCCCGGCTGGCAGATAGGATGCCGGATGCGTTACGGTTGTACGAGCAAGCAATCAGCGCCGCGAAGGCCAGCGAGTTTCGTCGCGACGAGGCCCTGGCGAACGAACTGACCGCCAAGTATCTTTTTAATGTCGGCTTGTCGAAGGCCGCTGAGGGATACCTGGGCGCAGCCTACTACCTCTACTATCGCTGGGGGGCTCGCCGAAAGGTCGAGCACTTGGAGCAGCAGTTTTCTCAATTGCTCCACTCGCCGCTAGCGACGCGAGGGGGAGCAGTCGCCATGCAGGTTCTTGCCGCGACGACGCGCGTCCTGGACTCGGCTGTGCTGGACATGAGTTCGGTGGTGAAGGCGTCGCAGACGATTTCCGGCGAGATCGACGTGGAGCAACTCCTGAAAACCACGCTACAAATCGTGCTCGAGAATGCTGGTGGTCAGAAAGGATACTTTGTCGTGCGTGAGGGCAAGCAGCTCGTAATTCAGGCTCATAGCGAGGCGGGGCGAGATGCAGATACATCCTCCCATGCTGTACCGATGCCCGTGCAGGTTCCGGGGGAGGACCCGCTGTTGCCTGTTTCGGTGATCAATAATGTGCTGCGCACCGGTACATCGCTAGTTTTGAACGACGCGACGGAGTCCGGTCGTTTCGCAACCGACCCCTATATTGTCGAACATCAGTCGAAGTCAGTCATCTGTATTCCGATCTTCCGTCATGGTCAGTTCCGGGCGGTGCTTTATATGGAGAATAATCTGACTACCGGTGCTTTCACCCAAGAGCGTGTCGAGATTGTTAACCTGCTCTCTACGCAGGCATCGATCTCGATGGAGAATGCCAGGCTCTTTGAAGATCAGCTGCGCCTGACGGAGGCGCAGCAGCGTTTTGTTCCGGGTCAGTTCCTCGAGAGCCTGGGACACCACGACATCGCGCAGGTGGGTCTGGGTGAGTCGGTTGCTAGGGAAATGAGCGTGATGTTCGCTGACCTGCGCGATTTCACACCCTTGGCGGAGCGCCTCGGCCCGCACGCAGTCATTGATCTGTTGAATCAATATTTTAGTCGGCTCAACAAACCGATTACCGAAGCCGGAGGGTTTATCGATTCATATAGCGGTGACGAGATTATGGCGCTCTTCGGGCGCTCCGCTGACATGGCTGTGGAAGCGGGTATCAAAATGTGGCGCGCACTTGAGGATCTTAACCGCGAGTTGATTGTCAGTGGGTGCTCCACTCTCAGAATGGGGTTGGGGGTGAACACGGGTGCCCTGGTGTTGGGAACGGTGGGCGCGCACGATCGCCTTAAATGTTCCGTGGTGGGGGACTGTGTTAACGTGGCCTCTCGAATTGAGCAGCTCACCAAATTTTATCATGCGCCATTCCTGATAGGAGAGCATACCTACGAACGTCTGCGCGCGCCAGAGGCCTTCTCCGTTCGCATGATCGACCGTGTTGCGGTCAAGGGCAAAGAACAGGCTGTCGTGCTCTACGAGGTGCTCGACGCTGAGACTCCTGAACGTCGTGTTGCGAAGGAGTCCACGCAGGATCAGTTGAGTCGTGCCATGGAGCGCTACTTTGCCCGCGATTTCGTTAAGGCACACGAGATCTTCACCGCAGCCTTAGCTTTCGACCCCGAAGACGCCGTCTTGTCGATCTTCGCCGAACGCTCGGAGCGCTACGCCAGGGAGGCTCCGCCCTTGGACTGGCAGGGCTTCGAGATACTCAATCAGAAGTGAGGTTAGTCCGAAGTCCTTGCGCTACCTGAATATTGCACAAGTACACTATTTTTTTGCTTGCAAGCCTTATACTTGTTGGCTTTTATGGTCAATATTCGACCGGCGTCAACAATCTCATGGTTTTGCTGGGTGTATTCAGATTTAAAGCGATGCGTGATTTGTTGAAGAATAAGTGCCATTACGAGCAGCGGGGTCCGATTTGTGTCAAGGGTTATGGTTATCATGTTAGTGTATCTAATCAGTGAAGAGGAATGACAGAGTGAAGCCTGACTCTGGATTTACATTGCTGTCGTATCATGGGATTGTCGTTTGGTTTGGAATTTCTATTTGGCAGGAGGTTTCCGAGAAGATAAAACTTATGAATTGAATCGCTAGATATAGTTGATGAGTTTTGGTAGGGCGCATTAATTATGTTATAAAACAATGCCATGAGGTTCTTTGGTGATCTTCTTGAGCTATAATTAAACAGGGTTATCAATATCAATAAATTGATGTTTGAGGCCGAATTGCTGCGCGAGATGTTCCCCTAACGCCTGAACACCGTAGCGCTCGGTAGCATGGTGCCCGGCTGCAAGGAATGCGATGCCGGATTCACGGGCGATATGAACGGTTTGTTCTGAGATCTCGCCGGTAATGAATGCATCAATATCCATTTGTATTGCGGCATCAAAATAGCTTTGCGCAGCACCTGTGCACCAGGCAATCCGTTTAATTGGTTTGTTTGGGTCACCAATCATCATTGGTTTACGCATCAGCGTAAGTGATATTTTTTCTGCCAATGCGCTTAATGTCATAGGTTGAGCCGGTTCGCCCAGAACGGCAATATCTTGTTCGCCGAAACGATCTGTTTCTATTAGGCCCAATTTTTTAGCTAATTGCGCATTGTTACCAAGCTCAGGATGTACGTCCAAGGGTAGATGATAGGCGAACAAATTGATGTTGTTGGTTATTAACAGGGCAATACGGCGACCCTTAATTCCGGTTAAGCAAGCATTTTCACCGCGCCAGAAATAGCCGTGATGCACGATAATGGCATCGGCATTCGAACTGATGGCAGCTTCTAGAAGATCCATTGAAGCGGTAACGCCGCTAACAATGCTGTGAATTTCTTCGCGCCCTTCCACCTGTAAACCATTTGGGCAATAATCACGAAAACGGGATATCTCTAGCAATTGGTTCAGGTGGTTTTCAAGCTCATTTCGATACATTAGTTTTTCCTTTTGTCCCTTATTTGTTTATGATTCACCATTCTTTTGATTGCGTGAAAATTGTATATGGCTTTGCGGCATCATATTACATTGCCTATGCTGAAAATAAATTTTTGGAGTAACACGTTTAAATGTACAGACTTTGGTTAATTTTTGCACAGACAGCAACAATATTGTTGGCGATATTTTTTGTTGTCTCAACATTGCGCCCTGAATTATTACCCTGGCAATCGCGCGGAGGGGTCGTGACGATTAAGGAAGCCTCACCAGTAGTCGGTATGGAAATGCCAGATAGTTTTAATACTGCTGCAGAGCGTGCCATGCCTTCAGTAGTCAATATTTTTACCAGTAAAGAGGTGAAGGCGCCTTCGCATCCTATGTTGAATGACCCGATGTTTCAGCGGTTTTTTGGCGAGCGTTTTGAGTCCAGAAGACGGCGCACTTCTAGCTTGGGTTCTGGCGTTATAGTCAGCGCCGATGGGTATATTTTAACCAACCATCATGTTGTTGAGGCTGCTGATGAGGTTGAGATTGCGATGGCTGATGGTCGTAAAGCCAAAGCCGTTATGATTGGTTCGGACCCCGAAACAGATTTGGCTATTCTGAAAATAGACTTGGAAGATTTGTCTGCGATTACTTTTGCTCAACCTGAGCGAGTTAAAGTAGGGGATGTTGTGTTGGCTATGGGAAATCCATTTGGTGTTGGACAGAGTGTCACAATGGGAATTGTTGGTGCGTTAGGTCGGAGTGAAGTGGGGATCAATACCTTTGAAGATTTTATTCAGACCGATGCAGCGATAAACCCGGGAAATTCAGGTGGTGCTTTAACCGATATATCGGGTAATTTGATTGGTATTAATACCGCTATTTATTCTCGAACTGGTGGGTCGCTAGGAATCGGTTTTGCCATTCCTGTTCATGTGGTCCAGCAAGTGATGGAGCAAATTCTTCGTACGGGTAGTGTGATACGGGGTTGGGTCGGTGTCAGTATGCAAGACATGACGCGTGAATTGGCGGAGTCGTTTGATTTGAAGACAACTGCCGGTGCGTTAATCTCAAGTGTGCTTAGAGACGGACCTGCTGATCGGGCTGGTATTCGACCTGGAGATATCCTTGTTGCGGTGGAAGAAGATGAGGTTAAGAATTCATCAGATATGCTCAATTTAATTGCGGCATTGTCACCAGGAGAAACCGTAACTGTAACCGTTATTCGCGATGGAGAAGAAGAAGCGTTACAGGTGCGAGTTGGGATACGTCCTAAACAGATGTAACGATTTGATCATTACTTTGTATTGTTAACATTCTAATCAAACAGAATAGGTTCTATGAAAAATCTGCCACCGGCTACCGGGTTTGTATCAGTTGTGAGTCACTGGTTCAGTGCCAATATTTTATCGCTTGGGCGTGAGATGCGTTTGTCATATATGCCTCCCTTGATGGTCTATGTGGCGGCAGGTATATCGGGTTTGACCGGTATTGTTGGTACCTTTTACGTTAAGGAAAAACTAGGGCTTTCTGCTGAATTCTTGGCGATGCTGGGATTCTGGATGATGTTGCCGTGGGCGTTGAAAATGCCGATGGGACATTTGGTTGACCTGATGTGGCGCTGGAAAGGATTGCTGGTTTATCTGGGAGCAAGTTTGATTATGTTGAGCTTGCTCATCATGATTGGACTCTTGGGCCACACAGAAACCATGGTCGCCATGGCGCCTGTCGAAACCTGGTTTGTTATCTCGGCGTTACTCGCGCCAATTGGTTACGTATTGCAAGATGTGGTGGCGGATGCCATGACGGTTGAGGCCGTGCCGAGAGTTGATGAGAACGGGCAGAAGCTAGATCCTGATAAACGTAAATTTATGCATGTAACGATGCAGACGCTGGGGCGTGTGGCTATTATTGGCGGCGGTATTCTGGTCTCGTTAGTTAATGTCTTTTTATTGCGTGATGCGGGAACTTTACCGGAGGCTGAAAAAGAGGCGGTTTATATGTTTGTTTACCAGCTCGCATTAATCATTCCAATCGTATCGATCTTCGGCGTGGTTTTTGCCTCTTGGTTACATCGGCGTGATCTCGCCCGATTTGTGGCGCAAGGTCATAGTCGTCAGGAAGCCCTGAGTTTATTGGGTATGCACTCTGATCCGCCGCCAGTGAACTGGTGGATTCTTGGCGGTGGTCTGTTATTTACCGTGTTGTCTTTGGGTGTCGGCCTGAGTCGTATGTCCGGTGGTGAAGAAATTATCTTCGTTATTTCGATGTCGATTGTCTTATTTCTGATGTGGCGTCTTACCGGCGAATTGGAACCGGAGGCGAGAAACGTACTGGTGGGTACCGCAGTGTTGGTATTTGTATTCCGTGCAATACCAGGACCAGGTGCTGGTTCAACCTGGTGGATGATTGATGAGCTGGCGTTCGATCAGCAGTTTCTAGCCGTGTTATCGTTGGTTGGCGCAACGTTGACTTTATTTGGCATGTTCATTTTCCGTCGCTTCATGGCGGAGCGCTCCATCGCTTATATCATTGGCTTTCTCACCATAGCGGGCACGCTGCTATCCATGCCAATTATTGGCATGTTCTTTGGTTTGCATGAATGGACGGCTTCAGTGACAGGCGGTGTTGTGGATGCACGATTTATTGCGTTAATTGATACCGCGTTGGAATCACCGTTGGGTCAAATTGCCATGATTCCTATGCTGGCATGGATTGCGAACTCTGCGCCGGAGAAACTGAAGGCCACTTTTTTTGCCGTGATGGCATCCTTCACGAACTTGGCATTGTCTGCGTCGCAATTGGGTACCAAATACCTGAATCAATTTTTTGAAGTGACCCGTGAAGTAAAAGACCAAGTCACCGATCAAGTGACTGTTCCCGCCGATTATAGTGAATTAGGGCAACTGCTGATTACGGTTACTATCATTGGGTTTGTCTTGCCGTTATTAACTATTTTATTCGTAAAACATTCGCGTTTTAGAAATGCGTAATGAGAGCAACGTGAGGTATACGTATTATTGACCTTTAGGGCACCTATAAAAATCCATATTCCGTCACAATACTGCGTTACTCACAAAAAATATCTCCTTACATATCAGCTATATGCTGCGTCAATATTTTTTGTTCTCGCCTTGTCTTGTTTAGAAATCTGAATTTTTAGAGGTGCCCTTTACTATGTAGTCTTTATTTCTGAGAATCGGTATGTAGCCATGGCGATAAAAATGACAGGACCTATTGATGAAGGAAGAAAGCAAAATTTCTGACGCGGCTGAGCGTTTGCGCGCATTGGATCCTACTCAATCGTTTATTGTTCAGGCACCTGCGGGATCAGGTAAGACGGGACTTTTAATCCAGCGGTATCTCAGATTGTTAGTGACAGTTAATATGCCTGAGGAAGTGGTTGCTATTACGTTTACCCGTAAAGCGGCGGCTGAAATGCGAGAGCGTGTATTGGGTGCATTGGAGGCAGCGAAGTCATCGGTAACTGTGCCAGATAACCCTTATGAGAAATTAACACATGATCTATCGATAGCTGTTTTACAGCGGGACAAGCAGGAAAATTGGCAGATCGCTGAAAACCCGGTGCGACTTCGTATTCAGACCATCGATTCATTATGTGCCTCGTTGACACGACAGATGCCAATATTGTCTAAATTCGGCGCACAACCAGAAACGATTGAGGATGCGGATGAATTTTATCTTAAAGCGGCGCGTGCAACGATACAGTTGGTAGAACAGAATCATGCCATTTCGCATGATATAAGGCATTTACTGGAACATTTAGATAATGATCTGGGCCGCGTTGAAGGGTTACTCTCAGATATGCTGGCGAGACGGGACCATTGGTTGCGGCATATCCATGGAAAAACGCGAGATGAACTGGAATCAGCATTAAAAAATGTACGCAATGGCGCATTGCGACAAATTAATAACCTGTTCCCCAAAGAATTACAGAATGAACTGCTTCACCTGATTCGGTATGCGGCTGAGAATTTAATTGCCGATGAAAAATCCTCTCCGATCACCGCTTGTGCGGATCTGGTTTCGTTACCGGACAATGTGGCTCAATGGTCCGGCATTACCGAACTGTTATTAAAAAAAGACGGAGATTGGCGTGGCAAGCTTGATATTAGGCAAGGATTTCCATCGGGTAAAACAAAAGATGAAAAAGAAGCTGCAAAAGATTGGAAAAATAGAGCTGCTTTATTGGGTAACAGGTTGCAATCAGATGATTTGCTGCGGCAAAAATTACACGATGTTCGGTTGTTGCCACCAATGGTTTACACCGATAAGCAATGGGAAGTATTGGGTGCGATCACTAGGTTACTACCGTTTGCCGTAGCACAATTAAAAATAGTTTTTCAACTGTATGGCAAGGTTGACTTTACAGAAGTGGCGCAAGCGGCACTGCAGGCGCTAGGTGATGAAGGTATGCCGACAGATCTGGCTTTGGCGCTGGAATGCCGTATCAAACATATTCTAGTCGATGAATTCCAAGATACTTCGATCAGTCAATATCAGTTGATTGAGAAGCTTGTTGTCGGCTGGCAGCAAGGTGATGGACATAGTTTGTTTGCTGTCGGTGATCCAATGCAGTCTATCTATCGGTTTCGAGAAGCGGAAGTGGGTTTGTTCCTGAAAGCGCGTCAGTTAGGTATTGGTGACCTTGAGCTGGAACCGATTACACTCAGTTCAAACTTCCGTTCGCAGCAAGGAATTATTGACTGGGTTAATAAAACCTTTTCGGCTGTGATGCCAGTTGATGAGGATATTGCAACGGGAGCCGTTTCGTATACACCTTCGGTAGCGACGCGTAAATTACTGGGTGGGGATGCTGTGATGCTTTGCCCGATGATTAGTGACAATAATGCCATTGAAGAAGCCGCGAAAGTCGTAGATATCGTTTTGCAATCACAACAAAAAGATCCGTCAAGTTCAATTGCGATTTTGGTGCGTAGTCGCAGTCATTTGAAAGAGATTGTCCCCAAAATAAAAGAGGTTGGTTTGCATTTTCGTGCGGTTGAAATAGAGTCACTAGGTCATAGGCCGGTTGTGCAAGATTTGTTGGCACTTACGCGTGCGCTCATTAATCCGGCGGATCGTCTGGCATGGTTGGCAGTATTACGTGCGCCCTGGTGTGGGTTGACGCTGACGGATTTGCAGGCGTTGGTGACCGCCACTCTGGATATTGAAAATAAGGATTCCACAGTATGGGAGTTGCTCGAAAATAAAAACTATTGGCAAACTGTTTCTGATAACGGAGAAATTCGATTAAACCGTGTATGTAATGTTTTAGCCTCCTGTATTCATAATCGTTGTCGTCAATCGCTCCGGATAACTGTGGAAGTGGCTTGGCAGGCGTTAGGTGGGCCTACAGGTATGGATGTGTCAGAACAATCAGATGCAATGCTATATTTAGACTATCTTGAGGATCATGAAGAAGCTGGGGATATTAAGGATATTAATGGTTTTGAGCAAGGTTTAGATAAACTCTATGCCTCTCCTAATTTAGAGACAAATGAAAATCTGCAAATTATGACGATTCATAAAGCAAAGGGATTGGAGTTCGATACCGTTATTGTGCCGGGTTTGGCTAGGAGGCCGCGTAGTAAAGAAAAGAGACTGCTTAAATGGATGGAAAATCCGATGAATGATGAGGTAATAGGCGGTAGTGGTGGTTACGCTGATTTACTTTTGGCACCAATCCAGGAAGCGGGCGAAAAAGATAGTGCGATTTATAAATGGTTGGATAAATTGGAATCTGCTAAAGAGTTGTTTGAGATTGAACGCCTGCTTTATGTTGCTGTTACACGTGCAAAGAAATCCCTCTATTTGTTAGGAAACGCAAATTTGAAGGCGAATAAGGACGGAAACTATTTTCCGGTTGCGCCGGCAGATAGCTCGTTATTAGGTAGACTCTGGCCCGTCGTGCAAGAGAGTTTTATAAACCATGTGCATCAGTATCAATCCGGTGAAGTTGTTGAGGAGAAGGTGCGAATACTATTCAAGCAACTTCTTTATCGATTACCGGCTGATTGGCGGATACCTATTGCGCCGGACCAAATTGACTGGACTTTGCCACATAAAGTGAATCGGGTTCAACCTGTTGAATTTTCATGGGTTGGTGAAATAGCGCGGCATATAGGGAATGTGGTTCATCGCTGGTTGCAAAAAATCGCTGAAGATGAAATGAAAGATTGGCGTGTTGAACGGATTAGAGCAATGCGTGATACATTTGCGCAGGAATTAATTATCAGTGGTGTGAATAATGAGGAATGGGTGTTAGAAGAAGCCGTTAAACGTGTCATAAGAGCGCTAACTAATGTTATTACGGATCGTAGAGGGCAGTGGCTGCTAAGTGCTCATAAAGATGCCCAAAATGAATTGCGTTTATCTGGAGTGGTAGATGGGCAATCAGTTGATTTAGTAATAGATAGGACGTTTTGTGATTTAGCGGGAAATCGATGGATTGTTGATTATAAAACAAGTAGTCATGAAGGTTCGGATATCGAAGAGTTCTTGGATCGTGAATGTACGCGATATCGTCAGCAATTGGAGCGATATGCGTTGGTTATGAAAAACATTGATCTGAGTCCCATTCGTTTAGGGTTGTATTTTCCATTATTAAAAGGGTGGAGAGAATGGCATTTTTAAAGGCGTTCTGTAGTGAAAGCTAAATGATGGTTTAAGGATGAATAAATTTTGTTAAAAAAGGGAAAGAAGGGGCAGTGATTTTTGTCACATGAGAATCATTCTTAGTTAAATTTTTTGAAAATAGATGATTTTCTTTATGAAAACTATTGTTGTATTACTTGTTGAAATTTAGTAACAATTTTAAATGCCCAAACAAAATCCTTACAAGAGTAATGGAAATTTTATGACAAATGACTTGACTAGAAGGGGTAAGGTCGACTAGCCTGGCGGTTGTGACAAATTTAAGTAGTAGAAGTGCTATATTTTTATTGTTTATTGAAGTCACGCAT
>JAJFJJ010000077.1 GCA_021774195.1 Nitrosomonas sp. | reverse complement strand
ACACAGAATTTGTATTGAATCTAAGGTCACAAGACAAGGCGCCGTTCGCAGACAATGGCCGTAGTCCTTGGCAAGAGCGGCAACACAGTATTGTGGCCTAAGATTCAATGCAAAACTGTGTAGCGTTATTACAATCACCTTCAAGGCGTGCAAAACGCTTAGTCTTCATATGTAATTCAGTCACTTATATGCGGTTTTAGCGGTCAACTGATTTTTCTAGGATAAAGCAATTCTAAAGGGATAAGCTTGGCACCTTCACATTACTCGCAATTCGATAGTCCGTTGACTCATCAATCATATGCACTTGATAATGTTTTAGGCCTGCACCAGTGGCAGTTTCCAATTTGGCCGGTTCAGATTCCATGCACTGGTGTGAAAGAAACTCTCGTAGCGCATCTTCTACAATCTATTTTAAAGCGCAACCATGCTGAACCGCCTGATGCTTAGCATAACTATGCCTATATTAAATAGGCTTCGGCACCTTTTCTGTGGAATGTTTGACACGTCGACAACCCAGGCATATGCTCTTTCATATACCAATGATCTGGAGATCGTCATGCACAACGAGAGACAAGTCAGCCTGTTCAGAAACGGTCGTAGTCAAGCAATACGAATTCCGCGCGATTTTGAACTGGAAGGCACCAAAGCGGTAATCCGCAAAGAAGGCGACAAACTGATTATTGAACCGGTCAGAAAAAAAAGCTTGAAAGAACTGCTGGCGATTTTCCAATGCTGGATGAGGATTTTCCCGAAATGGTTGATCAGATTGTCGAACCTGAAGATATTTTCTAAGATGGGCGACTTTCGTTATTTACTGGATACCAACATAGTCTTAGAGCTTGTGAAAAATCCTCAGGGAAGGCTGGCCGAAAAAATGCTGACTTCAGGATAGGAAAAATACAGCTGCACCAGCATTATTGTCACTTGCGAATTACGTTATGGCGCTGCTAAAAAGCAATCACCGAAACTAACTTATAATGTCGAACAAGTTCTCGCAAGCTTGTCGACATTGCCTTTTCAAGATTCTGCGGATGCAACGTATGCAATAATTCGAACCAATCTGGAGCGAAAAGGTTTGCCAATCGGTTGCCATGATTTATTCATCGCCGCCCATGCTTTTTCGTTAAATTTAATCGTGGTGACCGCGAATGAACGGGAGTTTTCTCGAATACCCAATTTAAAAGTGGAAAACTGGTTCAATAAGTTATAAGCAATACCCTTTGTACGTATGAAACGAGTTTTTATGACCTATTTTACAGACAGAAAGGGGCAAATCTGTTAACTAATGACAAATAAAACGATAGACTTTCTTCAATACCCTATCCAAAAACAGTAAATATAATTAAAAAACAGATTTAACCCCTCTTTTGGCGAACACATCCTTATTCTTTATGTCGCATCAATACAAGCCTATGTTTTATCAAGACTTGAAGGCCTTCCACGCTTGTTAAAACCTACACTACAACCTAAAACAGACTCAATTTGTTGTTTGAAACGTTCATTACCCAGCGGCGTTCCTGAATGCAAACTTGCGCTGATCAATTCGAGTTCATCCGATTGGATTGAGGTTGCAAATAACGCTTGATAAGCCACTTGCCGTGCCTCAGGAGTTTTGCCTAAGCCTACATAAAGTTGATGCGGCTGAATAATCGCATTATCAATCCCCTGAGCATTTGCTGCATAGCTTGACCAACGATACATCGCACAATGCCTAACCATTCCAGCACGCACAGGATTCATCTCGATGTAGCGCATACAGGCCAGGAAATAAGCCTCTGATTCCAATACATTGCCCTTATGTCGCCCCTCCCACAGACTCCCACTGCGTTGATAGGTTTTATTAATATACGGTACAAAATGACGTCCGATATTCTGAAATAACAAACTAACGTCATCTTCAGCCTTTGGTGTCACTAATAAATGCACATGATTTGTCATCAACACATAGGCATGAACCAAACATCCAAGTGCATCGGCTGATGCTTTTAAGAAACGTAAGTAGGTAAGATAATCCTGATCATCGAAAAAAACCGGTTGCCTATTATATCCACGTTGAAAAACATGCGCAGGAACGCCCGGCAGGTAGAAGCGTCTTTTTCTGGGCATCAGGAATCCGCTAGTGCTAATGGGTGGCGAACCTTTAAGCCTTTGAAACGCTTAAATCCTTTATCAGTCGTCACCCAGATACAATTCCATTCCATTGCCAACGCCGCATGATACGCATCAGGTATGTCATTTCCTTTAGCATCGATTTGTTCGATACACTGCAAAAATATTTTCCAGTGCATTGGCCCCGGCGCAAGGCAAACTGCATGATTAGACGATTTGATTTAATTAACAAAACGCATCGCATTGGGTAATGGGGTTGGCATCTCAAATACTCTGGGATGAGTAACTACCCGCAAAAAACCACTTAACACTAGTTCTGAATAACCATAAGCGGCATTACCATTAACGATTAACTCCAACCATTCGAGGTAGGCTTCATGATCAGGTGTATCTTCTCTATGCGCATAAACCAGCGCATTGACATCCATCAGAAACATTAACGACCATCCATAATGTCGTTCAAGCTATGGCTATCATCCAAATTAACGCCATGTTTTAGGCCTGCGCCAGAAGCAGTTTCCAATTTAACTGGTTCAAATTCTATGCACTGGCGTGAAAGAGATTCACGCAACGCATCTTCTATAACCTGTTTTAAAGTGCAACCTTGTTGAACCGCCTGATGCCTAGCATAGCTCAATAACTGATCATCGATATTAATTGTGGTTCGCATAGATCAAGCCTCCAAAAAGAAATATTATAACGCAAACAATACAAATCAACATGAATATGTATAAATTAAATAGGATGCGACCCCTTTATTAGGACTGCCCCTTTGTATTGTATGTATGAAACAAATTTCCTATGACTTGTTATAAGGTGAAACCTTGTTGAACCGCCTGATGCTTGGCATAACTCAGCAACTGGTCATCAATATTAATTGTGGTCCGCATAGATTGCCCCTCAAAGAAAAAAATTATAGCGAAATTCTAGAGACCAATCGAGTCTGACCCCATTGATTGCACAATATTTTTAACCACACTGCCATAAAAGCCCATTACAGCACCGGGAGCAAGAACAATACCTGCACCAAAGGAAAACCCTCCGCCAGCACCACCAGATATATTGGGCCCTACTCCAATGGTTACGTTATACTTTTTAGTGAGCTCACTCATCGCCTGAATCATCAAACTAAAGGAAGGATTAGCTCCATTAATGAATTCAATCAAAAGCGCAACTTTCCATGGTTCTATTTTTTTGAATCCAGGGAGTGTTATGCCAAATAAATCTGTTCCACTGAAATCTATTCCACTGGTTGAGCCATCTTCTAATTGAACATTAGAAGCAGCCTCTTTCCGTTGTATGACTCCCTCCTCCGACTTAGCCTGCACGGTGGTCCCCGAGGGCTGTACAGTGCTGCTTGTAGCGGTTTCATTACTGACTTTACCGCTTGTCTGTAAAAACTTAACAATTTCCTCCGGAGCAACACCTTGCTGCAAAATTTGACTCACAACCTTCGGGACTTCACCTCCTATTTGTGCTGCAATATTAAGCGCTTCAGCATGTTTACCCTGTTCTCCGTTGAGCTTGTCCTCTCCTTTTTTATTAATTTTTGGCTGGCCCCCCTCCCTTGCTGCGCGGTATGTGTCAACTCATGCGCCAATAAATGCTTGCCGGAAGTAGAATTAGGGTCGTATTTCCCTTCATTAAAATATATGTCATTCCCAACGGTAAACGCCTTCGCATTAATTCCCTGGCTCATTCCCGCTGCCTGGTTGTCTGCATGAATCCTCACCCCGCTAAAATCCATACCAAAACGAGGCTCCATAAAAGATCGGGTATTGGTATCCATCACCTGACCACCACCTCGAGTTTTTTGAATTTGATTCATTAAAGCTGAAGAAGCTACGCTACCTGAGTTGCCCTTCGATTTTGTCTGAATCATTTCTTCCTCTTTATCGCACTTCGCACATTTTCGTTGTACGGTTTGCTCCGGCATCCGCATCACCTGCTCCGCCACCCGATCCGCTTCCTGCTCATATTTATCGTTCGGTTGTCCAATCGTAAGTTTGGCCTGGATAGGAAGAGCCTGTGAATTTAGCCTGACCGGTGTTTTGCTGTTGGGAAAAATAGAGATTGAGCCATAATCAAAAGATCCTGATCCATGCGAACCCGCTACCGGCTTATCATGCGAATCAGCAACATTTTTCGATAAATGGTTTTCTGGCAAACCAGACAATGGCCGCCGCACATTACTTAACGACGGTTTTACTTCTTGCTTCGCAGTCACACTATTCTTTGAAGCCTGTGCGCGAAGATTACCCATGATAACTACTCCTGCTTTTTCGGATTGGTTTGCGTGTGGTAATTTTCAAATTGCAAATCACCAACACACCGGATGGGTATTTAAAAGTATTTGTTAGTCCGTAGCTGCTCATGTTTGACCAGCCACATCAGACCTCTTCACTTTGTTGATTTACCATCTGTTTTACGCACAACCTTTCTTCTGACAGTTTTTTTAGTCGTCACTTTAGCTTTAGGTGTTGATGCTTCTTTGGTTGTTAATTTATCAGACGTTTTAATTTTCTTTTTCGGAACAACTGTTTCTTTGGTTGCCGCTTCTCTTTTAATCTTTAAATCACCCACAGGTGTTGAAAGTTTACCTTTGTCTGGTTTATCAGTCGGAATTACTACAATATCGCGTAATTCAACTGCATTGGGTTTAATCAATACAGGCAACGTTTCTTTATGAATTTGAGTGCCTTTCGCATCTAAAATAACCGCACTTAATTGTTGTGATTTGAAGGACTCGTCAATGTCTAGTATCAAAGAATAAACACCATTTTTGTCGGTCTTAACTGGCTTCCCAATAAGATTATTTCTTGTATCTTGTAATTGAACAACCACGCCCGCTACACCCCGAATATCGTCCGAAAGTATGCGCCCCTGAAAAACAAAACTATCCTTGGGAATCGTCACTTCAGTTGCTGCTTTAGAGACAGCTACCGCTAAAAAGCTTTTGATCTGTTTTTCGTTATCAATACGCGCTATCTGGCGCAGTGTCCTGGGATGTTGTTCTCCAAATTTTTCAGCCACTTTCTTTAGTTGGCGTTGCTGACTTTTTTGACGAGCGCTTCTTATGCTTTGCAAACGCAATATTGCGTCAGTTCTAAGTTTATCTGCGTTATTAACCTGATCTGTAAACTTCCCCGCATACTCGGAGAATTGAATATTTATATCATCTCTTGTACTCATAGTCTGTCTCCTAGATTCAGGGTTTCTCTTATTTGCGCTTTAATCAACTCACAAAATGAAACATTGTCTCCAATTGGTGGAATAATGGTATCAATCAAAGCTATATTGTGAGCGTCTATTTTCAGCCCCAAATTTCCAACGACTAAGAGGCAATGTGTCGCTTGATTTCCTGTGGTTGTATTCATCAAACCAAACGTAATGCCTGAGATCAAAGCACCATTAAAACTTTCTTTGAATCGATTGTCTGCAACTCTGACTGACGGCGCAAGTATGAAATTTGGGAATAACAAAAAATCTCTCCACAGGGAATAGTCGCATTGATTATTATGAAAAGCGATATCGTCCATACTCATAATAGCAACAGCAGATAACGCGGTATTAGTTTTGGCATCTATTTCATCTAATACCACTTGATTATCAGAAAACATGACATTACCGTTGGCCAAATAACGCCCTACATTAAAATCAACCCAACTTCTACGCGAAAAACGTACTCCATCAGCTGTGGCAGCATTTGTTCTTGCCGAAACGGTCGTTAGGTTGACCTGCCCACTGACCATTTGTGAAAAGCTAGTCAGCTGCTGATAGAACTCATTTGACAACCCTAAATTTAAAATGGCCACGGTACTAGCAATCGCTGATGCCTGCCCTGCCAAAATGCCGCGACTGGTTAATTGATTATCTGTCACGACCACAGGACCCAATGCGTTAATAGTCAAAGCACGGCCAACTGGATGACTGACGACATTGTTGTGTATTTTGGCTGCTGGCACGCCATTTTGTCGGGGAAAACTCAGCTTCTGGTTATCGGGAAATAATGGAACCGTTGGTGTTATCGCATAAACCAAATGGATGCCACTACGGGCACCGCGTTTTTCTCTAACGCGCTCAGTGTTGGCTTTAGATTTCTCACCATTATTTATAATACGGTTATCGCAAATTTCAACACCTTCACCATGCAGCACATAAATTCCACAAATAGGGTCAATGTGATTACGACCATTGTTCAAAATATCATTGTGATGAATGACTAAATTCATCACATCTGCTAATGCAATCCCGCCGTATCCTATGTCGTCTTCAAGGTTCTCTTCTATCGCAGGTAAAACCCGATTCAGACAACTTTCGATATGATTATGACCAATATGCAGGTTTTCTACACTGATAAACTCATCGGATTGCTCTAAATCAAAAAAACCAACTACGCCAATGCCATTGCGCCCCATATCTTGTATGCGATTATTCTCGATAACGATATCGTATAAATCTCCAGCAGAGATAAAAGTAAGTCTATCTGGCACATCATCACTTTCAGCCGAGGCAAAAAATTGCGGGGGTATTTTCACGGGGGGTGGAGAACATGGGTCACATGGATCATCGGCAATCATCGCTGACGCGACCATGCGACGAAATATGATTTCATTATCATTGACCAAGCTAAGGCTGCCCAGCGTGATGCCATCGCCTAATCCCTGCTGAATATAATTATTCAACACTTGAACTTGTTCTGAACCCCCACCAATTTGTATGCCACCACGCCCTGCGTTGGGGAATTTAGACTTCAACGATTCCGCCATGACAGTATTATTTTCAATGAGCACTTCTGTGCCAATGACAAATATTCCTGGCCATTGTGTTAGTACATCACGCATACTGATTTTGTTGTTTTGAATACTAATATGCTCACCAACTTCGCAACGTATGGCACTACCCACACCCGCAGAAATTGTTAAATCATCCAATTCGACATTTGTAATCTTAAATGATGGCCCAGGTCTATCGATATCACCAACAATCTCACGAATAAGTATACCTTCACCCGCTTGATTGGACTCAATTGCGAGAGATTCAATGCGAATATTTTTTGAATTTTCGATTCGAATAACGGGTTCACTTTGAAGCTCACTATCTTCCATCGAGATAAGCCGTGTGCGTTTTCCACAACCTGAAATTATGATATCTGTTTTACCTTGAATGACAATTGATTCCTGATAAATACCGGGCAATAAACAAATTTTACCGCCGGTCAATGGCAGTTGGTCTATCGCCTCCTGGATACGGTCATATTGTCCGTGACTGGTGTCGCCATCACCGACAGTAATCGTACAGCAACAAGCATTCGCTGATTGAGGTGGCCAATGGATACGACAATCATCTTGTTCGTTCGGGAAATTAAGTATCGCCAAACGTGCGTAATGATGATGAATTCCTCGCGGTGGTGCCTCCTCCAAAATTTCGATATCAGCAATAGCACTACGCGCATAAAATAACCAATAATCACCCGTTTTAAATTCGCCACTTAATGCCGCATCGGTATCTAATGAGAAGTTTATTTGGATGCCATCCTCGACATAAAATGGCGCATTGGTAACGGTTAATAATCCCGTATTTTCATCCACTTCGTTTTGCTGATCCCAACGTTTGATCCGCGTGTGGCGTTTTTCATTTGTCGCATTAGTTGCTGAAGTAGGAAAATCAGCTGCCGGCAATGCAGCATCTAAAGTAATGGTATTCGATGCGTAGTCAATATCACTAACACGTCGCATTTCGCCAGGAAGCCCCGCCAATTCACGCACATCATCCGTAATTTCAACCCAATCATTTTGATTGAAACGGCGGCTTTCGTCCCATTCTGATTGAGCAACAACTAATTCTGTTCCATCGATTTTGTTTACTGCAGTTTCAATTGATGCATTGTGTCGTGCCCACTTAAAAGTTGCTGTACCAAAATCCCCTCCATCGTGTACCTCTACTCGATAAAGACGATTTTCTAAAGCACGATAGCCACCTTCAGTTGGTACCAAACACACATCATCCACTTCTTGAGGCTCAACAATTGCAGTACTCAATCGACCCGCACTGGGCGCAATTAAATTATCCCAAGCGTCAAGTTGGTCTCCACATTCCACTGCGGTGCTATCACGCAATCCCATTGGCAATACTTTGACTTGCCACACGGTTTGCCAACGTGCAGTGGTATCAACACCAATGGCTGGCTCAACCAAATCTGGCTGTTTAACGTAAGTAACTTCACGCTGCCAAACATCTATATAGGCAATCAGGGGACCACTTCGTGTTCCTGGTAGTGGTTCGATCGATTCGGCATTAGGAAAAAATGGCTGATCCTGATAGCGCAGCGGCTGTGTTCCACTCTCTTCATCCAACACAACATTAAAATGATTTGGGTTTGCACCATGATTTTCAGCTAATAAACCATCGACATACATCCGGCCTGGATAAATAATCAATTCACCATTATTTAACTCAATCTTAAAACCGTCTGGCGTTTCCATGGGCACCACAGCACGACCGATGATGTCGACTGTTTCAGCTCGTTGCCTGCGATGCGTAATCTCAATTTGATCATTCCAATCGGCATCCAGTTGAACCCGTCCTTGTTGCATTAAAACACCACTGTAGTTGTGGCTCGGTTTAAAAATTTTCCTGCTGTAATCGCCGCTCATTTTTATCTCCGGTCAGACTGTTACAATTGCTATAGCATTAGAAAATAATTCTATGTTTCGTAAAAAATGCCTGCTTCTAAACCAAAGCGTAAATACTCTTTTAGCCTCAACTTTAAGTTTGCCTCACGCTGTGGTTGGAATAAATCGTGGAACACGCCCATTTCAGATTCATCATCTGCACCCTGCAATATTTCCTTCGCAACCGACAAGGCCAGCTGGCAATACGCAGGCTGGTCATATTGAACTGAGTTAAAAACTGGATTAATGCGCGTTGATAGGCGCCGCGTTATCTCTGCTTTCTGATTGGAAGTTAATGCTAACACTTGCTTGGATTCTTCAGATTTAATCGCTTGATTAATTGCCAGCTCAGGTTGACAGCGATAACGTCTAGGCAATCTTGCATTTAAGGGAACATATGAAAAACGCACACAACCTTGTTGTTTACGCGCTGCTAGAAGCGGGCTTAGCCATGACTCATCTACGAGCGCTAACTCAGCATCAAAAATGCAGTTAGATGCCAGCTCCATCACACGTGTATGTACCTTACCTGTCACAGTCGAGTTGTGTACAACCAAACTCCCACCTGCCGAAAAATCATCAACCGCGGCGTAAGCAACATTGCTACTGTCATTGGCATCTATCACCGTGTTATTGATCTTGACCTCAACACCTTCTGCAGCACGAATCCCACCTAATATGCAACTCTCTATCTCCAACTTCACGTTGGCAGATTCAATCACGATACTGGCTTCACCAGGGTTGGTCGGGTTTCCTGAAACATCCAAATTAATCCCTGGAACTAGCGTGCAATGACGTAATCGCAAAATACGTAAGCCATTATCATCCGCTGGTACGCGTATTCGTCCCCCAGCAATAACTAAACCATCAAGTGTCACACTACTGTCATCGCCACCAGTGATTAGTAATTCGTCGTTTAACAAGACCAATGGTCGATGTTGGTTTGCTGCCCGTAATTCAATACGGGCGCTAGTATTAACATTAATTAATGGTGTTTCAGCGTACCGACCCGTGTCAGTTATCTCAACACCCCCCTCACCAGCAAGACTATCCAATGCAGATTGAATCGTCTGGGGACTAGCAACTGTTTCTATCGTATTAAAATCAGTATCGAATTGTTCACCACGTTTGTACTCTCCACCACCAGTATCCGCACTAAACCCATAATAAAAATCCACCCACAAAGTAGGGTTACTAGCGATCAAATCAGCACCCAATGCAATCCTTCCGGTTTCAGGATCTATTGCAATGACACCATTCTCAGGATCATTAATCCAATTGCCGTCAAGGTCGGCCAAACAACACACTTCGATATTAGAAACTGGAACCAGAAGATATTCTTCGTCAACAGCATTAAATGCGTTATAAATAGCAACGCTCTTTCCCTGGCCATAAAACAGTCCTTTATCAGCATGCATTGTGCGACGATTTATCGGCTCAGGAACATTGATAGGTTCAGCCAGGTGCGTGATATTTTCTTCCGTAACAGGCTTATTAAACAATGGAATATCATGTTGCAAGGGGCTGAAATGATAGTGACCGGGTTCTATCGAAACTAATGGTGATTTAGTCAGGGAATAATTTTGTAAGCGCCACAAGTAGATACCAATATTCTTAATATTATGTCGCCCCTTATCGGTGTCGATATGACGAACATTTGCCGTGTGTGCGACACGATCAAATGCGGTGCCAACATATTCCAGCGTTTGCCAATCACGTAAATCTGGAGCGTAATGATTAAATAGACGCTTGTGATTCATATACTGCGTCGTGGCCATTACCTGGAAAAACTCGACAACACTTGCTGGCCAACCTGTTACATCGCGCGCTAATTGTTCAAGTACAACAGCGGTTCCCTTGCGGCGTCGATAAGCAATCGTATTGGCCACTTCAGCACGTTGACTGATCTTTGATGTACTGATGTTGTGTAAGGATTTATATCCGATTAAATCACCGATATAGGGTACAGCCCATTCAGCGCAGGTTTCGATAAACTGATCATCATATAATTGATCAACATTCTCTTGGATAACCGCAATTTGTTCAGCGAATACGGTTAAATAAGATTTTAATACTTCATCATTCTCAGCATCACGCAGGCGATAAATGGCGGGTAATAATTCGTATAATTGCTGGCTTGAAACACTCATGATTTCACCCTCAATTGATCAATAGGCACGGGGTCTAACATGATTAACTCAGCACCGACAATCTCAGCAGACGATAACAACTTGGGCATAATGGATCGCGGTGGCGGCTCAACGGGACTTGAGTCACTACGATACAAATGGTTTAAATCAACAGCGATAACGCCATCCACCTGTTGCAGCGTACGAATGACTTCGCTTAAATGGACAGGCTGATTAAAGGAACGTGCTTCAAAACTAAAGGTATCGCGCATCACTTGTTGCGCCACCGCCAACACTAAATCAGATTGATAATCTGCATGCACATAAAGTCCAGCATCAAATTTAAAATAGGCGGGTCGATAGGGTAAAATTGAGAATTTGGTGTAAGGATCACCTGAATTTTTCAATGCTGACAGAAGATTCTCGTAAGTTTCACTGCCTTGATCCAGAACCGCACCATTTGGTCCTGCGATTGTAATATAAATACTAGGCACGCCTTGTTGCGAGATCGCTATTGCTCGTGCTTTACTAACCCCAGCAAAAGTGCGGCTATAATCTTCATAATCGGACAAGGATACTGCCCGGCCCAACGTCAACAACCCAAGCGGCGCATTCGTGCGTGCATCCTCTAAAACCTCGGGATCATCTGCGCCAGAAGATGCCACAGGATTCACCACATCTTTAACACCTAGTGGGCGCGTAAGTAACAAGTTAAGCTGTTTAGCTTTGACCAGACCACCCAACCCGATCCCTTTTCGATAGTTTGCAATCACATTATTCGTGCCACTCGGTAAACGCGCCCCGTCAACACCGTTACCAAAATAAACATGTGTCGTACCATCGTCGGTTAATTTTGTCGTGTAGATTCTTTCATCACTTGCACGATCAAGAAAGGTCTCAACTTCATGCCATAGCACATTGCTTACACGAATTTCCAAACTGGAAATAGCACCACTAGGCACATCTGCACTGGTATATGTTAATGGTGTTTGTTTTAAACTAAATTGTTGTGAGGCGACACTCGCATCTCCACTACCCAATATTTCCGATACCGATTCTCCATGATTGGCCAAAGCAACATTGGCATTGATAGTAACGGTATTACGAATATACTGATGATTTAAACTGGTAGTAAAAACAAGCAAAGTAAAACCATTCTCCAGACGTACTTCTTTTATCTGTAATATTTCACTGTATTGCATCCCCTTCGGGCCTATTGATTCACCACTAACTACTAGATACTGTTGGTTGCGCAAATATAAATCAGCGTTGTTTAATAGAATATGATCTCCATCGACAACCTCATTTATAGGAACTTGAGCGAGGTCTAGCACTTCACTCTGAATCAAAACATCTGCTTGACGAATCAAAGAAATCACATTCTTGTCATCTCCTTGGCCACGAACTCTATTAGAAAATCCTAGTTTGGTGGATTTAGAGCTTATTCCATAAGCTGTACGAGCAATAGTTTTTACATCGACAATTCTATAGGGGGTGGAAGCTTCCGCAAGATTACCACTGTATACATATAGACCATCAACAATTGACCAGTATTCATCTAGGTCGGGACTATGCAATATGATGTACCCATCCGGTACCACTTCTTCATAAATATTATCTAAAAATAACGAAAATTCATCTTCGTCCTTCGCCCTATTCCATTCTGCCCACTGTGAGATATCGTCGGGTCTGCGGCCAGTATAAGTAACACGTTTCTGCGCATTGTAGCCAAACAAATTAGCACGCTTATGAAAACCGTGAACGCTTGAATCATTATTTGTTACCGCATCGTTACGTTCCGAATTGGCATTGATTTGTTGCATCAACTCATCAAGATCCCAATGCTTGTTGTCTGCTATGGCAACGACATCTTCCATTTTCCAAGAATGGTCAATAAAGGTATTAATAGCGGCGTCATCCAAAACATTGACACCATCAAAATCATCAAACGAACCTTCTGATAATAATGGGTTTGAAAAAACATTTGGAGATACGCCATCGCCAGATAACTTCAGTTCTGTCGTTTGTGTTTCTTGGTCTGGATTTACTTCCAACACCTTGGCAACATCTTTATGGGAACCACTTATAATCAGTAATTCGTCACCAGGCTTTACAAATGTCGTAATCCCACTAATGACAATGCGCCCCATATCTGATTTAATCTCTTGTGGTTGCGTCAGCCTGGGTCGCATCGCGTTCCAATCGACTCGCGCTTGAATATCTATTTGCGTTTCAAATAACTGTGCCGTTTCATCTGGGCCAGGCGTACTTTGTACTTGGGCACCCGCAGGAATCGTAGTTTCCAATACTGGATTATCAGTACCTGCCATCGGCTTATCCATGGTAAATGCCAGATAAGCACTAGCGGCCACACCGGGATTTAATTGGTAACCAATTAAACGGGCATGCTCCAATACCGATAAACGCTCCTTTGCCGTGCGTAATAAACCTTCATTGGCAAAGTACTCTTGATAAAAGCACAGCACATCGGAAACACTGGCCCAGGCATCGATCAAAGCAATACTGTAGTCATTTTCGTCTCGGGTGCTTAAACCACTCAACACAGGCAAGTCTGAGGATGACAACTTTGCCAACATGCTTTCTTTAAAACTGTGGTAATCCCCTGCCCGATACACAATCGTAGATAAACCAGAGCGATTTTCAATCCGTTTGGGTGTGCTAACGGTTTGGCCTTCACAGCAACCACAGTCATTCAATAAGGTACGAGGCTTTGCAGAACTCATTTGCCACCTCTCATTTCTAGAGAAAAAATGCCGCGTTCACGGAAATTAGGATCATTATCCAGTTGTGCGATTTCCAAACGATCCAATACCAAATTGCCTTCGGTTAAAGCCGTATTATCGTTTTGGTGTAATCGTTGGAAAGTGGTTATTTGCACTGAATCCACACCTGAAACAGCCTGTGCCGCTTCGTATAAGGGGCTTAAATACACAGTCTGACCGAGTTTCAAATTATCTGGATGAAACACACCACGTTGGCCGTTGGGTAAATCACGGCTACTGAAAACATCAATTAAGGCACGTTTTACTTCGCTGCGAAAATAATCCGGTTTAACACAGACAAATAGCGTAATTTCCAACGGTACGAATCGTGGCGCATCAACATTCAAGTCATGTCCAGCCATGCGGTATTTCTCAACTGCCTGTCGGATCGACGCTTTATAATTATCATCAACACCCAGACCCAGTTCCCGGTCAATTGTCAGAAAAACCGTATGCCAACTACCTGTCCAACGAAACGTGGCATGCGCTTTTTGTATGCCACTTTGGCGTTCCGTGACTTCAGCATAATCAGCCTCAGTTACCGCGCGCTCTTGTTTGCGATAGGCAAATGGTGCCTTATTACGAACGGTTGCCATACTTTCCATGGGGACACCACCTCGGGCGGGCAATAAATTACGTACCCCACTGATACTGTCATTAACTGACACAACATGACTAATCGCATTGACACCAATATTGCCAGCAACCCCATTGCCGACACGATAAAGTGCAGTAAATTCTGTGCCGGGTTCTGGTAGACGACCTTGTTGATCGTTACCAAAACGCAAATAAGCATCACCGTCATTATTCGTTTCAACCACAAAATGATTGTCCAACGGTTCACTATTAAGCAAATCTCGCGCGGGAATCCATGAGGCACTATCAGCATCCAGCTTACCGTTCACATTAATGATGGGGTTCGTGTCAGTCAGTTCCCAGCGCATGGCCTGAGTTGCTGACTCTTGGTCATATTGGTAATCCGCAGCATGGGTGAGTGGCAAGTTCGACAAACGTGGCTTGTAACGAATAGGAATCGCTTTGGGGCCCGGCCTGTCGCAGCGGTCATTCTGCGATTGACTATGATAAAACAATAACGGTTCGGGAACCTTGGGTGATAGCGTTTCAACGACAGTTTGACCATGATCACATAACACGATATTGCCGCGAGCAACGCTTACATTATTGATAATCCTACTACCATGATCTTCATCTGTACGTGATGAAATACAAACTGCAAAGGGTAAAGCGTCATCATCTTGCCAGCGTATATTAGTGATGTCTTGATTAGTGACTGGGTCAGTTGCCAATTCTATTTCGGTTAACTTAACCGCATGACGGTGGTTTAAATTGGCGTCCTCTTTTACCCCTGTTAATGGCCCCATCACTTCTTCAAATACAATTACATCATGTCGCTGCAGATTTTCATAATGATCAGTTAAGGTAGCTCTCAATGATCCTTTAGGTAGGCAGCATTGTGAATCAGACCAAGTATGAAAATGCATTTCATCATGATTAGAAAACAACTGAATATCTTTGAACTTATCGGGCTCACCTGGTGATGATTTTTGTTCGATTAATGGTATAGGCTCAAAAACAATCGGCTTCAATTTGAGCGCCTCTTGATAGGCCCGACTATTTGGCTCGATTCTCGTCTCTGTTCCATCCAATGCGGTAAAAAACTGCGTAACGATAGGTTGACTATCCACATCGGAATCTTGCGTCAGAACCGTGTCACTATTCACATTAACCTGCACCCAAGTCCGTGCATTACTGCCATCATGCATATAATAATCAACCAACCGCGCATGACGTTTAACCGAAACTCGGTGACGTGCCAAATCAAAATAGCCTTCGGTTTGCACAGCATCTTGTTGGTAGCTCAAGTGGTCAGCCGTATAGGCCAGCATTTCAACTAAAGTCATACCTAAATCTGCCGCATTGCGACGCTGCCAATCCGGCGCAATAAGCGCCATGCGATCTAACATCAATCGGCGAAAGCTGGCATAATCTTTGGCCAAATAATTAATTGGTGGTTTAGCTTTTATTTCAGGAGGGCAAACGCGTTCCGATTCACAATCAAAATCACTCGGACACTCAACTTTAAAAGAGAAATCTACCGCAGCAAGCATTGGATCAATATCTGTGGGTGGATCAATGTCACTACCATTCGCCAATAGACATAAGGTATAAATCGAAAAATCACCTGCTTTATCAACTTCAATTTCTAAGACATTGTCTTCAACACTCGAAACGACGCTGATAATATTAATGTCCGTAATGCGCTCTCCACCATGAATGGCGATATTATCGACCGTTAATACCAATCCCGCGAGTGGTTTCACAAAGTGTAAGAACAATGTACGTTGACGTTGATCATTCGGCAATGCTGGGTCATCCTGCACTTCAATGAAATCAATACCATTGACATCACTGTCAATCACCGCATCTCGTCTATTTTTGTCACAGCAGAAATAAAGCATCATGATTATCGACTAAATTGGTCAACCCTCTCTTGTTGTGTTCGTCGGATTAAATAGCGCACTGTCACGTTTAAACGTTCTTCAATACTTTCAACTTCAACTGCTGATACCTGAATCAAATCACCCAACCATTCTTGCAATGATGACTGCACTAAAAATTGCGTGGTACCCGCCAATTCCACGCTATTCGGAGCAAAAACCAGTTGTAATATCCCGCTACCAAATGTTGGCCTATTAACTCGTTCCCCAGGACTGGTAAAAATCACTTGTTCAATCAAGTCGCGAATATGTGACTCATAATCGATTGACGCCGTGCGCCCTTGGCCAGAAAAGTGATAAGGGTAATCAATATCACTCATGTCGCAATCACTCTTGGTTTCACCACTGTCGGCAACATTGGCGTGCCGGTCGGCGCACAGATTGATAAACTATCCATTAACACCAATGGCATCCCCCCCGCCAGAACACGTACCGAACCAGTCAACCATTGCCCCGTCACACACGGCCCATTCGCCGCAATCGGGGGCGGCAGTGTACAACCCGCAATTACATAGGGTGTCGGTTGTGTAACCACCGGCTGGCCACCCACCATCACCCTGGGGAATGACACCGTCGGTGTAGCTTGTCCTGCGTGAGTACACAAGACGGTTGCACCTAAATGAACAATGGGACCTGGCATAATGATCAACTCCTCGTGTAATTGCTTAAGTAATAGTTAATGCACCGAGATTAATATTCACCGTCGGACCTGTAAGCACAATACTTGCGCCCTTCCCATTACTAATAGTGATACCGATTTCATTAACCGCGATGGTTGCGCCAGTTGCACTTTGCAAAGTTATGCCGCCCACACCCATGGGCCCAAGCGCATCAGCAATGACTAAACCATTTTTTAATGGGGTTTGTAGGGTCACTGCCGGTGTTGGTGCGGGCGCGGTCTGCGCTAGTTTGGGCACTTCGGCAGCACTGCCCCAGAAAGTGCCCACCCAGATGGGATAATCCGGATCACCGTGCTCAAATTCCACCCACACACCAGTACCAGGCAATGGGACGGCAAACATTCCGGCATTGACACCGCCATACGGCATGCACGGCATAGCCCAACTGGTTGGTGCCACACCAGACACATCTGGTACCAACACCTGAATGCGGCCAATTTGCAGCGGGTCTACGTTATTAAGCACTGTACCGCGATATTTACCCCAGTATTTAATGGAATTAGTCATGCAGATACCCTTGGAACAGTTGATAACAAGCCGTTTCGACTCAAATTAAAGCTTTGCTTAAATTCACCTCGTTTAATGTTGCTAGTCACTTTCTCAACATAGTACAGTCCATTAAACGCAGGTCCGACACCACGCACACCGACTAACTTACGTGCTTTAAGTGTTCGTCCGTAGCGCAACACATCAAGCGAACCATTTGCTGTCACACCGTCAGCAGACTTAGAGGCTGCAGCCAAACCAACCATGACTGCTTGTGCCGGTTTATATTTCGCTGTCTGATTTAAGCTCTCAAAATTCTTGGGTATTGGTGGGATAACGCCCAAAGGCGGACTGAGCGGGTTTACATTTGGAATCGGAACAGGAAATGGAACTTTTGTTTCGGGATTATGGATCCAGACTTGTGGAATACTGGCTTTCTCGCTATTAAAACTAAAACTAATCGATTCCACATTGGTGTGGGCATCCATATCAGCATTAAGCGCAGGCTGCGGCACACCAACTTTAATTTCTGGCCCCCAGTACATAAAGCTGACACCTGGCTTTGGGCCGGGCTCGTGATAAAAAACATAGCCGACTTCGTCAGCCAGTCTTTTAATATAAGTTAAATCCTTACCATCCTGGCGCGGAATATGCTCAATAGGATTTGGGATATTCAGCAATACACTAGGAATAACCTTAGGAATGATGCCTAAAAAAGCATACTTTGCGATCATTAAATTTACCCGCGCAAATGGTGGCATCGCAGGATACGGAATCCCGCTAAGATCCAAATAATCCAGTACTTTTGTCAAATCCTCGCCGGTAACCGACATGGTACTGGTATTTGGATTATTGCCCGGCTGAACCTGATTCTCAGTCATCACGCCATCAATTAACACCTCTGCTTGGCCATTGAGTGTAACAACAATGACCACGCGCACCATCGGAATTTGTGCTTGGCCAGAAACTAAAAATAACGTATGCAACGGCGACTTGGTACTGAGTTCGAAATTAAGACGAAACACACTTGGACCATCGGTGCTGGTCACAACTTCAACATCGGTCAAGGCATCTAACACCTCCTTACCCACAGGAATTGGCGTCACTGGCCCAATCATCAAGGTGAGATTCACGCCTTTAAGCATCGCCATCTCCTGGAACACCATCGGGTAGCGTAATGCGAATGGTGTTGCCAACTCCTTCCGTTAGCTCATTCGGGCGATCAACACCATTGGCATCGCATATTTTCCAATATTGCGTCGGATCAGCCAGATAAGTATTTGAAATATTATCCAGCCGATCTCCCTGCTCAACAAAATGCAATTGCAGTAATGCAAAATTCTCAGGCGGGGGAACAAACCGTCGTGTGGTATGAACCACCGTTTCGCCATCAACCGTTACACTGCTGGTTAATTGCTTTCCAAAGTAACGACTGGTCGGCTCAAAAGTCGTGCTATCCAATCCCGCGGCAGATAAAAGTTGCTGTATATCTTGCTTCATAGAATCCCTCCGATACCCAATGATTGCAGACCTAAATTGGTATGACGGCTTTTTAGTTGTTCCTTATTTTGCAAGTACGTCATGAATAGCTGGCTGCCAATATGCGAGAAACCCAAATCGTCTATACTCAACACGCGTAAACCTAAACTCACCTTGGCACGAATCGGATTTAACGACGGGTCATAAGCTTCTTCAGTAACACTCAATTCCGTAACACGAACCGGCAACACACGATTTTTACTCCAGACAAAAAGTGTCAGCGGGCTTTCCATCGGCAAAATCTCCAATGTACCGGATGATGCAAGTTTTTCGCTGCTAACAATGTCAGCACTGCTCGGATAAATCAGTGATTCAAGAATCGCCAGCTCACGATGCAAACCCACACTAGTCGCTTCTTTATCCGCTTTCTCCAACAAGTCCGTCGCATCAAGCTCCGCATCCAATTTATAACTCTCCACTGGCGGCCCTTTCAAACGCAATGCCTGTGAACGGTCACCCCCCTCACCACCATCAGCTCCCTGAATTTGAAAGCTACGACTCATATTTTCAGGGTTGTATTGCAGCGAAATAACATCTTTCACCTGCACCGTTTCCGGATCAAGTAATACGATGCCGCCTTTAATGAGTTTGGGTGAATTAGGAAAACCTGTCATTGTATTGTTCCATTTGTTTTAAGTTACTTACAAAAATTCAAATTTAATTCATACCGTCATCAGATTTTTGTGCACTACTCACTGTTTATCACTCGTTTTCATTGATGGGTTTCGCTGCGCTCTACCAATCCTACGCAGGCTTATCCAGCCAACGTAGATATAAGTGGTCAAACTTAGTCCTTCGGAACATGGTAAACTTGCCATACTCTTGAACCAACATTTCTTTTATGTTTGGGATTGAAGTTTGTTGGATCAAATGTTTGATCAAACCATTCATTTAACCTTCTTTTACTTTTTCGAACTGATTGTCCACCTTGTATTTCGAAGTATCTGCGCTTTGTCCCACCTGCTGACACATGAACAGCAACTATAAATGTATGAAAACTGAACAAGCCAACTAAAAAGAAATACCAACCATCACCTGCGTCGGATAATCGATCAAACAAGTCTGTTGGTTTAGGGTTATGACGTCCTTTTTCATGAGACCCCTTCCATTTTAAAATATGTACTGGCCCAACAAGGCTTTGCAGCCTTAGTTCTGAAGCTAACCGAGAAAGTGTTGCTGCATGTATAGGTTTTTTAGATCCAGAGTTTTTCTTTCGTTCAGTAACACCTTCCAAGAACCTTTCATTAGCAACTTTTTGTTCACTTTCTTCATCTGCATACAACTCATCTAACGAAGCTTCCTGCAAAAACTCTAAACAGCTATTAAGCTCCTTTTTTTTCGCTTCTTTTTCCGCCTCATCAACATCTTTACTTTTGTCTTTCTTTAGTATTTTTTCTTTCTCAATCGCAATTCGGTCATTCACAGCTCCATCTAGTCCAGATTTAATGTTTTTACCTTCATTTTCGTCAAATCGTCCTAGCTGAGACTCTTCCATATCTGTCCGACGAATTGGCTCGGTAACAATTTCAATAATTCTCGCCTTTTTTCTAATATCTCCAAATTTCGGCCATAATATTATTATTTTTTCAAACTCTTTAATTCGATTTGGTGATGGGTCTCTATTAACAATTTCAATCAAACTTTCTTCATCAGTTTTGTTAATTGAACCTCCTTTCGTTTCTAATATTTTCTTAACAAGTTCAGTAAACGCTCCTTTTTCTGTAAGTAAACATTCGAAGTTAGATCCTGTATCAAAACATGCGCTACCATCAGGACAATCTTGGATTAATGGATCACATTTTTTACGTTGAATTATTTCTTTCTGTGATTTAATTCTGTATCTAAATATGTTTTGTTCAATGATATTACCCCCCAGCTGTTGAATCACATGTGTTAATTCATGCGCAAGGAGCCTCTGTCCTGATAACGTATGAGGGGCATGCTGGCCAGAACCAAACACAATATTTTGTCCCAAGGTATAAGCACGCGCATTGATTGACTTTGCTGAATCAGCTGCCTTACTATCAGTATGAATTCTCACCTGACTGAAATCATGACCAAATCGCTGTTCCATAAAACCACGAGTGACTGTATCTAGTGGTTGTCCAGCAGACTGCGTCACTTCTCGAATCATCGATGTGTCAGTAGCAACTTTTGCTGAATTGTTTGTTTCCTTGCGCTGTATGGCCGTCTCTTCTCTTTTCTTTTCAACAACTGGAGCAGCTTCTTGAGATTTAAGGCCGGGCAAGGCAAGACGCTTCGACAACTGATCCACTAACCTTTGATTATCTCGAGCTTTCTCTTCCGGCGTTCTCAAAGATTCCCTAAATTCGAATTGTTCGCGTTGCATACGAGCGTTCTCTTCACGCAGTTTCTCTGATTCGGTCTTAACCGGATTTTGACGCCCTTGGCGTTTAGGCAAACCAAATTTTCCAGAAAAACTGATCATTGCTTTAGTTGGCGCACGAAGCGGTCCTTCCACCGTGATACGCATTGACAAACCTGGATGTAATCTGTCCAAAGGAATAGCAGGCGCTTGAATGGGAAGTGCTTTATTGGTGGCAATAAGTGCTGACACGGCCCCGACAGCAGCAGTTCCGGTAATCACTGTACTCGGCAAGGTTGTAGCCACTTCTTTACCCTTTTCAACAATGGCTTTACCCGGCGCTGTCTTCAAAAAAGCCTCGCCCGTTTTCTTCAATGCTTCTTTGGTTTCTTCTTCATTTGATTTCGGTTTGCCATCCGGCTCCTGTCGTTGGATGGTTCCACTGCTAGCGTTCGACTTTAACTGAACCTGTTCTTCATCCTCTTCATCAGATACTTGTCTTTGCACTAATGGTTTGATTTTACTAGCAATAGATTTCCTTTGAATAACTTCCTTTTCTTCACCAGGTTTCACCTGCCTCTGAACACCAGGCTCCGGCATGCGCATTACTTCATCCGCCACCCGGTCCGCTTCCTGCTCATACTTGTCATTCGGCTGACTGATCTCCAACTTCGGTTGTATCAATGACACATTGCCACTAATCAATTTATCTTTCTGACACGAATTACATTCACCACTCAATCTAGCCGAGCCACCGCAGGCACATTTCCGTTGAACCAGATTAAAAGGTGCTGGCGTAAACGACGATGTTGTTAATTGTGCTGGTCTGTGTACTCGCATACTCATCCCTTCATACCTAGAAATATTTTATGGGTTAATAAGCACCCGCATTTATAATCAATTCGTAAACTAGTCATCATTTGCTGCCGATTTACCATTATTTGGCACATCAATCGAGTCCTAACTATTTATTTAAGCCAACTTTTTTAACTTTGATTTGTTTTGAGATGGAAAATCGCCTACTTCTCTCGGCATCACATCAGTTAAAGGCCTTGAACCTGCCTCCCATTTCATTTTCTTAGGTATCTGGTCCCCACTTATCGTTAAAGTTTGCTGAGATTCTTTAACAGCCTTTTGCTGACACATGTCCCATACTTGCAGTAGAAAATTGAGCCGGACTAAAACATCAGTACCAACTGAAGCATTACTTTCTATACCAGGATGATCTTCAAAATCACGCTCGCACCCGAAAATGCTTTTTCCAAAAATTGTAGAAATATCCTCTTTTTGCCATTGTTCCAGCAATGGTAACTTGGAGTGACCTGAAGTTATTTCTCCAATTTTTTGTAATGGCTCTCCTGGATTACGAAAAAAACCTATACCCCTTATAAACTGCCTGTATGCCATACAATCACAGTCGCAACGTAAACCATTTGGACCTTTCATCTTCTTTCCAAATGAGAATAATTGCTGAGTACCATTTGTAAATCTACTTTTCCCGCTTGCCTTAAATGAAAACTTAAGCAATCCAGTCGCAGCCTGACTATCATTCTGATGCTCACCCATTGTTATAATGAAACTTCCTGGGTCTAAACATACCTCTTTATTCTTAGAAAATCTGACACCAGCTTTTTTGGAATTTCCAAAAGGTAAAATGGTTTCTGTGGATCGTCCATCTTCCGAATTTCTTGCGTTATCAAGTTCTCCCATGCCAAATTGGTTCGACAATTCCACTTGATGACCTACTGCATTCGTACTAGCACCAGCTAACAACATTCCCGGCTGCAACATCTTCGGCATCTGCATCACTTCATCTGCTGACCGATTCGCTTCCTGCCCATGCTTGTCATTCGACTGACTAATCTTTAGCCTCGGCTGAGCCTGTAGCACGTTACCACCAAGCAACTTCTTCTTCTCACATTCCGGACATTGTTCGCCCAATTTAGAAGCACCACCGCATGCACATTTACGTTGCACCAACAAATTTGATGTATTTATCTTTGGCGTAAACTTATTTTTCTTGGTGCTCTGGGCCAATGTATTCATCGTTTCAACCCTCGATATACTGATTGGGCAATTTGATTCCCCAGTCGTTTTTCTTGAATGCGATTACCAATCAAAATTGGTTCGGCTTTGATATGGTTAATTGACGTGGGTTGTTTAAGCGAACCATGTAGGCCCTGACTGGAAATCAACCTGTGTAATTCTTTCTGCAGCGATAATGTGAGTTGATTTCTATTCACTGAGCCGACACCCTCTAGAACAATTTTATCGATATGCAAATTAATGGTTTTCGGTTTCATCCTAAAACCCTCAGCTGAATGGTGCTTAGAGTGCATTGTTGTTTATTTTTGGCAAGGCGCAGAGAGAAGTGAACAAGTTCACAACGAAGTGCAATACAGAAAAAAAATAAAGAACAGTGTGCTATAAGCATCATAGCGTCATGCACCTTAAGGGTGAGTGGCATTTGACAAAACATTTGTTTTGTTTCATTAGACTGTCCACTAATTAAGCGATCAACTGAGGGCTTTAGGATCATCCCCAACTCCTTAACTCACTTTCTTTGATCGATTTTTCCAACTTGCCGAATTCGCGGCGTGCGGCCTTGGCGAGGTGCGGCATAGTGATAGCTTCGTTATTCTCTGCAGCCAAAAATGCGGCATTAAGCGCAATATTACGAATATTGCCACCAGCCACATCAAGATTTGCCAACTTAGAAATGTCAATTTTCTCAAGCGGTGTCTCAACAGGGAAAACTTGTTGCCAGATTTGCCCGCGAGTCGCCACATCCGGGAATGGAAATTGCAACACAAAACGGATACGCCGCATAAAAGCGGTATCCATTTCTTTTTTCAGGTTGGTGGTCAATATCGCCAAACCACAATAATTTTCCATGCGCTGCAACAAATAGCTGGTTTCCATATTGGCATTTCGGTCATGGCTGTTTTTTACTTCGGTGCGCTTGGCAAATAAAGCATCCGCCTCATCGAACAATAAGATCGCACCACTGTCTTCTGCAGCATCAAATACTCTACCTAGATTTTTTTCTGTCTCGCCAATATATTTATTCACCACCTGACTAAGATCAATACGATATAAATCTAACTGTAAAGCATTGGCAATAACACTCGCGGCCATGGTCTTGCCTGTTCCACTCGAACCGTAAAATAAGGCACTAATTCCTTGGCCAGCAGCAGATTTCTTGCTAAACCCCCACTCTTCATAGACTTTATATCGCTGGCGCGTTTGCGCCACGATATCTTTAAGTATTTGCTTCTGCGTAACCGGTAAAATCAGGTCATCCCAATTTGCCTGTCCTCTGACACGTTGCGCCAAATTGTCGAGTTTTTTTCGCGATTGTAAACGGCACTGTTGCCATAAAGTATCACTCAGATCTGCTTTCTGACTATTTACTGCAGTTTCCATTTGCTGACTAACATGGGCGATATTTTGTGCGGTCAAATTGAATTGACTAACAATGTGATTGAGTCCGCCATTGATATATTTCGCTTTCTCACCCAATGCGTTTTGCCATAACATTATTTGTTCTGAGGCATTTGTTGCGGGCACATCAATTCGTAATGATGGTTTCGATGCAATGTCGATCGGTTGTTTATCAATAACGATACATGGGGAAAATAAGCCACGAATGAAATTATTTAATGTGCTTTGATGTTCATTACTGCCGCTGATCACTAACGCAGCACGATCTAGTATCGATTCACGCTGCCATAGTGTCACTAACGCTTCACGTTCGCTGCTTTCTCTGGGGATGTCTTCAGCATCTAAATAATAGGGTATTAAACCAATTTTCTGACAAGTGCTCTGAGCAATTGATCGCAAATCTGAATCACGCTGCCCACACAACTGGATAATCGGTAATCCGTTAGTTATATCTAACTGGTTCCAACTAACAGTGATCTTTTGAACACAATGTTCTAAAGAAGGTGCGAGTATCGTTGTCTGCTGATCATGCCTAATCATACCTTTTAGGCGACTATCAAGATAAGAAATGCCTGAGAGAAAATGTAAGATACGTTCATCAATACGCATTGCGCTATTGACGAGACTTTCTGATGATTCAATTTCTATGAGTCGCCAATGTCGTAAAGGAGCAACGGGCGTTATTGCACTCCAATGACTGTCCTTAAATAAACGCATAGCCACACCAAAACTCGGCCTTGATTTTGTCGACGCTTGAAACACAGTTAATGCTTGGACAAAGTGCCCATCAAATTCATAGCCTGCGCATAACAAAAGAATAAATTGTTCGAACGATGACAACCCAAATGCTTCACCTACGATGACTAATGCCGGCGGGTTGCTCATCTGCTCAGCTAACGCATCACTGGCTGTAAAATCAATTAATAGATCTTGTGTTTTATCGGATTCAAGTAAACGGCAGACTTCCTGCAACCGTATTGTTAGGTATCGCTGATTCAATTCCGTCCACTGTGTATGAGGAATCTGATTCATCACGGCACCATTACTTCTTGGTCGAGATGGAATGTTGGCGGTGTTACCCCGCGATTAATCAAGATACTGTCAATCCCATCAACACGTATTCGCGCCCAGTAATCTCCTGCTGGTAGAACAGGAAACTCAAAGCTGACGTTGTCCGTTTGGTCATCAAATTCTTGGCTAAATTGCTGCGTTTTCCCAAGTATCAAGGAAACTGTTTGGTTGCCATGAACTTCAGGGCTAACCGTTAGATCAACAGTGACACTACCACCCCCATTCCTGATTGCATTAAAACCAGAAAACTGTGGCGCGATAGTCAGTGGCACCCGGTTGGATTCAATTGGATTTCCGCCCCCGTCATCCATAATGAGGCTCAATTGATAAACACCAGACCGCCAGACTGTTGCATCAACAGGCATATTAAATGTGATTCGCTCGTTAGTTGCAGTTCCAGATACTGGAAAATCAGCGATCAATGTTTCACTTTGCATAACTAGTTGAACACGTACATTGAGTCCGTTCAGATGGTAACCACTAATCACAACCTCTTCACTAAGACGCGCTGCGGTTTGTTGATTCTGGTATTCAATTGCCAAAATCGTCGGTGTTGGCGGAACCAAATCAGGTTGAACAGTAATCCCTCTAGTTAGCACAGGCAGTGGTGAACGTGTTGGTTGCTCTGCTTTAATTAACACCACTGTAACCACATAAGCTGCACTCGGCCGGTAATTTGACTGAATGGCAGACCATAGTTTTGACATATCTTCGTTAGACAAATATTCCGGTGTTACCTTTATTTGTTCTAATTGGTCTGCCAAGCCTGACGCATCCAATGCATTAAGAATTTCATCAACATCAGGTAACGGTGGCGGACTTAATAATTCACGCACATGGTCGCGACCAAAAAACGGTTGTTCATGCAAAGTTTGCATGGCCGAGCCTAAAAGTATCTCGGAGAACAAGTCACTTGTACCATTCGCACTGATCAAATAGTGTAAATCCAATGCCAGCGATTGATTCGTCATTCTTTCCGCACGTGTGCTGCGCGAAGGCAAGCATTCGTTGCGCCAACCGAGGTTAGGTGTCACCTGATAAAAGAATAGGTTTAAACCCGGGTCCTCATTGACTCGATCAGGCGATACGGCACTAACTGAGACATCATTACCTATAACCGTACTAACCCCATGTGCAATAATCCCGCGCCCAATGATGCCCTGTAAAACAGCAGTTACTCCAGCAATGGCATAAGAACTACTCACCGTTCACCCCGCTGCCGCTTTTGTTGATAGTCATCCAATGATATTGAAAATTTGCGATTCGATTGGTGTGTTTTCTTAATCGTAGGTGTTTCAGATGAAGTCGCTTTTATATCAATCTGTCCAATACTGACGTTAATAGTTGTCATTTCAGTTTCTGACAGTGGTTTGTTTTGAGTATCAGGCACTTGGTTTCCTCCATTACGGCGAGTAACCATTGCGGAAAATTTTTCGCTGGTTGGCGTTACCAACGGTTGAGGGAGGATAACCGCAGAATCGAGCGTTAACAGATGAAATCTCTTTGAGTTAGCACCTTCGTCTGTCGGTTCCAAAGGGTTCTTATCTTTGATGACAGTTGCCGTTTGATTCTGAATTTGAGGCTGAATAATCGGTGTTTCCAAAGTGTCGTTATCGGCAACTGTATCTTGATCCGATGTACATTTAGACACATTATTTTTTTTTGCCTGATGTTTCTGTGCAGTATATGGAAAAACTAAATGAGGCTTAGCGGATAATGGGCGATTGTTTGCGTGTACCGATGCGTCACTTTGTGCCTCATTAGTGACATCTACAACCCGCTGAATACCGGGTTGCGCTAATGGATACAAGGACTCAGAAAGAACACTATCTTGAACGGATTCTTGATGGTGGTCATCAACATAATCCAATGCCCCTGTAGACTCAGTTAAGAATTGGGGCATACGCAACGGTTTAACAGAGGTTTCGCGCTGATTAATAGACTGCTCAGCAAGTCGAGAAAATAAGCCGTTCATTGCAGTAGTCGCTCAATATAATATTTTCTGCGCACATTACTCATGGTTAGAATATCTGTTTCCGACCATCCGTATGTGCTCGCCAGTAGATGAATATTTTCCAGCAATTCCCGAGCGTAAACATCAAACTCACGCCATAAGAATGAACCAATATCCAATGGTGATTGCCAACTATGTGAACATTGAGGGCAAGATAAATCGAACAGTATTTCCATGCGCGGATCCAACTCGGAAATCAACAACTCTAGCTGACTCAGTTCATCTTCGCTAAGATCTTGTAGTACAACAAGGTTATCATCTCGATATAATTCCAACACACAGCGAGAGAACAATAAATTCCGTCCATCATTGACACTTTTTACAGATTCGAGTGCCTCTAAATCATGCCCATTCGGTAATCGTATTTTGGCATTTATGTTTCCGTTTTCGATCCGTTGTATTTCAGGAATGTGGGCGATAGAAGAAAACCCAAAATCTTCAATTAAGAACTCTAAATCTAAGGCTTGCCCGCACTCACCACATTCAACATAGGCTTGAAGTTTTGACCCAAATAGTTGTTGGCGTAATTCAAGCAAATTCTTATTGCGTTCACCCAAGACTAAATCTGCCAGCGCTTTCATCGATAATTCAGGCGCGATTAAACTCAGTAGCGACTGAGTTTTCGCCTCAGCATCTAACAAGGCTCCTTGTTCCCAGATATTAAGAACGCGCTGCGCAGATAAATCCAACATTTGGTCTTACCTATGCAGGCTCAGTAAAACTCGGCTCAGCCGGTTCAGAAACGTCATAATCACGTTCCCAACCTTCGTTTTCAAGTTTTATAGTCTGAATAGCTATTGCATTTGCACTGGCATCCAACTCCGGTAGCGATTGGTACTCTGAAACCCAACAACGGAATACTTTGTAAGCGATAACCAGTTGACCCGCTTCGTTATACATTTCGATAATGATATCTTTACGAAAATCTTGTAAAGATACCTCTGCGCCTAAGCCAGAACCAAAATTCCAAACTTTATTAGCCCACTTTTCGAATTCTGGGTCATGGGTAACACCACGTTCTAAAGTAATCGCTTCGTATTTAGCTTGTCCTGGGGATTTGCGCGTAGTACTGGGATCACCACCTTCTCGGTGTTCGACCATTTCATTCGTACGCTTCAAGGCACCAACCTTACTAATACCAGCAACAAATTTTCCATCCCATTTAACACGGAATTTGAAGTTTTTATAAGGATCGAAACGTTGTGGATTGACACTAAACTGAGCCATGACTATCTCCTTTAAACTTCAAGCTCACCAGCAATCTGCTGGAGTTTAATAATGACAAACTCGGCGGGTTTGAGAGGAGCAAAGCCAACAAGAATATTGACGATACCTCGGTCAATATCACTTTGCGTTGTGGTTTCGCTATCACATTTGACAAAATAAGCTTGACGCGCGGACGCGCCTTGAAAAGCACCTTGACGGAAAAGATTATTCATAAATGAGCCTACATTCAGACGAATTTGCGCCCATAATGGTTCGTCATTAGGTTCAAAGACGACCCATTGTGTACCTCGAAAAAGACTTTCTTCGATAAACAAGGCAGTACGTCTTACCGGCACATATTTCCATTCAGAGCCACGATCATTATGACCATGCAACGTACGTGCCCCCCATACAACATTTCCATAAACTGGAAGTGTACGCAGACAGTTGATTCCTAGTTGGTTTAACTGACCATTTTCTTGATCGCTCATTTTCAAAACAAGACCAGCAGCTCCATTTATACTCGCATCACTACCAGCAGGCGCTTTCCAGACACCTCTTGTGGCATCCGTCCTAGCAAAGATTCCAGCAACAAAACCACACGATGGAAAAGCTCTTATAGCGCCATCTTGTAACGGATCAGATTGAAGTACCCACGGATAGAAAATCGCAGCATTGGTCGCGTTGACACCCGTGAGACCGTTGGTGCCAGCATTTCGCATATTTGTAAATGTTTCGTCTTCAGGACTATCTACGACTAAGAATGCACGTCTTTCACGGCAAAAACCTTGCAGCAAATCCAATGTTGTAGAATCACTCTCGCCAGGAACACATACAATGTTGAAGATATCAATTAGGTTAGTGATCGACCCTTCTCCAAAGTTAGCTAATACAGCGTTGTTAAAATCTGTTGAATTGGGTATGAGCACGGTTCCGTCCTCACCTACGACTGTGTTATTTAGGGCTATGTCTGCATTCGGGGGGGTAGTTGGAGGTGCGGGTGCGACTGGAGCAGTTACCGTAACATTAATAAGCCTTGCTCGCCCATTTATAACATTGGGAGGAAAACGTGCATCGTCTTCATCCATAGATAAATTCGCAAACGATTCAAGAACCACACCATCCGTGTTAACAACGTCAATACGAAAGCGATCTGGATCATCATCACGAAGCCTTGTTCGAATAGTCAGTGTGTTTGCCCAGGCACCTGGTGAAGATGCTGAAACGGTAAGTTCACCGACAACAATGTCAGCCGATGCTGTCGCACTATCGTCATCGACTAATCTTATGATATAAGCATCTGCCCCGCCGTTATCGAAAAATTGCCGCACAGAGTAACCGAGCAGTGAACGTGTATCAAGCCCACCAAATTCACGCTCATAATCAGAAAAATTAGTAATACGTTCTGCACGGTCTATAGCACCTCTTGATGCCCAACCAATAAATAAAGCAATTGATGTAGAAACACCAGAAATAGTACGAACACCACTCGGAACTTCCTCAATATAAACACCTGGATAACTCACTGCGACTGGCATTTTACAATCTCCTTTTCATTTTGGTCGATGATCCTAATACAAGAACAAGAGGTTATTCGTTAATAAACCTATAGCCGCTAACTAGCCTCAATAACACGAGCTTAATTTTCTTTATTCCCCTCGCTTATAGAGAATTGTTCCATCTACCAGAGGGGTTTTTCTGACCAAGCCTTCACCGATTAATTGTTTGAGAACTTGCTCAATTTTTGCTTCATCCATTTTTTTGTATGCCTGCGGTAACCACCAGTTCGTAATCCCTTCCAGTGAATCAACCGCATTGGGGTTTTGTTGCAAATAATTAAGTATCGCTTCACGCAATTTGGTAATGTCTGATCCGCTGTTTTCCATATTGCGCAATCCTTTTTGTTGGCACACATGATTGCAATTGCAACTTCATACTTATAGAGATTAAGCACATAACGTGCCAACAATAATGAATCACTTATCCAGCTGATTTATTGGAACAAAACAAAGAACACTAAAACATAAACCGGGTCACATTCGACCCACCAACACCTATACTGAAGCAATTAAATGAGGTGGAACTACGTGAATAAGGGGGAATGAAATGATTTAACCCACTACTGGGTTATATTTGACCCACACGAACTTACACAAAGATGAGAGTGAAAAATAGAAAGTTTAGGGTCGAGATAGAATGGCTAATCGGAAAAAAGGTGCTTATCCACACCATATTTTTTTAATAGCTTGCCAAATGCACGCCGTTCCTTACCTGCCAGTTTTGCAGCTTTTGTCACATTACCACGCGCTTTGGTCAATACTTCAGTGACATAAGATTGCTCAAATTTTTCAATGACATGATTTTTAGCTTCATGAAAATCCATACAAATAAAGCCAGCTTGACGCCGATCAATCCCGCGACGACGTTCTTTTACACTGGAGACTGGCGGCTCAATAAAGACGGTTGGGCCGTCCTCAAGCAAATACTCGCGACTAATCAAGTTCTCCAGTTCACGTATATTTCCTGGCCAACTGTATTGATCAAACCAAGTGATGGTATCGGGGTGTAGTTTCTTTTCACCACGACTAAACTGCACTGCACATGACCGCAAGAAATAGTTTGCCAATAACGCCACATCACCATTTCGTTCACGTAATGGTGGAAGTTTGAGAAACATGATTTTGAGACGAAAAAGGAGGTCTTGCCGAAATAGATTTTTATCAACCTGCTGTTCCAAATCGGTATTGCTGGCGACGATTACTCGCACGTCTGCAGCACAGGCCTCACCCCCACCTAACGGACGATAGGTCTGATCCTGCAAAAAACGTAGTAAAGTAACTTGTGCTTTGGGAGACAAAGCATCCACTTCATCCAAGAAAAGCGTGCCGTTTTTCGCTTGTGTAATGAGGCCGGAATTGTCTGATTGAGCGCCTGTATAGGCACCACGTTTGTGGCCGAACAATTCATTCTCGACCAGCTCATCAGGTATGGCACCACAGTTGATAGGAATAAAAGGGTATTCACTTCTTGTGCTGCCATAGTGAATAGCACGCGCCACGAGTTCTTTGCCAGTCCCTGTTTCTCCTTCGAGCAGTACCGGCACATCACAGCGCTTAATCTTTTCAATAAGCTGAAGCATTTCCAGAAAAACTTGTGACTGACCAATCATAGGATCTGTTCTCCTTGATTATTCCTGTTCATAAGAAAATTCCTGAATGCCGCACTACACGACTGGCACACAAAAACTTATTTTTTATTCATATTTACTTTATAAGTCTCAATTTACACCGATCAGTTAATTTATTCTGTGGTTTTACTCACGTGCACTTCTAAAAATCTATATTTGCGAGCATCCTCAAAGCGAATTGCTTGCTTACCCCGTTTCGTCACAATGCTGCATTAAATACTTTTTTTCGCCTTGCCTTGTTTAGAAATCCGTATCTTTATAAGCACCCTTACATCAATATATCGAACGTCCCTGAATGAATAATCTCTAAAGAGTTCGGTCTACATAGTACTCCGTCTACTTGATATTGACGAATACAGTTAGCTTTTCAGCGTTACTGTCAAGGCAGGTTTCACTGGCAATGGTCATTCCCTTGTCAAGAGACCTAACGCCGCCAGTGGCGTTTAAAAGCTAACCCGCAGGGCGATTACAAGATGTCCCGTCACTGCGTTGCAGCACTTGCTAAGGGAATAACCATTGTCTGCGTACTGCGCCTTGTGCCGAAACATCTTGTAATCGCTGTATCCGCCAATATTAAGTAGACGGAGCACTAGCCTCCAATACTTATAACGCCTCAAACACCCCGGCTGCACCCATACCACTACCGATACACATGGTCACCATGCCATATTTCTGTTTGTGGCGGCGCATGCCATGCATCAGTGTTGCGACTCGTATCGAACCGGTTGCGCCTAATGGATGGCCTAGGGCGATCGCACCACCTAATGGGTTAACTTTATTACGATCAAGACCTAATTCATTAATCACAGCCAAGCTTTGTGCGGCAAATGCTTCATTTAATTCGATCCAATCCAGATTATCCTGCTTGATGCCAGTTTGCGCTAATACTTTTGGAATGGCTTTAATCGGCCCCACCCCCATAATCTCAGGCGCTACACCCGCAACAGAAAAACCAATAAAACGCCCAAGTGGCGAAAGACTAAAACGCTTCATAGCCGCTTCGCTCATCAGCACAACGGCACCTGCACCATCAGACATTTGCGAGCTGTTACCGGCGGTTACTGAACCTTTGGCGGCAAAAACCGGCCTTAATTTTGCCAAAGCTTCTAGATTAGTATCTGCACGCGGCCCTTCGTCCGTTTGCTTAATTGAAATTTCTTCGTGTACTTTATGAGTGGTTAAATCCGGCCGTTTTTCATCCACCGTGTAAGCAGCGATTTCCTGTTGAAACTCACCCGCTTCAATCGCTCTTAGGGCGCGTTGATGGCTGGTGAAAGCAAATTCATCTTGATCTTCGCGCGCCACCTTCCACTGCTCGGCCACCTTCTCTGCGGTCATGCCCATACCATAAGCGATTGCCACATTCTCTTCATGTTCAAACATGGCCGGATTCATCGACACTTTATTACCCATCATCGGAATCATACTCATGCTTTCAGTCCCTGCGGCAATCATCACATCTGCTTCACCTAATCGAATTCGATCGGCTGCCAATGCAACCGATTGCAAGCCTGAAGCGCAAAAGCGGTTAATCGTCATCCCAGAAACTGTATCAGGCAACCCTGCCAGCAGCAACGCAACCCGGGCAACATTAATACCCTGCTCCGCTTCGGGCATAGCACAACCGACAATGACATCATCAATGGCTGCTGGGTCCAGTCCTTTGCATTGAGTCATAACGGTCTTTAAAACATGTACTAACATATCATCCGGTCGCACGTTCTTGAACATGCCCCGCGGGGCTTTACCGACCGGTGTACGCGCTGCGGCAACAATATAGGCCTCTTGAGTTTGCTTGGTCATTAGTTTCTCCTTAGTTTCTAAGTGGCTTGCCGGTTTTCATCATATGCTCAACACGCGCCTGGGTTTTTTCGGTAGCCAGCAGTTCGATAAATGCGGTCCGTTCCAATTCTAACAACCAGTCCTCATCCACCAGGCTACCCGGTGTCAGGTCACCGCCACACATCACATGCGCGACTTTATTACCAATCAAACTGTCGTGTTCTGAGATAAATCCACCTTCTCGCATATTCACCAGAAGGCTTTGAATGGTCGCAATGCCGGTATTACCGGCCACCGGTATTTGCCGGGTTCTTAAAGGCGGACGATAGCCCGCTTCAGCTAATGTCAAAGCCTGCGCCTTTGCTACATGTAACAACTCAAAACGATGCATGACAATGTGATCAGCCGCACGTAAAAAACCAAGCGCCTTGGCTTGTTCGCCACTCTTGGCTAATTCCGCCATGGCAACGGTTTGGAAATATTGTTTCAATTGCGGAAATGGATCACCTTCCAAAGCGTTCTGCGCAGCACGCAAGGCAAATTCCTTACAACCACCGCCAGCCGGTAACAAGCCGACGCCAACTTCCACTAAACCAATGTAGGTTTCCATGGTCGCCACTGCACGATCACAATGCATAACAAATTCACATCCGCCACCCAGTGCTAAACCATCCACCGCTGCAACCGTTGGCACCATAGAATAACGTAATGCTTGTGAGGTTTGCTGGAACTGTTTCACCATGCCTTCAACTTCAGCCAGTTTCTTCGCCATTAAAACATCAGCAAGATCCAATTCACGCGCTGCTTTGAGTACTGTCGCCTGGGCGGATTTCTTAAAGTTTTTAACAAGCTTGTCAAATGCTGAAGGTGGCGGTGGCGGCGAAGCCTTTTGTTGCGGATCAGCTTTTGGTTTTTCGGTGACTTTCTTTAAATTCGCGCCGGCAGAAAATGGTGGTTCCGTTTGCCAAATGACCAAAGCACGCCAATTTTGTTCCGCTTCTTTGATCGCCTGCTGCACCCCTTCCAACACATCTACACCAATCGTGTGCATTTTGCTTTTGAAGCTCAGGATAGCAATCCGGTCTCCGGTGTGCCACATCCTAACGGCATCGGTTTCAAAAATGGTTTCGCCGTATTGCGCTTCTTCACCGATTAAACGATCAGGAAATAACTGACGCTGATAAACCGGCAAGGTTGAACGTTTATGCAAGGTTTTATCAGCCGGCGCAAAAGAACCTTGTTTCGTATGCACGCTTTGCTGCTCATCCTTTGCAATCGTCATCACCCAATCCGGCAATGGCACTTGGCTCATGCATTTGCCTGCAGCGATGTCTTCGTTGATCCAAGTTGCAATTTGTTTCCAACCGGCAGATTGCCAAATTTCAAACGGTCCCTGATTCCAGCCAAAACCCCAACGTACCGCCAGATCCAAATCACGCGTATTGTCCGCAATGGATTCCAGTTGTACCGCACAATAATGAAACAAATCACGAAAAATTGACCACAAAAACTGTGCCTGTGGGTGTGGATTACTACGCAGCGCTGCAAATTTCTCTGTCGGATTGTTATATTTCAGCAAATTCTTGACCGCTTCATCCACTTCACCGGCTGAGAGACGGTAGTCACTCGTAGCCAGATCAAGCACCTGTATTTCCTTACCCACTTTCTGATAGACGCCCCGCTTAACTTTCTGCCCCAACGCACCATCGTCAATCAATGCCTGCAACCAATCCGGCACGGCAAAATGACGATGCCAGGCATCATCCGGCAACGTGTCACGCATGGTATTCACCACATGCGCCAAAGTATCCAACCCAACCACATCAGCTGTTCTAAATGTCGCACTTTTAGGGCGGCCAATTAAAGCACCCGTCAGCGCATCAACCTGATCAAGACCAAAGTTAAACGCTTTGCCATGATGCATGGTCGCCAGTAAAGAGAAAACACCGATCCGATTAGCGATAAAGTTTGGCGTGTCTTTAGCCCGAACAACCCCTTTGCCCAGGTTGGTTACTAAAAACGCTTCCAGATGATCCAGCATATCCGCATCACTGGATTGGCATGGAATCAGTTCCACCAAATGCATATAACGCGGCGGGTTAAAGAAATGGATACCACAGAAGCGATGACGCCGTTCTTCCGGAAAAGCTTCGGCCAATTGATTGAGCGATAAACCGGAAGTATTGCTGGCGAAAATAGCATTCTCACTAAGATGTGGCGCGACCTTGACATATAAATCACGTTTCCAATCCATACGCTCTGCAATCGCCTCAACCACCAAATCACAATCCTTGAGTAACTCAAGGTGTTGATCGTAATTTGCTGGCTCAATATAAATCGCTTTAGATTGAACAGACAATGGCGCAGGCACTTGCTTTTTTAGCTTCTCCACCGCCTTATTCACATTGGCGTTGGGATTGTCCGCATCACCTGGCAATTCAAATAACAACGTTTCAATATTCGCATTGACCAAATGTGCAGCAATTTGCGCTCCCATTACACCCGCGCCCAACACAGCAGCCTTGCGTACTATAAACTTATTTTCACTCAATTTCGCCTCCTGCCTGATCCGGTTATTAAACAACTTTAAGGCCACTGATATGGCTCAATCTCTATTTACTTTACAAGATTATTTAGAGAGTACAAGCATGAAACTTAAAGAGCAAGCTTGAGGGCGCCTCTAAAAATTCAGACTTATAAATAAGGCAAGACTAGGAGGCTGTCCGAGAATAGAATAATCTACTGCAGGAAAGCCATTATGGTCATATTTTCCGGTCATTTTCGTTAAATAGAACAACTATTCGCCTCAAATGACCAAAAAATCTGTCTCAAAATGGCTTCCCTTCGCTACGATTACTATTCTCGGACAGCCTCCTAGAACAAAAAATATTGACACAGCATACAACTGATATGTAGGGAGATATTTTTTGTGGTTAACACAATATTGTGACGAAACGGGGTAAGCAGGCAATTCGCTTTACAGATGCTCGCAAATATGAATTTTTAGAGCCGTCCTTGATTTATGATTTCTTTTTTACTTAAAACATTCGCAATATTTGCGTACAGAAATAAGGACAAGTACAATCACATACACATAAGATAAGGTAAAAACAATGGATACAATTAATTATTCAGCATTCCGAAATCGTTTAGCCAGCATCCTAGATAAAGTGAATGACGACCATAAACCAATTCTAATCACCCGACAAAATGGAAAGCCTGCGGTTGTAATTAGCCTTGAAGATTTTCAGGCTTATGAAGAAACGGCTTACCTGATGGCCAGTCCAAAAAATGCCGAGCGCTTGAACCTGGCAATCAACGAAGCGGAAGCGGGAAACACGCAACAACACAAACTGATTGAGGAATGATCCTAGATTCCTCAGTTGAACGTGTCCAAGTGTGTGGTTTTTGGATTGCCTGGTTAGGCGCGACGAGGCGCATGGCCGTTCCCTGCAACGAGGAGCAACACGACCAGGCAGCCCAAAAACCGTACAATTGGATACGTAGCAGGGGCACCCACTGGGCAAAACCTTTTGAGACCATTCACGCCAACAACCATACGGCTTTTTAAAGGTCATGAAGCGGTCAACTGAGGAATCTAGGATAATCCTATCCTGGGTAGAAAAAGCTTGGGAGGATTATCTGTATTGGCAAAGCGTCGATAACAAAAAACTCAAGCGCATTAATGCACTAATTAAAGATATTAATCGACAGCCCTTTGATGGACTTGGTGATCCTGAACCTTTGAAACATAATTGGACAGGTTATTGGTCTCGCCGCATCGATCGTGAGCATCGTTTGATCTATAAAATAACGGAAAACGCAATCGTTATTGTTCAATGTCGCTATCACTATTAATGAAATAGCTGATTAATGCATGAACGCCCTCCTGTTGATCAAAACCTTCCATTCTATTGTTGTAAATCTTGGTAATAGCTAGCCTGAAATATAATGTACTGGTGCAGTATCCAGGCTAGCCATTATCCAGCACAATTTGCATCTCAATTTGAAAGATTGTCTCGTGTCATCTATTTGGCTCAAATTTGTTTAGCGATCCCTAAAACAGCCTATAAAACTCTTCAATCAAGATTGAACATGATTTCAAAACCCTAAGGCGTTATAATACTGGCCAAAAAACCGAACAATACGACAAACAAAACAATATGCCTAACCCACTTTTTCAAAGAACACCTTTATTAGACGGCGATGACGTCAACGCAAAACGAGAAGAAATCCGCAGTTACTTTCATACATCACTTGATCGTTACGAACAGCTTTTTAAAACACTACGCAATGATGAGGCTTACTTTAAGAAGTCCATCTCATTACGCCATCCTCTGATTTTCTACTATGGTCATACGGCCACTTTTTTTATTAATAAACTCGTGTTGGCCGGAACCCTGACTGAACGGATCAATCCCAAATTTGAATCAATGTTTGCCGTAGGTGTAGACGAAATGAGTTGGGATGATTTGGATAATACGCATTATGAGTGGCCTACCGTTCAGGAAGTACTCGACTATCGCAACACCATGCGAGGGATTATCGACAAGCTCATTAGCGACATGCCTTTGACCTTACCGATCACTTGGGAGAGCACTTGGTGGCCAATTATCATGGGTGTTGAACATGAAATGATTCATTTGGAAACCTCATCGGTACTGATTCGCCAACATGCACTTGAGTATGTACAGCCTCATGAAAATTGGGCGCCTTGTCAAAAAACCGGATCAGCCCCGGAAAATGAATTGGTCAATGTATCAGCTGGTAGCGTCGAGATAGGCAAGAGCAAAACCAATCAGAAACATTATGGTTGGGATAATGAATATGGCTTACATACTGCTGACGTTACTGCTTTTCAGGCCAGCCGCTATCTTGTCAGCAATCAGGAATTTCTTGCATTTATGCAAGCCGATGGCTATCAAACTGATGAATATTGGGAAGAGGAAGGTTTGTCATGGCGCAAGTTTACGCATACTGAACACCCTACTTTCTGGGTCAAAAAAGGTGATGACTGGTTGATGCGCACTATGACTGAAGAAATCCCCATGCCATGGAATTGGCCGGTGGATGTCAATTATCATGAAGCGAAAGCGTTTTGTAACTGGAAAGCAAAAACGACGGGACAACCCGTCAGGCTGCCGACCGAGGATGAATGGTACCGATTATATGATGTCGCCAATTTGACTGAAGTACCGCAACAAGAAACCGCCGTCGGCAACTTGCATCTTGATTACTATGCGTCAAGTTGCCCGGTTAACGAATTCCCACAAGGTGATTTTTACGACATTGTGGGTAATGTTTGGCAATGGACCGAAACACCGACCTACCCTTTTGAAGGATTTGATGTTCACCCGTTGTATGACGACTTCACTACACCGACTTTCGATAATCAGCACAATTTGATTAAAGGCGGTTCCTGGGTCGCTTGCGGCAATGAATCATTGAGAAGTTCTCGCTACGCATTCCGCCGGCATTTTTTCCAGCATGCGGGCTTTCGTTACGTCGTGTCTAATGCATCAGCCAAACAAGAAAGCTCTAATTATGAAACCGACAAGTTGCTGTCTGAATATGGTGAATTCCATTATGGCGACACTTATTTTGACGTGCCTAATTTCCCCAAAACATTAGCTGAGATTGCAATCGAAGCGATGGGGAATCGTCCCGCACGAACAGCGCTTGATTTAGGTTGCGCATCCGGTCGCTCCACCTTTGAGCTAGCTCGTCATTTCGATCATGTCACCGGAATTGATTTTTCAGCCCGGTTTATCGGCCAGGGCGTACAGCTCGCACAAAAAGGCGTGCTGCGCTACACCCTAACTGATGAAGGCGAATTGGTATCGTATAAAGAGCGTACACTCACCGGCATGGGCCTGGAAGGCGTCAAAGATAAGGTTGAATTCTATCAGGGTGACGCATGCAACTTGAAATCGCTCTTTAGCGGCTATGATCTGATTCTTGCCGCCAATTTAATAGATCGCCTATATGACCCAGCCAAATTACTCAATACTATCCACACGCGTATCAATACCGGTGGACTGTTAATGATCACTTCGCCTTACACTTGGCTAACAGAGCACACTAAGAAAGAAGATTGGGTTGGCGGGTACAAACGGGACGGAGAAAATTTCACCACACTGGATGGATTGAAAGAAGTCCTCGGACAACACTTTAGATTGATCCAAGGCCCACAGGCTGTTCCTTTTGTAATCCGGGAGACCAAGCGAAAACACCAACACACCTTGTCTGAAGTGACCATCTGGGAGAAAATTTCTTGAGTAGTGGTTTTGATTTCGACCACGACATAAACCGCGCAGGCACCAGCAGCGTCAAATATGATGGCCGAGAAAATATGTTTGGCCATCCTGATGTCATTCCAGCTTGGGTGGCCGACATGGATTTTGCCGCCCCGCCTGAAGTCACTCAAGCACTGATTGAGCGTGCCCAACATCCGGTATATGGCTACACACTTTTCCCAGACAGTTTGTATGATGCCATTATCGGCTGGATGAAGTATCGCCATAATTGGGTCATTCAGCGTGATTGGATTGTCATGTGTCCTGGTGTAGTGCCATCACTAAACGCAGCGGTAATGGCATTCACCAAGCCTGGTGACGCAGTCATTATTCAGCCACCCGTCTATTTCCCTTTTTTTTCTGCAGTAACACAAACAGGAAGAAAATTAATCCAAAATCCGTTGCATTCGAATAATGGTCGCTACACCATAGACTTTGATCATCTTGAACAATGCGCTGAAGAAGCACATTTGATGTTACTGTGTTCGCCACACAACCCAGTTGGTCGGGTGTGGCAGCCTTCCGAACTTGAGCATTTATTACAAATTGCCGAGCAACATGACCTGATTATTTTGTCTGATGAAATTCATGCTGATTTAATTCTTCCTGGCAACAAACACACGGTTTTGTCTACGTTAGCTGAAAGCAACGCAAAAATTCTAACCGCTATGGCGCCCAGCAAAACATTCAACATTCCCGGATTAAACCTTTCTACCTTAATTATTCCAGATAAAGAAATTCGCACCACCATCAACACCGTTTTTAACGCCATGCATGTCAGTGCCTCTAACCCTTTTAGCATTGTCGCTTTTGAAGCAGCCTATCGTCATGGTGCAGACTGGTTGGAAGCACTGTTAACCTATCTTAAGGGCACTCGTGACCTTGTTGAAACATTTCTGTTAGAACATTTACCAGAAATAAAATTGACTCCCACAGAAGGAACTTACTTGTTATGGTTGGACTGCCGCACATTAAATATGAATGACGCACAACTTAAACATTTCATGATTCATCAAGCCGGTGTCGGTTTAAGCCCAGGAATTTTGTTCGGAAAAGAAGGTAGCGGCTTTATGCGCTTAAATATCGGCGCACCACGCCAGACTATTTTGAAAATTTTACAACAGATTAAAGACGCATATTGCAGACAACAAAACAATCCATAATACATGCACTTAGGATGCTATCAACATCAAGGGCACCTCTAAAAATCCATGTTTCGTCACAATACTGCGTTATTCACAAAAAACATTTCCTTACATATCAGCCTAAAATCCTCAGTTGATCGCTTCAGCATTGGCCAATCTTATGAAATAAAACAAATATTTTGTTAAATGTTACATACCCTAAAGGTGAGCCACGCTATGATGCTTATAGCACACTGTTCTTTATCTTTTGCTGCGTTGCAGTTCGTTGTGAACTAGTTATTACTCCTCACTGCGCCTTGCCAAAAATAAACAACAATGCACTCTAAACACCATCCAACTGAGGATTTTAGGATCAACAGTATGCTGCATCAATATTTTTTGTTCTCGCCTTGTCTTGTTTAGAAACCCGAATTTTTAGAGGTGCCCTCAATCCATTTGTTCAACCAATAATTGCTCAAACTGATCAACCGGGACAGGTGGCGAATAGAAATACCCCT
>JAJFJJ010000076.1 GCA_021774195.1 Nitrosomonas sp. | reverse complement strand
AGTGATGAATAGGACAATCTGTCTCTCAACCGTTGATTGGAAAAACTTCGTTTTACCTCAAATAACAGAGTTTGTCCAGAATTTATACCTACCTTTATGTTTTAATTAATAATACAGGGAGAGCGTGAATCCGCCGTGCCTAGAAACCTGATCTATTCCTCCTTCAAAAGAGACACCTCTCGTTCACTGAGGTGTCTCTTTTGTTAGAGCAAACTCAATACTGACCTTAAGCCCATAAACGAACACAAAGCGAAAGGCTGTCATTCAAGAATAACAATATGCTGAAAATCATAACAAATTGATTATATGCAAATTAAATTCTGATTTCCCACTGGGTCGATTCTCTAATGTGCGAACGATAGGGCCAGGTTTATATATGTAGGCTACGAATCTAGACCCGACCCCCGTGCCGTACGCAAAACAGCTCGGCGTTAAAATTCCAGCAACTGGTGTAATATTCAGGTTAGGTATGAATAGCAAAATTTAGTATGAATGAGTCTGATTGGAAAAAATTTAAAAAGGTAAAAGATAAGGCACTAGAACGCTTTTGTTCGCAGGCGCTCAATGATCTAAGAGAGGCTATGGATAAAGAAAGCGATTCAAGTCATAGTACCTATCTTTTGGTTTACAGGTTGATTGAGAACTCGGATAAGCGGCTTGGTTTTTTATTTAATGGCCATAGCCGCTCAAAAGCACAATTTCAGCTCATGGCCATGAGGAGTAAGGGGTTGGTGTCGGATAGCGATTTAGAAGGGATGTCCGATGCGTTTATAGAGGCAACAAAACCGAGGCAATAATCTCTAGTGTGGCTCCAGGGTCTGATCTATATATAGACCCGTTGGGTGCTTTGGGTACTGAAATTCAAACGTGCCACATTCAACCTTCAAGTGCACCACGAGCTAAATTAAACATCTCATAGAGTTCTGCGGAGCGTTGAATCATGTGACTGCACGTGGCAACGTTCATGATCGTCAACAGTTTTTGGCGTTGTTGTTGAATACGGTCAATCGTCACAACTGGTATTGCCATGCCTATTGTCTGATGGACAACCACTATCATTTATTGATTGAAACCAATGAGCCAACTTTGTCTAAGGGTATGCAGTATCTCAATGGCACTTATACGCAATATTTCAATCGACAGTAATCTTAGCTCTGCATTGCAATGTGTTGAAATTTAAGAAATATAGTGTTATGTTGAGCACCGCAGCATGAAAGTTAATCGTGAGCGGTTATTGTCAAGTGATTTGTTGTTTTTATGGGTTCTTGTCTAATATATATCCTAAATAAGGAAATTTATGCATACTAAGAAAATTATTCTTGCCATATCTCTAAGTTTTTTTGTTTCAGATTTAGCTGCATCTAAAGTGGAAAGTTCATCTACTACTAACGATGTGAGTGAACAACGTGATGTGTCGAGCAGCTCAACAGCACAGGCATCAGGAACATCGGCGTCAACAACAGACGGCAGAACAGCACCAAGTCAATCCTCAAATACAGATAAAAAGCCTAGTATGGCAGATTACTGTCGAAAGCATACTTGTTAATATAATCTTAATAACAATTACCTGGAGTGTATCAATGAAAATAAAAGCAATCCTTGGTGGTGCAATACTGTTTTCTGTATTTGGTGTTAATTCAGTGTTGGCTGGGCCACATTGGACACATGAAGAACAAGCGGAATGGGGCGCGATTGAAGATACCTCGCAATCGGTTGTGCCACATATGTTTCCATTTGCCACATGTGCTATAGGCAAACATCAGTCGCCGGTTGACCTTGCCGAACACAGCCAGATACTGAAAATAAATCGACTGAGTATTAAGTACCGTAAAGATTTTCCAGTCTTTTACAATAGCGGTCATGGGATTCAGGTCAATACGTCGCTTGAATATCAAGGCAAATTAAAAATTGGAAGAGAGGATTATCCGCTAATACAGTTTCATTTTCATGAGCCAAGTGAGCATGTTATTAATGGCGAAACATTCCCAGCTGAGTTGCATTTCGTTCATGTTAGGGATGACGGAAAGTTGGCTGTTTTAGGTGTTCTAATTGAGGTAGGCGAGGAAAATGAGACTTTTCAAACCATACTGGATAATATGCCGCACGAAGAAGGTGAGCGTAATGAGGGCACGGGTATCCAAATAAACCCCTTATCACTATTACCACATAATCGCAGAGACAAATACTCGTTAGCGGGTTCTTTAACAACCCCGCCTTGTAGTGAGGGTGTGGAATGGTACGTGTTAGCCGAGCCAATTAGTGTTTCTAGTGATCAACTTGATCGATTGATTAGCTTTTATTCAGACAATGCAAGATACCCACAAGACTTAAACGGTCGGATTGTTTCGACGCCAAGATAAAGTTTTATTTTGCAAAATGTGGTGGGTGAGCTTGTGCTACCCACCGCAAAATCTACAGAAACCTCCAAGTCTATTACAATTAAATAATGTGTCCCTAGCCCAATGGGGTGGGCTCCTCTCCCCTAACCGGCATCAATGTGCCAGACTAGATTTTTTGTTAACTAGTCAAATAAGAGAGGAATCCAAGATGAGTATTATACGAACTGGGATAGAGCCAACATCCTTACATAGGATTTATCACAGTGATTTTGACTCAAGAAAACACTTGTGATCATAGATTCGTTACATCAATTTTGTTTGCCAAAAAAAAGCACCGGCTATTAGCCGGTGCTTTTTTAATACTCTTTATTTAGCTGTTTTACTTTGTCGTCATTTATACAACAAATGATTCAAGTGTCAAAAACATGAATAAAGTGATGACAATGACATAGTATGTTTTTGGCAATTTTGTTTCTTTCATTTGTTACTCCTAACAATTAATGATATTTAAAATGTTTATGTCTGTAGAACAGATATGTAACATTTGAGCGAGCATTATAACAAAAGTTCACAAAAAATTAACAAAATCTTCACATTTTCTTCACATTTAATTCATGCTTCCTTCACATATGTGTAAACGTTTGGGCCGTAGAACAAGAGGTCGGAATAAGGGGATCACTATTTGTCTGCCCCAGTAAATAAACCTAAATTTCTCAGTTGGCCGCTACGAACATAATTAACCTAATGAAATTAAGAAGAATATTTTGAATATGACAAACATCTCTGAGGTGAGCCACGCTATGATGTTTATAGCACGCTGTTGTTGCATTTTTGCTGGGTTGCAATTCGTTGTAATAACAAGTTATTAGGCCTCTTTTCGCCTTGTCAAAAAGAAACAATAGCGTACTCTAAACATCATTCAACTGAGGAGTTAGGTTCATGTGGGACAAAAGAACTTAACGATTACTAGTGCATATGTGATCAATTAAAAGCAAACGCGCCGTAGTTAACTTAAATACAAGCTTGGTGCCGTATTTTGAGTGAAGCGATGAAAAAATATCTACACGGTGTTTTTTTAAAACCGCCAAATGGACTTAACGCTAAGAATTAATTGGCAGGTCAAACGAAAATTTATGATCAACGCTATGCTGAAAGTTCTTGGCAGGAAGGTGTTCAACTGAATTTTTAGGTTTATCGTGTTGAGGCGGTATTGGTAAGTTACTGCCGGACTAAACCCAGTTTTTGCTTACTCAAGAGCACAACAGGCATTGGCGGTGTAATAACCTAAGGGCATTGCACCAATGGACGGTTGTTATGGCGTAATGCTTCGATTATTACGCCCTACTAGAACTGGTGGATTGGGAACGTTATTATTGGATTATTTAGGACTTCTGGGTAGAAGATGAATGGGGATCTAAATAAAAAGGGCCTAGAACACCTTTTTTATATTTCGTGTTCTAGGCCGCTTCTTCCCCCGCGAGAGGTGACAAACTAAGATGATCTAATATTACATGGTGTTTTCTTTTCTACGGCGAGCCATGAAACCGACTAAACCTAAGCCTACTAGCAACATTGCGTAGGTTTCTGGTTCTGGAACAGCGCTAATCAAAAGGTTTTGGTCAGCTTGCCATGATTGTTGCACCAAGTCTGCAGAACCCCAAGAGTTATCACTAAAAAACACAGAAACGCTCGCATTAGCAAGGCTGCTCGGACCGCCAAGTATGGAACCGGTTACGCTTGGTGGTGTTACCGTTTGGATCAGATCAATATCAAGTCCGCTAAAATTGAAAGAATTGCTGCTTCCAACGGACAAGCCACTCCATGTTTCGGTAGAGTAGTGATTTCCAACTAGGAAATTAGAATGTGTGCCTGTGCTACTATTGATTTCCCAAATTGCTATACCATCAGCATGTGTGCCTAGATCGTAGACGACTTTGACGATATCTACCCCTGGGGCTGATGTGTTGAGTACAGAACCAGATTGGATGAAGCTCGAACCGTTCAGATGAACGGTAGCAGAACCTGCTGCCATAACGGAATTTGAAATCATTAGTGCCAGAATTGCAAAAGTAAGGTTATGTAATTTCATTTTGATATCCTATAAATTGATATATTAAAATCTGACCAGATGTCGTGGTTAAATAAAACCGGACACCGTATAAGCGGATTTTTTAAATGTATGGCCGCTACATCAGCAATCGTTGTAAGTAGTCTCTTTAATTCCCTAAGTGAATCGTATTCAAATGTGCGACGTTGGATCTATCTGATCAGGTATCGTTACTCTTGAAATTTGGAGCTAGGCTGTAAAGCGATTTTTCAAAAGTGATGAAACGATTAACTGAAGAATTTAAAGTTCATGCATTTTATTTGTTAGAGTGGCTTAATACTATAGTCAGACTTAACCTAATTTTATGGGCCATTTGAACTGGCTTAATCGGATATTTGTCCTGCTTTCTGATGTGAAAAAGAAAGAAGAAAAACCCAATTCGAGCTCTTCATTAGCCGAGTTTTCAAATGGAGTTCATGATGAAAACTTATTGAATTGGTTTGTTTTTTAGTTATTCTAAACCGATTTTATTGTTCTGAGAATTCGCTGTGTTAGTAGGGTTTGCTCTGTATCCATCGTTAAGAAAAAAAGTGTCTGTCATTGCGTAGTGCATAAGTCAGGCTACCTCTGAAATCATCGATGAGAGTCGGGGTTTACCATTGAGTTTTGCAGTAAGGTAAAGGGTGTAATAACCGAAGGGTATTACACCAATGGATGGTTGTTATGGCGTAATGCTTCGATTATTACGCCCTAGTGTGCCAAGAAGGAAGGCGAAAGCCTTTCATGCTGTATTAAAGATGAGAGTAGGTCTCTCGGTTTCGGCGGCCAGAAGATGGAATCAAACCGCCCCATACGGCTTGTGTAAAGAGCACTGGTCGTGAGCGATGTGGAAAAGGCAGGCAATGATCTGTCAGGTAGATTTTAAGGAGATGAACGCAAGTGAATCCCTGATGAGGTATCGAAAGATAAGTACGATGTTGTCAAAACCAAGCTTCTAGGGTTAGCTTTGGACGAGCTTTGATGTGAGCTGGCATAACAGACAAAGCGGCAGTCGGTATAGAGGGGGCATGAACTTAATATAGGCTTTAATGTGGAACTTGGGGTTGATCACGCGACGTAACAAAAATATTGCAACCGTAGCATTGGCAATTAAAAATGCCCGTATTGCATGGTCGATATTGAGTCGAGGTGAATTATATCGAGTTGCAGCATAGTAGAAACAGAATCAACTAAGTTTAGGAGCATCCAACTAGCGATTGCGTAGCAAAACGAATTGATGGCAAACAGGTCAGACCGGCGTAAGTTATTCAGGTTATTGCACAGGCCCACTGTTAAAGCAGTATCAAACAAGGCCGCTGAGGCGATTTGAACCTTACGCGCAAATTCCATCATGGCCCGGGTAGTTCACACTACTCAACAGGAAGCCGGATATACGGAAGCAGTTGCACCAAAAACCATCAACACGATTTGCTTGCAAAACAGGAGGAGTCCATATACGTAATAACGTGTTATTACAACGAATTGCAATGCAGCAAAAGATAAAGAACAGTGTGCTATAAGCATCATAGCGTGGTTCACCTTTAGGGTGCGTGGCATCTGACAAAATAATTGTTTTATTTCATAAGACTAGTCAATGCCGAAGCGATCAACTAAGGATTTTAGGATGATGGTGATTTAAAAAAAAGGGCCTAGAACACCTTTTTTATATTTCGTGTTCTAGGCCGTTTCTTCCCCCGCGGGAGGTGACAAACTAAGATAATCGTAACTATTCAGTATATTGCGGTAACTGTTCAGATTACTCCTAGAATTCATCAGTTCAAGAAGCAAAATGTAGGTTTACACGGGTAAACGATCATTTTGTAACGCAGAAATGGTGAATTCTAGGGGTAATCTGAATAGTTACAGACGATCTAATATTATTACATGATGTTTTCTTTTCTACGGCGAGCCATGAAACCGACTAAGCCTAAGCCTACTAGTAACATTGCGTAGGTTTCTGGTTCCGGAACAGCGCTAATCAAATGGTTTTGGTCGGCTTGCCATAAGTCTGCAGTATTCCAAGAACTGTTACTAGTAGCGCTAATCAAAAGGTTTTGGTCGGTTTGCCATGACTGCTGCATTAAGTTTGCAGTACCCCAAGAATTGTCACTAAAAAACACAGAAACACTCGCATTAGCTAGGCTACTCGAAGCGCCATACATGAAACTAGTTACGTTTGTTGGTGTTGCTGTTTGGATCAGATCAATATCAAGTCCGCCAAAACTGAAAGAATCATTACTTCCAACGGATAACCCATTCCATGTTTCGGTAGAGTAGTGATTTCCAGATAGGAAATTAGAATGGGTGCCAGTACTATGATCGATCTCCCAGATTGCTATACCATCGGCCTGGGTGCCGAGATCATAGACGACTTTGACGATATCTACCCCTGGGGCTGATGTGTTGAGTACAGAACCAGATTGGATGAAGTTTGAACCGTTCAGATGAACGGTAGCAGAACCTGCTGCCATTGTAGAATTTGAAATCATTACCGCCAGAATTGCAAAAATAAGGTTATGTAATTTCATTTTGTTATCCTGTGAATTGAGATTGTGTAATATCTGCAATGGACATATGCAGTTTCCTTAATTCTTTAAATGAACTGTATCAAAGCAACGACTTTGGAGGGATCTGGTCAGAACAAAGTTACTTTTGAAATAGTTGCTAAACCGCCAAGTCATTTCTCAAAAAGGATAGACTAAAGAATTTAAAGTGTTTGCATTATATTTGTTGGAGAAACTGAATGCTATAGTCCGTCTAGACCTAATTTAGCAGGATGTTTGACCTGACTTGGCGGGATATTTGTCCTGTGTTGCTCTGTAAAAAGAGAGGAAAAGTGCTCAGCTTAAATCAGGGTAGGTTTGAAATCTGTAAGCAAAATGTGGAGCGCAAATTGTTTTTTCTGGGGTGATTCATCTTAACCGGATAAGTAATGGGTGAGCGGGTAATCGGTTTTTTCTTTGGCCGATGTTTGAGATAGAAGTGCTGATTATTTATAGAGTTAATCAGCACTTCTCTGGGTGCTTCTAACAAGTTGAAACGATTAGATGTTGGTGTTAGAAACCAATACCCAAATATCCGCCAGTTGTTAGGCCGTCCACATTAATACCGTCTTTTCTTCCGCCGGTAACATGATAACGGGCATCAATTCCAGCGTAGATATCTTTCCAGATTCGGTATTCAGCACCGCCGCCAAAGACGACGCCGGGAATGAAGAATGAGCCAGATTCTCCTGGAGGACTAATGATGTGTATCCCGAAACCGGCAGGGATAATCCAAGGTCTGAATCTAGATCCTTCCCTGAATTTTATTTTTGGTGATGCGTAAATGGATACTTGGGTGACTGTTATGTTGCGTGGGTTCAATGTACCCCCGGCCAATTGACTCGGTGTGTTAGCTAATGCGTTGCCTTGAATGTGTGAACCGAATTCCTTGTATTCAAACATTAATTCGGCAGCCAAGCTAGTTTTTGGTGCCAACCCCCAGACGTCATCGGTTAAATTCCAGTCAAAACCGGCACCAAAGTACCAGGCGTTTTTGTCAGGCCGGTCTTGCGCGCCAACAGGAACAACGCCGCTCTGAAATGTTAGGCCGTTGTTATTGTGTGAATGATGAGCAAAGCCACCGCGGAAGAACACCATATTATTTTTGTTTCTTTCCTTAACTGTGGTTGTGGCGACTGCTTTTTGTTCATTTTTTTGAATGGTTTCAACTTTCTGTGTGACTTCGGAAGATTGTGATCTTAAGTTTCCCAATTCTTCTTGCATGGCTTGCATGCCGTTTTGCATTATTTGCATGTTGCTTTGCATGGTTTGTAATTGCTGTTCCAATTCTTGAACACGTTGCGCTGCTGCGTCATGGGCCAATGTGTTCGGTGCAGCTATTAGGAGTGAAATGGCTATAATTATAGGGATGTATGAGGCATGACGTACTTTTATTAGGATGTTTCTCATTTAAAGTCCTTTTTTATTTTAATCAGTTAAATTTATTAGCAATCAAATAATAGCCTCTAAATAGCTATGTTGAAATATGGCTATTTAGAGGCATTTAAGCACCATTCAGAGATTAATAAACGCTGCTGATCCATTATTGGTTGCCATTCATAGTATATAACTAACCAAGCCCAGGTATTGAACTAATACGTTGGTGTTGTTGTCAAATGACACTGGGTTGCTGTGGTTTATTAAATGCTATGGGTGATATGTGAGTGAGTAGATGTATATGATCTATGTTAAATCATGGTGTTAGAGTGTCACATGCAAGATGTAGTGGTTTTTTAAGTCATTTGGTAACTGTTCAGATTGCCCCTAGAATTCATCAGTTCAAGACGCGAAATGTGAGTTTACACGTGTAAAT
>JAJFJJ010000075.1 GCA_021774195.1 Nitrosomonas sp. | reverse complement strand
AGTGATGAATAGGACAATCTGTCTCTCAACCGTTGATTGGAAAAACTTCGTTTTACCTCAAATAACAGAGTTTGTCCAGAATTTATACCTACCTTTATGTTTTAATTAATAATACAGGGAGAGCGTGAATCCGCCGTGGTGAAATACGCTTTACTTATTGACAGTCCGGTTAAGACCAATGATCAACTAAAAACTCCAACGTTTCTTTACCTCTAAACTCATTAATTTGCAGGCGATATACTGCATTAATGGTATCCGGCAATGGCTCATTGTGAAAAAACAAAATGGCATCATAGACGGTTCTAGGTGACGGGTTTATTTCTTCATTATCCGAACTTTCTAATTTTATTAGTTTTAATTTCAAGTGCTTTTCGCCTACGATACGCTGGCTTTCCACATGAAATTGCGCATTAAAAGTCGGTTGTGGAAAACCTTGTCCCCAAACTTGCCGAGTTAATGATTCGGCCAATTGCATATTAATTTCATCAGCCTCTAAATCACCATCTGTTTCAATCACACGCGTTAAATCAGCAGGTGTTAACAACGCTTGCGCAGCTTGTTCAAAAGCATTACAAAATGATTCAAAGTGTTCCGCACGAATTGTTAAACCAGCTGCAGCGGCATGGCCACCAAATTTAAGAATTAACTCAGGATGACGCTTGGCCACAAGATCTAACGCATCACGCAAATGAAAGCCAGGAATTGAACGCCCGGAGCCTTTAATTTCATTCGCATTACCAGGTGCGAAAATAATCACCGGGCGGTGGTATTTGTCCTTAATACGTGAAGCCAAGATACCTATGACACCTTGGTGCCACTGCTGGTCAAATAAACAGAGGCTATATGCTGCGGTTATCTCATCATCTTGCGATTTAAGCGCTTCATCCAACATCAGCAAAGCGCTTTCTTGCATGGTAGATTCAATTTCTCGCCGTTGGCGATTCAGTGCGTCAAGTTGTTGGGCAATCTCATTGGCATACGCTTGATCGTCTGTTGTCAGGCATTCAATTCCAAGAGACATGTCATCTAGGCGCCCGGCGGCATTCAATCTGGGGCCCAACATAAAACCCAAATCATAAGTGGAAATTTTTTGATAATCGCGCCGTGCCGTTTGTAATAGTGCATTGATGCCAGCGCAAGCGCGTCCTTTTGCGATACGCTGTAATCCTTGCTGTACCAGGATACGATTATTGCTATCCAGCTTAACCACATCGGCAACGGTTCCCAATGCGACCAAATCCAGAAAACTGGCAAGATTAGGCTCTTTTAGATGTTCTGAGAATGTGCCACGCTGGCGAAGTTCAGCACGCAACGCCAACATCACATAAAAAATAACGCCGACACCGGCGATATTCTTACTGGGAAAGGGACAATCGGACTGATTGGGGTTTACAATCGCTATGGCATCGGGTAACTCATCACCCGGTAAATGATGGTCGGTGACCAACACTTGCATACCCAACCGGTTAGCTTCCAATACACCGTCAACACTGGCAATACCATTATCAACGGTAATCAATATGTCCGGTTGTTTGGTGCTGTGTGCTAATTGTACGATTTCTGGCGTTAATCCATAACCATATTCAAACCGATTAGGTACCAAGTAATCAACATTGGCACCAAATTTACGTAGAATTCTAATGCCAACAGCACAGGCTGTGGCGCCATCAGAATCGTAATCAGCCACGATCAATAGGCGTTTCTCAGTAGCAATCGCGTCGGCCAATAACACGGCCATTTGGTCAATATTCTTAAGCTGACCGAATGGAATTAAACGAATTAATTCTGTTTCAAGTTGCTCTGAATTTTCAATTCCTCTGGCTGAGAAAATACGTGCTAATACCGGTGACATGCCACATTGGCAAAGCGAATTGAAAGCTTCGGCATCATATTGACGCGTCGTTATTTTAGGCATGCGCTGGATAATCTGAGTGCATGCTAAATATTGGCCGTAATTCGCTCAACTTTCAGCATATATAAACGGCGACTATCAGAACGCTGAACGGTAAATCTCAGGTCGTTAATGACAACAGACTCATCGCGATTGGGTAAACGCCCAAATTTTTTCAATACTAAACCGCCGATCGTGTCAAAATCATCATTATCGAAATTCGTACCGAAAGTTTCATTGAAGCTATCGATCTCGGTTAATGCTTTAACACGATAAAGCTGCTCAGACTCTTTGACGATGTTGTCTTCATCTTCGTCAAAGTCATATTCATCCTCAATCTCACCGACGATTTGTTCCAACACATCTTCAATCGTGACTAGACCGGCAACGCCGCCGTATTCATTAACCACGATCGCAATATGATTACGATTACTGCGAAAATCTTTTAAGAGAATATTGAGTCGTGTGGATTCCGGAATAAACACTGCTGGGCGCAACATATCACGAATGTCAAATTCTTCCTCGCCTGCATAGTAACGCAGTAAATCTTTGGCTAATAAAATACCAACGATATTGTCTTCACTGCCTTCCGTGACTGGAAAACGTGAGTGTGCGGTTTCAATGACAAAAGGAATGAATTTATCGGGTGTTTCACTAATATCAATGACGCCCATTTGGGAACGGGGAATCATAATGTCACGTGCCCGCATTTCTGAAACTTGCATGACACCTTCGATCATGCTGAGCGCATCGGAATCTAATAGGTTACGCTCAAATGCAGCATTTAATAACGTAACGAGCTGTTCTCGGTCTTCCGGTTCGCGTGAGAATAAAGTGTTTATTCGCTCAAGCCAACCGTTCTTCGGTGAGGGGTCATCCATGTTGTATTTGGTCATTCTCCAAAAGAAAACAGGTTAAAAAAATTGACTTGTTATTATTGAAGTTATTATTCAGTATATTGCGGTAACTGTTCTGATTGCCCCTAGAATTCATCAGTTCAAGGCACAAAATGTGAGTTTACACGTGTAAATGATCATTTTGTAACGCAGAAATGGTGAATTCTAGGGGGAAGCTGAATAGTCACGTATTGTATTGCCTTTATAGGGATCATTGTAGCCTAGTCGGGCAAGAATTTCCGTTTCCAGTTTCTCCATAACGTTGGCATCAGACTCATTGATATGATCGTAACCTTGCAAATGTAAGATACCATGCACTGTAAGATGAGCATAATGCGCCATCAATTCTTTTTCCTGTTGTTGTGCTTCATGCTCAACCACAGCGGCGCAAAATACGATATCGCCCGATAACGGCTGGGTATCGTCATAAACAAAAGTTAGCACGTTGGTCGCAGTCTTTTTGCCACGATAGCAATCATTCAGTTCTCGCCCTTCCGGTTCATCCACAATACGTAACACAATCTCAGCTTGTTGCATGAGTGCTGCTTTAACCCATCGTCTAAATTGAGAACGGGTAGGCGTATTGTCACTATCCGTCGCGTATTGCACAGCTAAACTGAAAGGCATCTCCATGTCAAAATAAAATCAATCCTCTTGTTGCTGTTCGTCATGCTTCTCGTAGGCATTAACAATTCGCTGAACTAACGGATGACGGACAACATCTTCAGAGTCAAAATGAGTAAATGCGATACCACGTATTCCTTTAAGCACTTTTTTGACCTCCATCAAGCCGCTCTTTTGGTGCTTAGGCAGATCGGTTTGGGTAATATCACCTGTGATCACCGCTTTTGAGCCAAAACCAATTCGTGTCAGGAACATCTTCATTTGTTCCGGTGTGGTATTCTGCGCTTCATCCAGAATAATAAAGGATTGATTCAAAGTGCGGCCCCGCATAAAAGCCAACGGTGCGATTTCAATGGTATTGCGTTCAAACTGCTTGCTGGTTTTGTCAAACCCCATCAAATCATATAATGCATCGTAAAGTGGACGCAGGTAAGGGTCAACTTTTTGCGTCATATCACCTGGCAAAAAACCCAATCTTTCACCGGCTTCTACCGCCGGTCTGACTAGTATCAAGCGCTTAACTAATTCACGTTCCAGCGCATCGACCGCACTGGCTACAGCCAGATAAGTTTTTCCCGTACCTGCTGGACCAATAGCAAAAGTAATATCGTGCTTCTGAATCTGCTGCAAATACTGGGTTTGACGTGGTGTTCGACCATATAAATTACTGCGCCTCGTCATCAAAGTAGGAGAGGCTTCCTCTACAGCCATCGTTGCAACTTCATTATTGGTTTGAACAGAGGCGTTCTGCGGATTCATGACTTCGATTAAACCAAGCTGAACCAGTTCTAAACTTAAGTGATGCTGTGATTTATTATAAAAATTTCGCAGTACTTGTACGGCTAGTTTTGTCTGATCAGCTTTGCCATTCAAACTAAAATGCTCACCACGCCGCGCGATAGTTACATCCAGTGCTGTTTCAACTTGTTTTAGGTTCTCATCCAATGCGCCACAAAGGTTAGCAAGACGCTGATTATCAGCAGGGGTAAAAGAAATTTCGATGGGTTTAGACTTCAATGTGTAAGATTGCTATGACGATAAAAGTTTGCACGCAAGGCCATCATATTACAGTACTTCACCACGCAAAGAGTGAGATCTCGCATCGGTAATTTTAACGTTAACAAAACAATGAACTAGATCAGGACTGCAGGAGAAATTAACAACCCGATTGTTATCGGTTCGACCATAAAATTCACTGTCATTCCGTTTTGAAATGCCTTCTATAAGAACACGTTGCGTCGTACCGACCATTTGTTGACTAATATATTTAGCTTGTTGGCTAATTTGCGCTTGTAAACGATGTAACCTTTCAAGCTTTAGTGTTTGCGGCGTAGTATCAGGCAAATCTGATGCTGGCGTACCAGGACGTTGACTGTAAATAAAGCTGAATGATTCATCAAAATCCATCTCCTTAACTAATTGCAAGGTTTCTTCAAAATCATTTTCTGTTTCCCCAGGAAAACCCACAATAAAATCGGATGATAATGATAACTCAGGACGTATCTCGCGCAATTTGCGAATAATGGATTTATATTCCAGCACACTATAGCCACGCTTCATCGCCACCAATACTTTATCCGACCCTGATTGCACAGGAAGATGCAGATGACTGACTAATTTTGGTAATTTATGATAGGAATCGATCAGACGCGCGGTAAATTCTTTAGGATGCGAGGTTGTGTAACGAAGACGCTCAATTCCCGGTATTTCGTGAATGTATTCAAGCAATAAAGAGAAATCCGCTATCCCACCATCTTCCATAACACCTAAATAAGCATTGACATTCTGCCCAAGCAGATTGATTTCCTTTATCCCTTGATCCGCTAGAATGGCAATTTCAGTCAATATATCGCCTAGTGGCCTAGAAACTTCTTCTCCACGTGTATAGGGCACGACACAAAAACTGCAATACTTACTACAACCTTCCATAATTGAAACAAAAGAAGTCGCCCCCTCAGTGCGTGCAACTGGAAGATGATCAAATTTTTCTATCTCTGGGAATGAAATATCAATTTGTGACCGGCCAGTCGTTCTGCGCTGCTCAATTAATTGCGGTAACCGGTGGAGTGTTTGCGGCCCAAAAACAATATCGACAAATGGAGCACGACTAATAATCGCTTTTCCTTCTTGGCTTGCGACACAACCGCCTACGCCAATCAATAAATCAGGGTTTGACTGTTTTAAATGTTTGACGCGCCCAAGATCATGAAACACTTTCTCTTGTGCTTTTTCACGTACTGAACAAGTATTAAACAAAATAAGGCTAGCTTGTGCAGGATCATCGGTAGATTCCATTCCATAGGCCGTACGGAGCACATCGAGTATTTTATCCGAATCATACTCGTTCATTTGACAACCAAAGGTCTTAATATATAACTTGTTACTCACAGAAAATTGGTATTTAAAGGTAATAATGTTAAAAGAATTTGTAAATATTCAGCCTATTGCAGCAACTGTTCTGATTATCTTTAGAATTCATCAGTTCAAGGCACAAAACGTGAGTTTACACGTGTAAACGATCATTTTGTAACACAGAAATGGAGAACTCTATGAGTAAGCTGAAAAATTACAAGAATTCTAACATTTATTGGGATTGATAAGCGTCTTCTTCTTGAGCCAATACAGCTTCATTAGGTGTCAAGAACCAAATACGATAAACAAGCCCCATTGAATCTTGTTGATAACGAATATTTCCGGTTTGATTCAGTTGATTTGGAAAAATAAGCAAATTATTCGTATCACGAATTTGTCCACCAGTGCCCATAACCATATTCTGACCATTAATAATCATTTCTGGAAATGAAAAATCAGATAATTTCCCATATTTACTCTCTAACGGAAAATTTCTATGTAACTGGCTATACCCCTGGTTTGCGAAAAAGACTAGAAGGAAAATCATAACGAATTGCAACATCTGATATTTCTTCATGGCAATATAGACAAAATATTATACACAGATGGTGGCGAATCAGGGATTTGAACCCCGGACCAATGGATTATGATTCCACTGCTCTAACCACTGAGCTAATTCGCCACACGCAAAACCGTAAGAGGCCGCATTTTCCTCCTGACAAGATAGCTTGTCAAGACCAGTCAAACTAGGTGAACTAAATTAATCACCTCGATTCGCTTTAAAATAGTCCATTAACCCGTTGGTTGATGAGTCATGAGAAGAAGTACTCTCATCATTTTTCAACTCTTTCTCAATTTTTTCTGCGAGTTGTTTGCCTAATTCTACGCCCCATTGATCAAATGGATTGATATTCCAAATGACACTTTGCACAAATACTTTATGTTCATACAATGCAATGAGTGAACCGAGTGTTTTCGGATCTAATTTCTTAAACAAAATTGACGTAGTTGCATGGTTCCCGGGAATAACCTTATATGGCGGCAATGCTTCTTTTTCATTTTCTGTGCTATGTCGGCCATTCATCATCGCTTCTGTTTGCGCAAAAAAATTAGCTAATAACCAACGATGATGGTCGGCTATCGAATAATGGCTTTGGCATGATGCTAGAAAATCGGCAGAGATCCTTTGTGTACCCTGATGAAACAATTGATAAAAAGCATGTTGACCATTAACACCCTGCTCACCCCAAATCACGGGACTAGTGCTGTAATCAATACGTTCGCCATCACGCGTTACACATTTCCCATTACTCTCCATTTCTAATTGCTGCAGATAAGCTGGAAGACGATGTAACGATTGATCATATGGCAGGATGACATGCGTTTTTACATCAAAAAAATTAATTTGCCAAATACCAATTAGTCCAAGCATAACCGGTAGGTTATGCGCTAACGGCGCATTGGAAAAATGTTGATCCATTTCTTTAGCACCAGTCAACAGTTGTTTAAAGTTTTCCATGCCAACACAAAGTGCAATAGACAGACCAATAGCAGACCATAGGGAGTAACGCCCACCGACCCAGTCCCAAAACAAAAACATATTTTTAGCTGAAATACCAAATTTCTCCACCGCCTGCACATTGGTCGATATCGCGACAAAATGTCCCGCTACAGCGGTCTCCGTGCCACCATTCGCTACAAACCATTCCCTTGCCGATCTGGCATTGAGCATGGTTTCCTGGGAAGTAAATGTTTTTGATGCGATGATGAATAGTGTTGTTTCAGGATTCAGGTTTTTTAGCGTTTCCGAAAGCTGTGCGCCATCAAGATTTGAAATAAAATGGGTATTAAGTCCCGTCTTATTATAAGGTTTTAATGCTTCTGTCACCATTAATGGCCCTAGATCAGAACCGCCAATACCAATATTCACAATATCGCGAAAAGGCTTACCGGAATACCCTTTTAGATCACCATTATGAATACGGTTAGTAAAATCCGTCATTTGCTGTAAAACATTTTTGACATCAGGTAATACATCCTTGCCGTCAAAAAATATTGGATCATCACCACGTAGCGCACTGTGCAATGCCGCTCTATGCTCAGTATTATTAACACGCTCGCCTCGAATTAATCGCTTAATCCATCCTTCTAAATCTTGCTGTTGCGCCAGTTTCAATAATAACGTCACTGTTTCATCAGTAACTGGATGCTTAGAATAGTCGAGTAGAATGTCATTGAACAATAAAGAAAACTTATTGAACCTTTGTTCATCCTTTTGAAACAAATCACATAGTTTTGTTTTTGAGATTGCAGCATGATGCGTATGCAGTGCCTGCCAGGCAGGTGTTCTAGTCAGCATAGATACCCTAGTTGGTTTATTAATCTCTTTTTATGAAAGGCGCTCAAAAATCGCGGCAATACCTTGGCCACCACCAATACACATGGTCACCAATGCATAGCGCCCATCACACCGTTGTAACTCATAAATAGCTTTGATAGTAAGAATACATCCTGTTGCACCAATTGGATGCCCTAAAGCGACAGCACCACCATTAGGATTAGTTTTCTTCGCATCAAACTTAAGCTCCCGAGCAACCGCACAAGCTTGTACAGCAAAAGCTTCATTTGATTCTATAACATCCATATCAGTAATGCGAAGGTTTGCGCGCCGTAACGCATTTTGTACTGCAGGCACTGGACCAATTCCCATCAATTGAGGATCAACACCTGCATGACCATATGAAACTAACCGCGCCATTGGTTTCAAGCCACGTCGCTCGGCGATATTGCGTTCCATCAAAACCATAGCCGCCGCACTATCATTGATGCCAGATGCATTACCCGCTGTCACGGTACCGTCTTGTTTAAAAACTGTGCGTAATTTCGCCAAATCTTCCACACGAACATTCTCACGTGGATGCTCATCTGTATCAAAAACAATCGTCTCTTTACGCGTAGTAATTTCGACGGGAAGTATTTGATCTTTAAAATAACCATTCTTAATCGCGCGTATTGCACGCTGGTGGCTTTCTACTGCAAATTGATCTTGTTCTTCACGCCCAATATGCCATTTCTCAGCAATATTTTCCGCTGTGACACCCATATGGATGTTCTGGAAGGGATCCGTTAATGCGCCGACCATCATGTCAATGGTTTCACCGCTATTCATCCGCTGCCCCCAACGTAAAGCCGGCAGTAAATATCCGCCACGACTCATTGATTCTGCACCACCTGCAACGGCAACATCAGCATCTTCAAGTAAAATATTTTGGCTGGCAGAAATAATGGCTTGCAAGCCGCTACCACACAATCGATTAACCGTTAATGCGGAAGTATGTTGAGGAAGACCTCCGTTAATACAAGCGACTCTTGCGATATACATATCACGCGCTTCACCATGGATAACATTTCCCAGCACCACATGACCGACCTCAGCCGGCTCAATATTTGCCCGAAGCACCGCCTCATGTACTACTTTTGAAGCTAAATCAGTCGGTGATAGCGCTTTAAGTGCACCACCATAATCACCGATGGCAGTCCGTACACCGCTTAATACGACAACCTCCCGCATATCAATTTCCTATAATCAAAGCGACTTCCAGATTATAACGCCTCCAGCCATTTTTGCAGATCAACTGAACTTCATCAAGCTCATTTTTGACATCCAAATAAGAGTACTACGACTATGTTAGTCTTCAACTACCCCACCGCATCCAAAGCCTGACTAATATCCGCAATGATATCGTCAATATTTTCAATACCTACAGATAGTCGAACCAGGTCACTACTCACACCTGCTGCCACCAACTCGTTTTCATTCAATTGACGGTGTGTGGTGGATGCGGGATGGCAAGCCAACGATTTGGCGTCGCCAATATTCACTAAACGCAGAATCATTTTTAACGCATCGATAAACTGTACGCCAGATACTGAACCGCCTTTGATACCAAAGCTCAATATGCCGGAGGCTTTTCCACCGGTTATTTTTTGGCAAGCTGGATAGTCGGCGCTTTTTGGTAATGCGGCATACTTTACCCAGTCAACTTTGGCATGGTTCTGCAGATAATCTGCGACTTTTTCTGCGTTTTCACAATGTCTTTCCATACGCAGCCCCAATGTTTCCAAGCCCTGCAAAATTTGAAACGCGTTAAAAGGCGAAATGGCCGCACCTGTGTTTCGTAGCGGTACCACTCGGCAGCGCCCGATAAAAGCGGCTGGCCCTAGCGCTTCGGTGTAAACAACACCGTGATAGGACGGGTCTGGCTCGTTCATAACAGGGAACCTGTCTTTATTCGCCACCCAATCAAATGTCCCTGAATCAATAATGATGCCGCCGATACAAGTACCATGCCCACCGATATATTTGGTCAACGAATGCACTACAATATCGGCGCCCAGTTCAAAGGGGCGACACAAATAAGGTGTGGCAACGGTATTATCGACTATCAGTGGAATGCCATGTTTATGTGCGATTGCGGCTAGTTTCTCAATATCGATCACGTTACCAGCTGGATTGCCAATCGATTCGCAGAATATCGCTTTAGTATTTTCATCAATCGCTTGTTCAATTGCGGCATGATCGTCATAAGACACCATGTGAATATTGATGCCCTGCTTGGGTAACGAATGGGCGAACAGATTATAAGTGCCACCATAAAGCTGGCTGGTGCTGACGATATTACTACCCACCTCACAAATACATTGGATCGCATAAGTGATGGCGGCCATTCCTGAAGCTACCGCCAATGCGCCAATTCCCCCTTCCATCGCCGCCAATCGCTGTTCAAGGACATCGGTAGTGGGATTCATTATTCGCGTATAAATATTCCCTTCTACTTTGAGATCAAAAAGATCCGCACCATGTTGCGTGTCGTCAAATGTAAAAGAAGTGGTTTGGTAAATTGGGACGGCTGCCGCACGAGTTGGTGCTTCAGATTCGTACCCATGATGGAGTGCTAAGGTTTCAAGTTTCATTGTGTGATCTCTTATCTTTAAAGGCAATTAATTTTGAATATCGACTGGGATACCGACATGAATTTGAACAAATAATACCAACAAATCCGTATTTCGCATGCAAAAAATCCAATATAACTCGACTTACCCATTTCCACACTATCCAGGGCGCCTCTAAAAATTCGGATTTCTAAACAAGACAAGGCGAGAACAAAAAATATTAACGCAGCATATAACTGATATGTAAGGAGATATTTTTTGTGAGTAACGCAGTATTGTGACGAAACGGGGTAAGCAGGCAATTCGCTTTGCGGATGCTCGCAAATATGGATTTTTAGAGGTGCCC
>JAJFJJ010000074.1 GCA_021774195.1 Nitrosomonas sp. | reverse complement strand
TCGCCGTCAATATTGACAATCGCGGGGCCAGTAGAAGTTCCCACATTACTCAAGCCAAACGGGATGGTGATGGGTAAGTTAATGATTAGACCTGACATATGAGTACTCCTAAAGATTTAAGGTTTATGATCAGTTTTTGTCATTGGATATTCGCTGCCGAATGATGAGTAGCTTGCGTCAGTGTTGGTGTAGACGCTCCAATTGGTTGGTTCTGATAAACCGGTAAAACAGACGATGAGATGAGTTCAATCTGATGTTGCTGACCTTTCCGCCATGACAGGTTTACTTAGAGAAACTCCGCCAGTTAGAAGAATCAGAACACACCTTATTCAGGCCATCTTCGGGAGATTTGTATGATTCAAACTGTGTTCAGGATCAGATTGAAACACAATCCAATATATTGTTTCGCGGTAAATATATATACACGCACGTGGTTTCTTATGGCGTCGTCTTATCATCCTAAATTCCCCAACGACTTAGAGGCTAAAAGCGTCTCCTCAAACACTTTTCCTTCTTTCTCTTCTCTTTGCATCCTGAGTCCAGTCGTTGAGATTATCTTACGTGCTGAAATTTAATAATTCAATCGATTCTGGTTCGCAGTGTGAAAAAAGAGCGGGTTGTCCTGGTTTGCAGTGTAAAGAACAAGAGAATTGTCCTGGTTTTTACATCAACCCCTTTTTTACAAAAAACCTTATACGGGCACCTCTAAAAATTCAGAGTTCGCCCAAATGCAAGGCACGAGGAAAATTTTGCAGCGCAGCATATGGTTGATATGAAAGCAAGAAATTGTTTTTGTAACATAATCCTAAATTCCTCAGTTGGTCGCTTCAGCAATGATTAATCTCATGAAATTAAACAAATATTTTGTTAAATGCCACGCACCCTAAAGGTGAACCACGCTATGATGCTTATAGCACACTGTTCTTTATCTTTTTCTGCGTTGCAATTCGTTGTGAACTAGTTCACTTCTTACTGCGCCTTGCCAAAAATAAACAACAATGCACTCTAAGCACCATCCAACTGAGGATTTTAGGATAATAGTTGGGATGAAATTTGGATTTTTAGAGATGCTTATAATAATGAGCTATTTAATTTTCAAATTGGACATCTCTGATGACCTTATTCAGGACGCTAAAACCTTTTGATTTCCTCGGTGGAGTTTTGGGGAGTGCAGCTGAACAAGGTCGATAACTCTGGCGGGTGGGAATCCTGCTCCGGCAAGGTAGGTAAGTCACAGGAAGCTGTCCGAGAATAGAATGATCGACTGCGGGAAGGCTATTTTGGTCAGATTTTTCGATCTATTTCGTTAAATAGAACAAAGATTCGTCCCAAATGATCAAAAAAATCTGACTCAAAATTACTTCCCCCCGCTACGAGCACTATTCTCGGACAGCCTCCGGCTAATTGTCCCGCCTAAATCACGACAAAATCTGGATTGGTCATACTTAACCCAACGCCAACCGTCGCAATTTGTACTGCCCCACCCGCACCATTACCGTCCGCATCGTATGATAACGCTCCGGTTGAATCGTTATAGATGATGTAATCATCGGCATCCAATGCTTGCGTACCGATGATGAAGTGGTTGGCGGCTAATTCGCCGACTGTCAGGACCGTGAATACCGCATTATCTAGTGTGATCGTGTCATCAATCACGGTGAAGTCAGTAATCGTGTCAATATGACCGGTAGTTGTAAACTCGAAGCTGTCTTCGCCTGCGCCACCCGTTAACGTATTATTCCCGTTCTTGCCGTCGAGCCGGTCATTACCAGCGCCGCCATTTAATTGATTGTCCGCCGAGTTGCCAATTAGCTTGTTGTTCTGAGTATTGCCGGTGCCGTCAATGGCTGCCGTTCCTTTTAGGGTTAGCACTTCCACATTGTCCGGTAGCGTATACGTGACCTTGCTGTTAATTTTATCCCGGCCTTCATTAGGATTTTCAATGACACTGTCGCCTACATTGTCGACAATATAAAGGTCATCGCCTCGCCCACCGATTAGCGTATCCGCGCCTGCCTTGCCGTCAAGCTGGTCGTTACCGACTTTGCCATTGAGTTTATTGGCAACTTTGTTGCCGATTAGAATATTGTCTAGCTCATTGCCCGTGCCATTAATTTCCCATGCGCCACGTTTCAACGTAAGATTTTCAACATTAGCGGGTAGTTTGTAGGTTACTTTGCTATTGACATGATCAATACCTTGATCCGGCAGCTCAATAACCACGTCGCCCAAATTCTCAACAAAATAAATGTCATCACCCAATCCGCCGATCATGGTATCTGCACCCGACCACCCTTTGAGCGTATCGTTACCCGCTTCTCCATTCAGGGTGTTATTGTTTACGTTACCTACTAGTTCATCGTTAAAACCGCTACCCACCAGATTCTCAATGTCAATCAGCGTATCGAGTCCGTGGCCGATGGTGTCTTGCTGTGCATTAGTCAGCAGGGAAACGGTTACTGCTGCGGGAGCATTGATATAACTGACGGTATCGTTGTCAGATGATGATCCAGTTAAAATATCGTTTCCTGGTGTACTGAACAGTAATACGCTATTTGTGGTGGTGCTCTCAAAGAAAAACATGTCGCCATCACGATTACCCACGAGGGCATCCAGATCACCGTCGCCGTCAATATCAACAAGTGTCGGCTTGGCATCAGGTCCCGCATTATTTAAACCAAACGGGTTGGTCATGGCAGTAGCAAACACTGGGGTGCTTGCTGTTCCCGTGTTTTCATGAAACAGTATGTTGCCATCCCCATTACCGATGAGGGCGTCTAAATCGCCATCGGCGCCAATATCGACAAACGTTGGGCTGGCGTAGAATCCCGCATCACTCAAGCCAAATGGGTTGGTTATGGCAGCAGTAAATACTGGGTTATTGGCTGAACCCGTGTTTGCATAAAATAGTGTATTGCCGTCAGAATTGCCGATGAAGGCATCTAAAACGCCATCGCTGTCAATGTCGACAAAAGTGGGTTTGACACTCGATCCTATACTGCTCAAGCCAAATGGGTTAGTAACGGCAGTTAAAAAAACCGGACTGTTGACGGTTCCCGCGTTCTTAAAGAACAGTATATTGCCAACATCATTGCCGATAAAAGCATCTAAATCGCCATCACCATCAATATCGGCAAAGGTGATGTTGGCAGAAGTGCCAGCGTCACTTAAACCAAACGGGTTCCACATGGAAGCAACGAATACTGGACTAATCGCCGTGCCGGTATTTTCAAAAAAGAAGGTGTTGCCATGAGCATAACTTACGAAAGCATCTGAATCGCCATCGCCGTCAATATCGACAAGGGTGGGCTTGGCATCAGATCCCCTACCAAAATTATCCAAGCCAAACGGATTGATGACCGGTGCGGTCAAGTTAAAGTTTGGATTGTCGGTCGGCAAGTCATTGTCCGTAACGGCTGCGATGATGGAATCAGCGGTAATGTTATTAAAGCGGTTATCGGAACTGCTTAGCGTATGTTGAATCACCCCCGTGTGGTTGCCTTCACCAACGGTATCATCCACTGCCGTGACGGTTACTGTTTGAGCGGTATCCCAATTGCTCGGGGTGAAAGTAAGCGTGTTGACGTCACTGTTGATCTGCAGGTTGGCGCTATCTACTGTAATGGTAACATCAGCAATCGGTTGGCTATTGAGTACCACGTTGTAAGTGTCTGTCATACCACCCTCAGTGACAGCCGTATTACCGCCGCTTTGCGTGATATTTGCTGGCGCTTCATTGATAAAGAACAACGTGTTGCCGTCCTGATTGCCGATGAAACTATCTAAGTCACCATCGGCGTCAATGTCGACAAACGTGGGGTGGGCAGAAGCACCCACATTATTCAAGCCAAATGGGTTGGTGCTGGCAGCAGCAAATTGCGGGTTGCCGGGTGTGCCAATGTTGTTAAAAAACAGTGTGTCGCCAGTACGGTTACCGACAAAGGCATCTAAGTCGCCATCGTCGTCTATATCGGCAAACGTGGGGTGGGCTTTCAGTCCCACATCAGTAAAGCCAAATCGGTTGGTCTTGGCCGTATCAAATTCCGGATTGCTTGCTGTGCCCTTATTCCTGAAAAAAATCATTTTGCCAGAATCCGAACCGATAAAAGCATCCAAGTCACCATCGCCGTCTATATCGACAAAAGTGATGCTGTGAGGGTCTCTATGAGTTAAGCCGAATGGATTGATGGCAGTTAAAGAAAAAATGGGTTCAGACATGGCGATTCTCCAAAAAGTTTAGTGTTTATTATTAGATGCATCATTGGGTATCGAATGATGAACGATTTGTTGTAAGTGTGGCTGCAACGGCTTTTCAATTGATTGATTTTGATAAGCCGGTAAAACATATAAAGAGATCAATTCAATTTGATTCTGTTTATTTTCCAGCCAGCTGTTTTTTTGGTTGGGGTGCGTTACCGATTCATAAGGCAAGAGGTTTTCCGGGCTAAGAGGAGAGACCTTTTGATATGGAATGGTTTGTTCTTTTGCTTGTGCCGATTGTGATGCACTCGGTAAATCGGCGACTTGTGTTGGCTGACTCAATCCCGGGCGTTTCTCCGTGGGTTCGGTAGTGATGATGCCATCTGAGCCGGGGAAGGAAAACAAGCGCTCGTTAATCGCCAAGCGGTTATTTTCTTTATGCCCGGCTGAAAACAAACGATTGGTTTGGTAGGTGGTGAAAGCCAGACTGACTAGCCATTGATAGCGTTGCCCAGAACCTTGCGTGGTGACGGTGGGTGGCTGATTAGAAGCTTCTGGTTGTGCTATAGGGTTTATACTCGACAATACAGGACTCCAGTTTAAACAACAAAAAAGCATCATCGCTTGATAACGCCAATTTTTATACTGGTTAGTATAAAAGTGAAGGGAGCATTAGACAATAGTTACCGACAATAAACCTAAAAAAATCAGTTGAAAGTGCTGCTATAGTCATAAGTAATTGAATTACTTGAGATAGAGCGTGGTGTTTTCACCCAAAGGAGCTCACCCTAAGGGTAACGGTGTCTGTAGTTCAGTTACAGGTTGCCCTTGTTTGCAACGGGTGGACATTGTTTGTTCGGTTGGCAGAACCAGATAAACATTTTGAAGCGATTGCTTCCAGACTATTACTGCTGCATGGTGTCGGTAAACAAACCACTTATGCGAGTCAAAAGATCTTGACCATTACCAGCACACACGGAAGAGCTGCTTATATTAGGCGAGCTTACTAAAGAGTTAGCGATTTCTTTAATCAATTAAAAACAAATGCGCCGCAGTTAACGCCAATCCAATGTTGGTATCGTATTTTGAGTGAGGCAATAAAAAATATTTAAACGGTACTTTCTTAAAACCTCCAAATTGTGTTGGCTCTGGAAATTAATTGGCAGACTAAACCGAAAGTTGGTTAACAATTCTATGCTGAAAACCCTTGACAGGGGTATGGCCAACTGATTTTTTTAGGTTCAAACGTTAAAGCAATAAAAACAGTTGTTTAGTTGTGCGTGTATTGGTGAAAGACAAGAGCAGGCGAAAAGTGCAGTTTATACTCAAAATGCCCATTTTCAGCCTGCTTCTCATACCGCACTAATCAGTTACCTAAATCACGACAAAATCCGCATTGGTCATGGCCAAACCACCTGTAATATCAGCAATTTGAATTGCAGGAGCAACACCGCTGCCATCCGCATCGTATAGGAGTTCACCAGCCACATCGTCATAAATGATATGATCATTTGCATCCAACGCTGCTGACCCGATGATGAACATTCCGGCAGACAAAGTTCCTGTAGATGATAATGCTGAAAATATGGCATTTTCGAGCTGAATGGTGTCGTCAGCGACAACAAAATCAAAAATGTTATCAACACTCCCTGCGGTGGTGAGTTTAAAGATGTCTTTACCTGCTCCGCCAACTAATACATTGTTGCCGCCCTTGCCATCCAGTCTATCATTGCCAGAGCCTCCGCTCAGCAGGTTGTTCGCAGAATTACCTATCAGCGAGTTATTGGCACTATTGCCCGTGCCTTCAATAGGGGATCCGCCGGTTAATGTTAGTTTTTCTACATTGTTCGGTAGCGTGTAGGTCACGATGCTTTTGATTGTGTCTCGGCCTTCACTTGCATTTTCAATGACAATATCGCCTACATTGTCGACAATATAAGTATCATCGCCGAGTCCGCCAGTCATGGTGTCTGCACCAGCTTTTCCGTCGATCCGGTCGTTACCGCCGTCACCATTCAATTGGTTACCAACTGAATTGCCGACCAATTTGTTATTCAGGTCATTGCCGGTACCATCAATGGCCGCTGTTCCTTTTAGGGTTAGATTCTCCACATTATCGGGTAGCGTGTAAGTCACTCTACTGTTAATTTTGTCGGTGCCCTCACCAGGGTTCTCAGTAACAATGTCGCCTGTATTGTTAACAGCATAAATGTCATTGCCAAGTCCGCCGATCATCACGTCTGGACCACCCCTTCCGTCGAGTCGGTCATTACCTGCGCCACCTTCCAATTGATTAGCGCCTGATTTGCCTTTCAAATTATCGTTGAAATCACTACCAATCAGGTTTTCGATTAGCGTCAAGGTGTCGGTTCCGTGACCAGTGTTTTGCGGTGTAGTTACCTCCAGTGAGACTGTAACTGCTGAAGTGGCATTAATATAACTGGCGGTATCGTTTAGCGAGGATGTGCCGGTCAGGGTATCGTCTCCCGCTGTACTGAAAAGTACTAAGCCATCATTCAAAAAGAACAAAGTGTTACCGTATGCATTACCGACGAAGGCATCTAAATCGCCATCGCCGTCAAGATCGGCAAAACTTGGGCTGGCGGCAAGTGCCACATTACTTAAACCAAATGGGTTGGTGCTGGCCGCAGCAAACGCCGGAGCGTTGGTCGTTCCCGTATTCTCAAAAAATAATGTGTCGCCGGTGCTTTTACCGATAAGGGCATCCAAATCGCCATCGTTATCAATATCAACCAGAGTGGTGCTAGCAGCGAGTCCCACATTATTTAAGCCAAATGGGTTGGTGCTGGCCGCAGCAAACGCCGGAGCGTTGGCCGTTCCTGTATTTTCAAAATAAAACGTGTCGCCATACGCTTCACCGATGAAAGCATCCAAATCGCCATCGCCGTCAATGTCGCCAAAAGTTGGGGTAGCAGCAAGTCCTACATCACTTAAACCAAATGGGTTGGTGCTGGCGGCAGCAAACGCCGGAGCGATGGCCGTTCCCGTGTTCTCGAAAAACTGTGTGTTGCCAAGACTATTGCCGACAAAGGCATCCAAATCGCCATCATCGTCAATGTCGACGAAGGAGGGTCTGGCAGCAGGGCCCACATTACTTAAGCCAAATGGGTTGGTGCTAGCTGCAGCAAATGCCGGACTGTTAACTGTGCCCGTGTTCTTATAAAACAGTGTGTCTCCAAGATAATTGCCGATGAGCGCGTCTAATTTGCCATCGCCGTCAATGTCGACGAAAGTGGGTCTGGCAAGCTGTCCTACATCATTCAAGCCAAATGGGTTGGTGGACGTTAAGGTGAAAATGGGGTTCGACATAATGGTACTCCTATAATAAATTAAGATTATTGATGCTGGAAATGAGGTGCCGGGTGATGGACGGCCTGTTGAAAGTGTTGATGTGATCGGTTTTCTATTGGTTGACTTTGATAAACAGGTAAAACATACGCGGAAGTCTGTTCAACTTGTGGCGACTTACCTGCTTGCCAAGTTTCCGCTATGGCAAAATTAATCATTTCACCTTCATGTGGCGCTGAAAAACCGAATAATTCACTATGCTGTGGTTGCGCTTGCCAGCGACTTTTTAGGTTCGGGTGCGGCATGGATAAGCTGTTGACAATGATCTCATTACCGTAATAAAGACCCATTGGCGTGTCAAACAGGCGCGCATTAACTAACCATTGGTAAAGTTGCTCAGAACCTTGCGTGGTGACGTCGGGTGTCTTGTTGGAAACTGATCGTTGTGTCATAGGGTTTCGTACTCACAGCATAATGACTGATATTTAAATCGTATTAAGGCGTTATCACATGATAAGGCTGTATATTCTGGACTATCTAGTATAAAGATAAGGGGTGGGTTGTGCAACCCGAAAGAAAGAATCGAATGCTATAAGCATGTTAGCGTGATTCATCTTTAAGATGAGTGGTGTAAGGCGGTATATTCTTTTTGTTTCAGTGAGTTATTAAATGCCTTTGTGACAGGCTAAAGGTATGGGTTGAAAGGCAAAGTATTGCAAAAAACAGGATGAACAGCCCTATTGAAGCTGTTTTCGGTTGTTTCGATTTAATTTTGGTTCTTAGCATCATGTATGACTATTTGTGTAAAAGGAATCTCCCATTGCTGTTGGTTACAGACTTCTACGGCATAACGTTGTAAAGCCCTTTGAGCAGGAAAATAATATTCAGCAGCTTTTCCGTCGAAGATGGTTACTATTTTATAGTCTAGGGTCGATGTATTGGCTTGGGTAAAGTAAACCTTGATATGTTTTAGAGAATCGCCATATTTTTCCTGTTGCAAGCCTGTGCGGATGCCATCGCGCAATATGGTTGGAATCTGACTGGTGCATTGTTGCTGATATTGATAGTCAATTCCTATGACACTGGTGACAATAAAACCTCTAGAAAGGTTTTTGGGTTGTGCCGCTAAGAAATCTTGCATGGTATACGTTTGCGGCATCATGCTGTTGTATAAGGAAAGTAATATGTTTTCCAGTGTGATACATGTTACCAATCCATATTTGCCATCTGAAAGCATGACGTAATCGCCGACCTGGCATGGAAACCACGGTTCATTTTTGGTGCATGGTCTGGAAACAAAATGCGATAGTTCGGATAAAGGCAATCGCAATTTTAATTCTGGTAGCGACGGATTGACTAACTTGCTGTAAAAATTCAAACTCTCGACTTTCATTGGAATACCATTATAGGTAATGATTTCCCCTTCTCTAACGGCACCTGTATTGAGTAATATTTTTAGCTCATCAATGTAGCGTGGGAGAGAATTCTTAAGCACCCATACGATACTGACCAATAATAAAACTGCGAGAGCAATTAATACTTGATCATTGCGTACACTTAAAACATAAAAAACTGCCGAAATGGCCAGTAAAACCATCATGATGTGATGGAGCAATGAGACAACACGTTGATAATAACTCCACTTCTCATTTGGGTTTCTGACGGTCAGCCATAAAACGCCTTTCCACAGCAATGACATAGCAAAATAAACACTAATAAAGGCAACGAGTGAAAGGAATAAGGTTGCTCCGCGGCCAGTAATAAATTGTGTGAAGTGTTCCTCAATACCGATTTCCTTGGCAGTTTGTGATTTCACCATCTCATCAAATTGCAGGCGGGTAACTTCTAACAAGTGTTTATTTTCTTCTAATTGGCCTTGCCATTTTTTTGCGATAAGTTCAAATTGTTCGAGCGCGTCTTGCTTAAACGCGTGCTTGTCGATTTGTGAAAAGTGAGAGAGAACTTGTTTTATTTCATTTGTTTGTAGTTGGTAAGTGGTGATTTCTTGCTGTAGGTCATCTAACTTGCGTCGGTATTCAGTCAGTTGACGCAGTTCGCTCATAATAGGCTGCAGTATTTCAAGTAAATCTTTTTGCCAATTAAATTCTTTTTCTTCAGTGGATTCGTTCTTGGGTAATTCGAATCCGGCGGTAAGAATCATCTCGAATGAGGATTCCTGAGTGGCGATAAAATCAGAAATTTCATCAATTTCAGATTGAACTTGTTGCTCTTCCTGCTCTGTTTTTGCTTCCTTTTGCAGTGATAATTTAGTTGCAAGAATAGCTTCTTGTGTTTTTATTTTTTGAATAATATCGTTTAATTTATCTAACGATAAATCATGTTCTGAGTCTTTAACCGCAGTTCCGACCGGTAAATTTTGGACTGTGGCATGACTTTGTGTGACGGAAAGAGTCATGAGCACTACTGTCACACAGAATAGTATGGAAACAAGATGAGCTCTCGTATTATTCAAAACAAACATATTTTTATTATCCATCCGAGTTTTTATTTGCCGTAAAAAAATCATTAACATCCGTTAATTCTCTGGTGCGCTTCATCGGTGGTAAACTTTGCCAAATTTTGCGGCCATATGATTTTGTAATCAGACGTGGGTCGCAGATCATCAAAACCCCTCGATCGGTTTCATCACGAATCAGTCGTCCTGCCCCTTGTTTCAAATTAATCACAGCGTGAGGCAGTTGGTATTCCATAAATGCATTGTGCCCCTCACGGTTCAATTTCTCAATACGTGCAGATAATACGGGATCGTCTGGTGGTGCGAAGGGTAGTTTGTCGATAATCACCAATGATAAGGCTTCACCGCGTACATCAATACCTTCCCAGAAAGATTGGCTGCCAATTAGAATCGCATTATCTGTGTTGCGGAAACGTTCAAGCATAAAAGAACGTGAACCTTGACTTTGCAATAATAACGGAAAATCAATTTGTTCTTGTTCAAAGATAGACTGTAACTGTTCATAAATGCGCTGCATTGCACGTAAACTGGTACATAAGAAAAAAGCGCGTCCTTGACTTGCCTTCAGGACGGGTAAAGCTGCTTTAACGATATTGTCAATATACGTTTTATGCTGCGGTTCAGGAATCTCCGTCGGGACATAAAGTAGGGCTTGTTCAGTAAAATTGAATGGGCTTTCCCAGCAGATTGATTGTGCGGCGGTTAATCCCATCTGATTGTTGTAATGAGAAAAATCTTTTTTTACCGATAGTGTTGCTGAAGTAAATATCCAGGCACGTGGGTTGGCATTAAGTTGTCGTTGGAAGATTTCCGCAATAGATAACGGGGTGGCATTGAGTTGTAATGCCTGGTTGTAGACTTCCACCCAACGGACTAGATCCTCTGCTTCATCCTGGTCGTGCCACCGTTTCATAAGATTTACGTGTTCATTGGCACGTTGCCAACAGTTTTCTAATCCCTCTGAGCGCTCGGCTTGGCTTTCTAATAATTTTGTTAAAACAGTTTGTTTTTCAAATAATTGTTCCAACGTCTGATTAAAGGCCTTGTTCTTTGAAATGGCAGATAAGGATAATCTGGTATTTTCTTCTTCGACACTTAAGCGTAAATCACGGGCAGCTTTTTCCATCTCGGCAATCGCTTCAGGCAGTACGGTGAAATCCTTGGCTGCCTGGATAGCCTCTACTTTGGCGTCGCGAGCGAGGTCAAGTAACTGGCTGGTGCTGATGGATTCCCCAAAAAACAGACTGGCTGTTTCGGGCAGTTGATGCGCTTCATCAAAGATGACCGTATTACACGCAGGTAATAATTCGGATAATCCTTCATCACGCAACATGACATCAGCGAAAAATAAATGGTGGTTTACCACAATAACATCCGCGGATAGTGCTTGCTTACGTGCTTCCATGACAAAACAAGTCTTAAAGTTGGGACACTCTGAACCCAGGCAATTCTCACTCGTTGCTGTGACTTGTTGCCAAATTGCTGCATTTTCAGGCACTTTGCTTAGGCCGCTTTTATCACCGTCTTTACTACTTTGTGCATGGCGTTCGATGTCTTGCAAATACTTTATTTCGTTTCGATTGGCGAAGCTGATTTGTTTATCTTGAAGGCTTCTTTCCAAATAATATTGACAGATATAATTTGCCCGGCCTTTTAATAGTGCAATGGTGACGGGCACTTTTAGCGCTGCTCGTATATTAGGAATATCACGTTTAAAAAGCTGATCCTGGAGTGTTTTTGTTCCGGTGGAAATAATGACTTTGCCGCCAGCTAATAAGGCCGGTACAAGATATGCAAATGTTTTTCCGGTACCAGTACCTGCTTCAGCAACTAAAATAGAATTGTTTTCAATTGTTTCGGAAATGGCTTGTGCCATTTCTTGTTGTTGTGATCGTTTCTTGTAACCGGGGATATGGCTAGCTAATACGCCGTCAGCAGAAAAGATGGATTTGATATCTGGCTTCACATTTACAGCACTTAAAAATAATTAAATTGTTGATATATTGATAGTTATTTTATAAAAATTGAATTATTTCATCGAAACGTTTGTTTCTATATGAAACCTTGCCGGAGAAATAGTACAATGCAACACAAAAGTAATTCAATTGAATTGACATATTATAAAGTAAACATTTTTTAAATGATGGGTTGATCGTTTATTTGCAGATTGGACATTTTTAAGTTCGATAAGCGATATCGCTAACGATATTAGTAACGCATAATTTGTTTACACTAATCAATAAAATAATTGGAATACTGATACGCTGCATAGATACCCAAGTTTTGGGGCTTATTATTAAATAATGAAAAAACAAATTTTCCGGTGGTTTTTCTGGTTTACTTTCTTCCTTTGTATATCATGGCCGCTTCTTGCTGAAAAATCAGAACACCCGACTGAGTCTGAATTAACGTCAGAAGATACTTTGTTAAAGCCGCAAAGAAAACCCGTCTTTATTGAAGCGAATCGCATTGATGGTTACTATGAGCAAGAGGTTGAAGCGACTGGTGCCGTTGAGTTAAAGCACGGCGAGAAAACACTGACAGCGGAGCGGATTAAATATTTTCAACAAACGGAAGATACTGAGATCGAGGGTGTTTTCCGTCTAGATAGACCCAAAGATGTACTGGAAGGTGCAGACCTTAAATTAAACCTTGAAACTGAAGTGGGCCAAATGTCTACCCCGAATTATTATATTAAAGAAGGTGGTGGACGTGGAACAGGTGATAAGATGTTTTTCGAGGGGAAAGGGCACTATCGCCTTGAGAATGGTAGTTATACAACTTGTACCATTGATGATGATGATTGGTATATTCAGGCTGATGAACTCAAAATTGATAATGAGAAACAAATTGGCACCGCCCGTAATGTCAGCGTAAGACTTAAAGATGTACCGATTCTATACTTGCCTTGGATGGATTTCTCCTACAGTGGTAAACGAAAAACAGGCATGCTGGCACCAATCTTTGGCAACACAGCAAGAAGTGGTGCCGATTTGGCGTTACCGTTTTACATTAATATTGCACCGAATATCGATGCAACCATAGCGGCACGATTAATGTCAAAACGCGGTTTTATGCTGAATAATGAGCTGCGCTATTTAGGTGAAAGTTTTCGGGGTAAATTTCTGGCCGATATTCTGCCGACTGATATTGATACCAACCAAACGCGTTATGGTATTTCATTTGAACATAACCAGCATTTAGGTCGAGGTTGGAATAGTAACTTCAACTATAACCGGGTTTCAGATGATCGTTTTTTCCGTGATCTGACCAATAACTTGTCTCAAACTAGTCGGATTAACTTGTTACAGCAAGGTCTCGTGTCTTATAACGGTGGGTTGGGTGCTGGCGGTTCAATCAATTTTACGACCATGGTGCAACGTTTTCAAACTTTGCAAGATCCTCGTGCTCCGACTGCAGTTTTTATTTCTCCGTACAAACGTCTCCCGCAAGTTACGTTAGGGATGTCCAAACGTAATGTGGCCGGATTGGACTTTGATTTAGTCACTAGTTGGACCAATTTTTCACATCCGACACGAATTGATGGGAAAAGGCTAACATTATTTCCCAATGTTAGTCTTCCAATGCGTAATGCGTTTGGCTATATCACTCCCAAATTTGGTCTTCACTACACTCGCTACAGTCTTGATTCGGAAGTCAATAACAAGGGCAAAGATTTAGATCGAACAGTTCCAATTTTCAGTTTGGATAGTGGTGTGGTGTTTGATCGGCAAATGGCAATAGGGGGTAAGCGCTTTATTCAGACACTTGAACCACGCGCTTTTTATGTTTATGCGCCTTATCGTGATCAAAGTTTTTTGCCGAATTTTGATTCTGCTGAGTCAGATTTTAGTTTTGCACAAATGCTGACAGAAAATCGTTTTAGTGGTAATGACCGTATCAATGACGCAAATCAGGTGACTATGGCAATAACTTCTCGTTTACTAGAGCCAGACACGGGTATTGAACGGATCAGAGTCGCAGTTGGTCAACAGTTCCGCTTTAATGATCGCCGAGTGATTCTTGGTTCAACGCAAGTGACTAGTCGTAGAGCTGATTTTATCGCTGCTTTGGCTGGCCGAATAACGAAAGAATTCAGTACTGATATTAATATACAACTTGATCAAAAATCATTACGAACAGAGAAAATTCGAGCTGGCATCAGTTACCAACCAGAGTTAGGAAAAGTGATTAATCTAGGATACCGTTATACTCGCGATGTTCGGGAGCGGATTGATATTCCAATTAATCAATTAAATACAGCGATTAAACAGGTCGACACATCAATACAATGGCCGATTTTTTCTAATTGGCATACGGTCGCACGGATAAACTACTCTTTAAGAGATGACCGTTTGCTCGCCGGCCTAGCAGGCTTTGAATATATTGCATGTTGCTGGAAGATGCGCGTGGTTTTGCAAAAATTAACCACCGCAACCCAACGAACGACAACAGCTGTTTTTGTACAACTCGAGTTAAATGGTTTGATGGAAATTGGTTCCAACCCATTACGTGTTCTTCAACAAAGTATCCCTGGCTATATGGGTATTAATTAATGTAATGATCAATAAAATAAATTATTACTGTTTTTTTATATTATTCTGTTTGTTCTTTCATTCTCTCGTTTTTGCTCAAGATTCTGAACCTTTATCGGGGCTAAGGTCTATTGACCAGATTGTTGCTGTAGTCAATGATGAAGTCATTACGCGCAATGAGTTGAATAACGCAATTGATACAGCGGTTAAAAATCTTCTGCAACAAGGTGTTCAACCACCTGAAAAGTCGTCGTTAGAGCGTCAAGTGCTTGAGACAGTGATTGCTAAGCTGATTCAGTTACAACACGCGAAAGAAATGGGCCTGTCGGTCGGTGATAGCGAACTAGATGAAACCATACACCGTATTGCTGATGATAACCAATTAACGTTACAAGAATTTTATTCTGTTCTTGAACAAGATGGCATCAGTTTTCATAAATTTCGCCAAGAAATACGTGACGAAATTATTATGGCGAGAATTAAAGAACGAGAAATAAGCAATCGTGTCAATGTAACAGAAGGGGAAGTCGAAAATTTCCTGCGCACTCAGGAAACTTCTGCTATCGGTAATGATGAATATTTACTAGCGCATGTGCTTATTTCAGTTTCTGAACGTATGGACCCGATTCAAATACAAGAGCGTAGCCAACGTGCTGAAATGGCCCACAATAAATTACTGGAAGGTGTCGATTTTTCTCAGGTTGCAGCGGAGTTTTCTGAGGCGCCAGATGCTATGGAAGGTGGAATACTCGATTGGCGACCGATTGCACAGATGGGCGCGAATTTTGCTGAGCTTCTTTCTCCATTGCAGAAGGATGATATAACACCGGTAGTCCAAAGTCCTACTGGATATCATATTTTTAAATTACTAGATCGTCGTGAACAAGAAACGCCTATCGTTATTATTGATCAAATTCATGCGCGTCATATTTTGATTAAAGTGAGTGAATTGACTTCTGAAGATGATGCCATGCACCAAATTGCCCAATTGGGAGAGCAGATTAATCATGGGGCTGATTTTGCGGAAATTGCCAAACTTTATTCTGAGGATGGTAGTGCCGCATCAGGTGGTGATCTGGGATGGCTTTCTCCTGGCGACACAGTGCCTGCATTTGAACAAGCAATGAATGAATTACAACCTGGGGAGATTAGTGAACCGGTGCAATCCCCATTTGGTTGGCATTTGATTCAAGTTCTGGAGCGTCGTTCACAAGATATTAGTCTGGAACGACGCCGCGAAGAAGCACAACAAGCGATACGGTCCCGCAAAGCTGAAGTGGTTGTCCAAGAGTGGATGGAGCAATTACGCGATCAAGCCTATATTGAGTACCGCGATAATTTTGACGAATAATGGAAAATCATCGTCTGATATCGTTGATACTAACTGCCGGAGAACCAGCCGGAATTGGCCCCGATCTTTGTGTGCAAATTGCACAACAGGCCATTCCGTGTCGATTGATTGTAATTGCAGATCGTCAGTTATTACAGCAGCGCGCAAAAATCTTACAATTGCCACTCAAGTTAATCGATTACGATCCAGCAAACTTAAGTCTACATCAAGCGGGGCAATTACAGATCTTGCATGTGCCACTTAATGAAACTGCAATACCTGGTCAATTAAATACCAACAATGCACCTTATGTGCTGGAAACATTGAAGATGGCGGCAGAAGGCTGTTGCAATAATCAATATGATGCCATGGTGACAGCGCCGGTTCATAAAGGCGTGATCAATGATGCGGGTATCGCGTTTACCGGACACACAGAATATTTGGCGCAGTTCACCAATAGTGCCGTAGTCATGATGTTGGTAGGAGGGGGAATGCGTGTTTCTTTAGCGACAACCCATATCCCATTAAAAGCGGTCTCTGCAGCAATTACGGTAGATTTGCTAGAAGAGAAATTAAACATTATTCACGCTAATCTAATCGAACGATTCAAGCTCTCCAATCCATGTATCGCTGTTGCTGGCCTGAATCCGCATGCGGGTGAATCCGGCCATCTTGGGCGAGAAGAAATCGATATCATTATTCCTGTGCTAGAAAAATTACGTCGTACAGGTATGAATTTAATTGGCCCGCTGCCGGCAGATACCATGTTTAATCCAGCCCAATTGAGACAATTTGATTGCGTGTTTGCCATGTATCATGATCAAGGTTTGCCGGTTTTAAAGCACGCTAGTTTTGGTGCTGGTGTTAATGTGACGTTAGGCATGCCGATCATTCGAACTTCGGTTGATCATGGTACCGCGTTGGAACTGGCGGGTTCTGGTCGGGCCGATGCAGGTAGTTTAATGAGCGCGATAGAAATGGCGTCGTTTTTAGCCAAGAATAAGAACTTGATGCGTCACTATGCGTCATAATCCTCGTAAACGGTTCGGCCAAAATTTTTTAATTGATCGCCATGTTATTGCAGATATTATTGGTGAAATTCACCCGGGTAAAGACGACAATATCGTTGAAATTGGCCCTGGCCTAGGCGCTTTAACCAGACCGTTATTACAAATCGTTGATCATCTCAATGTGGTTGAGTTGGATCGTGATATTGTTGCGAAATTGCAGCAAGAATTTTCCAGTGAAAAATTAACGATTTATTCTTCGGATGCGCTTAAATTTGATTTTTCTTCACTAGGTCAGAAGCTACGAATTGTTGGCAATTTACCTTATAACATTTCTACACCACTGTTATTCCATCTGAAACAATACAGTCAGAATATAATCGACATGCACTTTATGTTGCAAAAAGAAGTGGTTGAACGGATGGTGGCTTCACCCTCGACTTCTAACTATGGTCGCCTATCAGTGATGTTGCAATACTGCTTCGATATGCAATTAGTATTTAAGGTGCCTGCGGAGGCGTTTCGTCCAGCACCAAAAGTGGAATCGGCAATTGTTTATATGGTTCCACTTCAACAACCCAGATTGATGGCTGAAGATAAAATATTATTTTCTCAAATTGTTACTGCTGCTTTTTCACAAAGACGTAAAACATTACGTAATACTTTAGGTGCTTTTTTAAATCCTGATGCTTTTAAAGTATTAGCCATTGATCCGAAATTACGTGCGGAAAATTTGACGGTCACGCAATATATTAATATTGCTAATTATTTGAGTCAGCAGAAGTAAAAAGACCACTTCGCTATGTCTGACGAGCGATTCCAGGAATACTTAATGGGTGCTGATGGTAATGAGAATGTGACTTCAATGGTGTTTAATCGTACGAAAACCCTTTTTACAAAATATTACAATCACAAACCCTCACATTTAAATAGCCAAATGTTAGAATTCCAGTAACTGGTGCAATTTTCAGGCCAGTGAATTTTGGCTAAATGCCATTTAATAGTAATTTTTAGGTTAGAATTGGCGACTTCAATACATTCCCGCTTTGTTACATGCAATCAGAAACTTTGATCGAGATCCGTGATCTGAATTTCGCCTATGGCGCGCGTTCCATTCTCAATGGTATTAATATGACTATGTCGCGTGGCAAAGTGATTGCCATCATGGGCGGAAGCGGCTCGGGTAAAACAACTTTGTTGAAATTGATCGGTGGCACAGTAAGGCCATCGTCTGGCTATGTGAATGTTGCCGGACAAGTGATCCATCAATTGGATCGTGACGCATTGTTCAAAATACGTCGCAAAATGGGCATGTTGTTTCAGTTTGGCGCATTATTCACAGACTTGTCGGTTTTTGATAATGTGGCTTTCCAAATGCGTGAACATACCGATCTTCCTGAGTCAATGATACGCGACCTGGTTCTCATGAAACTACACGCGGTTGGGTTGCGAGGCGCTTCTCACTTAATGCCGGTTGAATTATCCGGTGGTATGGCGCGGCGTGTGGCACTAGCGCGTTCGATTGCGCTTGACCCAATGTTAATCATGTATGATGAGCCTTTTACTGGGCTTGACCCAATTTCACTCAGTGTTATTGGCAGTTTAATTCGTCGTCTGACTGATGCGTTGGGAACGACGTCAATTATCGTCACACATGATGTGCAGGAATCTTTGAAGATCGTTGATTATGTGTATTTTATTGCCGACGGCGTGATTGCGGCTCAAGGTACCCCACAAGAAGTCAGTGAGTCGGTTGCACCCTTTGTGCATCAATTTGTTCATGGTGAGGAAGACGGGCCTGTGCCATTCCATTACCCAGCCCAAGCTTACCGAGCAGATTTGAACCTGGAGAACAATCTTGCTTAATCGTATCGTAGCAAATATCCAGGATATCGGTCATCGAGTGATCGATAGTGTTTGGCGGCTTGGCAATGCCAGTCGTTTTTTTATCCTGGTGCTATTAAAATCAGGAACATGTTTACGCCGTTTTAGCTTAGTCATTCGTGAGCTGTACTATACCGGTGTATTATCGTTGATTATCATCATCGTATCAGGGCTTTTTGTCGGTATGGTGTTGGGTTTGCAGGGGTACGAGACACTGCAAAAATATGGCTCTGAATCAGCTGTGGGCACCTTGGTTGCTTTGTCATTAGTGCGTGAATTGGGACCGGTCGTATCGGCTTTATTATTTGCCAGTCGTGCAGGGTCCGCCATAACCGCTGAAATCGGATTGATGAAAGCAACAGAACAATTATCTGCCATGGGAATGATGGCGGTTGATCCAATTGCACGTGTGGTGGCGCCGCGTTTCTGGGCTGGTGTTATTTCGATGCCTTTATTAGCGGCCATGTTCTCAGTCATGGGTGTTTTTGGCGGATATCTGGTCACGGTCGTATTTATTGGCGTTGATGCCGGATCATTTTGGTCACAAATGCAGGGGGCAGTTGACTTCAGATTTGATATCATTAATGGTTTTATAAAAAGCTGCTTCTTTGGTGTTGCCATTACTGCGATAGCCGTTTATGAAGGCTATGATGCGCCGCCAACGGCTGAGGGTGTTTCAGGCGCAACCACGCGGACAGTTGTTACATCGTCATTGGTTATTTTAGGGCTTGACTTTATATTGACCGCGTTCATGTTTAGAGGGATAAGTTAATGCAGCGGACAACGATGGATTTGTGGGTAGGTTTGTTTGTACTTGTTGGGATTGGTGCATTGATGATTTTGAGCCTTAAAGTGGGTAATCTAAATGCTTATAGTATGGCGCAAACTTATACCATTACAGGTAATTTTGAGAATATTGGCGGGCTTAAAGTTCGTGCACCGGTTAAAAGCTCCGGGGTCGTGGTCGGACGTGTTTCTAATATTCAGTTTAGTACCAAAACTTATGATGCAGTGGTAACCATGAATATGGACAGTCGTTATCAATTTCCTAAAGATACTTTTGCGAGTATCTTAACCGCAGGCCTATTAGGCGAGCAATATATTGGCTTGTCGGTAGGTGGTGATGAAAGGATGTTGGCGGAAGGTGATAACATCATGAAAACAAATTCCGCGATGGTTTTGGAAGAAATGATCGGGCGTTTTTTGTTTGATAAAGCTGCTGAAGAAGAGGCGTTTTAATAGCAAGGATATTTTTGAGTTTTATGCTTGTTATTTTATACTTATTGTTTTTTGTTACGATTTGATGGAGACGAAATGAAAAGATTTGCTGGAATGATAATGTTATTTGCTTCGTTCTTATTGGTGTCTCCGACATGGTCGGTAGAGGTTGCTCCAGATCGATTGGTTGAGGATACTGTTCACGACGTATTGGCGATCATTGAGCAAGATAATGGCTATAAAGACGGAGATAGAGAGAAAATTCTTGATCTGGTTGAGAACAAGATATTGCCCCATTTCAATTTTACCCGTATGACACAGCTTGCAATGGGACGTCACTGGTCAGACGCAAACACTGAACAGCGAAATGTCCTTGTTGACGAATTTCGTACGTTATTAGTCCGAACTTACTCGAATGCACTGACCAGTTATCGTGATGAAAGAGTTGAAGTGCATAAGCTTCAAGAATTAGGTGATCGAGAAGACGTGACGGTAAGAACGATGATCATACAGGGTAGTGGGAAACAACCGGTACCGATTGATTATAGTATGGAAAAGAAACTAGGCGGCTGGAAGATTTATGACGTGACTGTTGCGGGAGTTAGTTTAGTGACTAATTATCGTGGCTCATTCAATAGTCAAATTCGTAGAGGTGGCGTCGATGGGTTAATTAAAACGCTTTCTGATAAGAATAAGTCACTCGAAGGAAAATAAACTGTGTTATTTATTAATCCTGTTGAACAACGGAAACAATAAGTGATTCAGAGACAAGGTCACACGATTATCGTACAGGGGCCTGTTACAATTGATAACGTGGTTGAAATAACGCAACAAGGTATTGAGCTGTTTAATGGTCATGATCTTGTTGTTGATTTAGCTCAAGTCACAGAAGTCGACTCAGCCATTGTCAGCATGCTGCTGGAATGGTTGAGGAACGCCCGTAGTAATGCACATCAAATAAAATTTGCACACATCCCTCAAAGTCTCCGTAGTTTAATTCAGCTATATGGAATTACCGATTTGATTCCATTATCTGAACAAACCATAGAAAGTTAAACATCGTCAACTTGCTTGTTATCTTTGAAATATTCCTGATCTGAATGCAGCCTGCTATAGAAGTTACCCGTGTAAATAAAAAATTTGGCACGATACGTGCACTGGATGACATCAATCTTAAAATTGAAACCGGTGAATTCTTTGCATTATTGGGCCCAAACGGTGCTGGGAAGACCACGTTAATTAGCATTATTGCTGGTTTAGCTTTGGCCGATGGCGGCACCGTCTCGATTATGGGGCATGATGTGATGACGCAGTATCCTGATGCCCGGCGTAATCTGGGAGTGGTACCGCAAGAGCTGGTTTTTGATCCATTTTTTTCGGTGCGGGAAACATTGACAATCCAGTCGGGTTATTACGGTATTAAAAATAATCATCTTTGGATCGATGAGATCATTCAGCGTTTAGGACTGGATGACAAAGCGGACAACAATATGCGTACACTATCAGGCGGCATGAAGCGGCGTGTTTTGGTGGCACAGTCTTTGGTCCATAAGCCGCCGGTTATTATCCTGGATGAACCAACTGCTGGTGTGGATGTTGAGTTGCGTCAAACGCTTTGGGATTTTATTCAACAACTGAATAAAGCGGGTCACACCATTGTACTTACCACGCATTATTTGCAAGAAGCAGAAGCTTTATGTAACCGAGTGGCGATGCTCAAGCAAGGTGAAATCGTCGCGCTGGATAGTATGCAAAATCTCATTGGGAGTATGACGACCGGCTATACGCTTCGATTAAAATTATCTGTTGATTACTTGCCAACTGAACTGGAAAGGATTCAAATCAGTTATCACAATGGGTTGCATGACTTAAAATTACAGTCTTGCAATCAGGTTGAATCAATTCTGCAAACACTGCGACAAGCTGATATTCAGGTTCTAGATATGCAATTATTGCAACCCGATTTGGAGGAAGTTTTTGTAAAAATTATGCGTGAAAGTCGTGTGGAGTCGGTATGACAGGTTTTTTTACATTACTTCATAAAGAATTCCTGCGTTTTTGGAAAGTCGGTTTCCAAACTATTCTGGCGCCAATCGTTTCAACGCTGCTTTATTTGTTGGTTTTTTTTCATGTTTTGGATGCGCATGTCGAAGTTTACCCAAACGTGGCTTATACCATTTTCCTAATTCCAGGTTTAGTGATGATGGCTGTGATACAAAATGCATTCGCTAATGCATCGTCTAGTATGATTCAGTCCAAGATTAGTGGCAATATTGTCTTTGTTTTATTATCACCTTTATCCTATCGGGAAATATTTTTTGCTTATATTTTGGCATCTATAGCACGTGGTTTATTGGTTGGGGGAGGGGTTTACCTGGTTGCGCTGATGTTTTTTGATATTCCGTTAAAATTACCGTTATGGACTTTGCTATTCGTCATAATGGGTAGTGCACTATTGGGCGCATTAGGTGTGATTGCAGGAATCTGGGCGGAAAAATTTGATCAGTTGGCAGCATTTCAGAACTTTATCATTATGCCATTGACCTTTTTATCTGGCGTTTTCTATTCTATTCATTCATTGCCATCATTTTGGCAAACATTGTCCCATTTCAATCCATTTTTATATATGATTGATGGATTCAGATATGGATTTTTCGGTGTGTCGGATATATCACCTTATATGAGTTTCGCAATAGTTACCGCATGTTGTATTGCGGTCTCAATGTTGGCGATTCAGGTTCTTAAATCAGGCTATAAATTACGGCATTAATTGATGATGATAGACTCATCAATGTGAACAAACAGGAGACTAAATTGATTACAGCAGAAGAGATTAAGAAATACATAGCGTCCGCGCTACCCTGTGACCTAGTTCAGGTCGAAGGTGAAGATGGGCACCATTTTCAAGCAATCATTGTGAGTACTGAATTTCAAGGGAAAAACATGGTTCAACAGCACCAACTGGTTTATAAAACGCTGGGAGACCGAATGAAACAAGAGATTCATGCGCTTTCCATGAAAACGTTTACACCGGAGCAGTGGTCGGAACAGGCTCAGAAATAAAAACAAGCCAATTAAAATGGATATAAGTATTATATTAAATGACTGATCATGTCTGCGCCAGAATATAAACAATATACCTGCAATCTTTGCGGTGAAAATTCAGTGGTAGTGGATGATTTTCACCGGGAAGGTGGTGCGTGCCAACATTGTGGCGCGAATATCCGTTTCCGCGCACTGATGTTTGCGTTATCACATCATCTGTATGGTCAACCGATTGCGCTGACTAATTTCACGCCAGACCAGAATCTAAAAGTGATGGGCTTGAGTGACGCACCCCACTATGCGGATAGGCTTGCCAGCCTATTTAACTACACCAACTTTTTTTACCATACCAAACCGTTTCTAGATATTTGCAATATTGAAGGTATGGCGTTGGACAGTTACGACGTGCTGATTAGCTCTGATGTTTATGAGCATGTCCCGCCACCACGTCATGTCGCGTTTGTTAATACGCATCATTTGTTAAAACCGGGCGGATTGATGTTGCTTACAGTCCCCTACACCATGTTGTCTAAAACAGCTGAACATTTTCCACATTTGAATCAATTTGGGGTTGTTCGTGATCAACAGGGTATGCTGTTGGTTAACCGACGCAGGGATCAGCATATTGAAGTGTTTGACCGATTAACCTGGCATGGGGGAGAGGGTTCCACGCTTGAGATGCGAGTTTACGCTGAGGCGGATCTAATACAAATTATTGCAGATGCCGGTTTCAAAGATATTAAAATTTGGCATCTAGATGAATCTGAATTTGGGATTCTGCAGGCGCAGCAGGGCGGCAGTTTTGTAATCAGTGCGATCAAAGATGGTGATCGTACACCTGCTGCGATTACGCCGTATGATCCTTATGTCGAGAATATTTATTCTGAAGAGGCGGAGGTCGATCATTTTCTAATCAATCGACCCGTTCGTATCACAGGTGAGCGAGCTGAAAACGCCATTCTTCAATGGCAGAATGGGAAAGTCACCAAAGCGCCTTCACTCTGGTCCAAAATATTGCGATATTTACAGAGAAAACTGGGGAAGTAATTTTTTATTGACTATGATTGAGAGCTGAAGTCTAAATTTACCTGCTTTAAGTTCTGCAAATTTTTGAGCACGCAACATATTATGAATAATAACAATATAATCGGTACGCCATTATCCGATTCGGCGACCAAAGTTATGCTGCTAGGCAGTGGAGAGTTGGGCAAGGAAGTGATCATCGCATTACAGCGACTAGGCGTTGAAACTATCGCAGTTGATCGTTATGCCAATGCGCCAGGGCATCAGGTGGCACACCGCGCACATGTGATTAATATGGCCGATGGACAAGCATTGCGTGCGTTGATCGAGCAAGAGCAACCACATATCATTGTGCCTGAGATTGAGGCTATTGCTACGGATATGTTGGTTGAGGTTGAACGATTAGGACTTGCGCAAGTTATTCCAACGGCACTTGCTGCACAATTAACTATGAATCGTGAAGGAATTCGCTGTCTGGCTGCTGAAACTTTGGGGCTGCCGACATCGCCCTACGCTTTTGCCAATAGTTTGGGGGAATTGCAGTCAATTATTGAAGACAAAATAGGTTATCCGTGCATTGTGAAGCCAGTGATGTCTTCCTCAGGTAAGGGGCAATCAAGAATTAATAATGCTTCTGAAATGCAGGCTGCATGGGAGTATGCTGCCAGTGGCAGCCGAGTCGATCAGGGGCGTGTGATTGTTGAAGGGGTGATTGAATTCGATTACGAAATTACGCAATTAACTGTGCGCGCTAAGAACACTGCTGGTGAAATAATGACCCATTTCTGCGAACCTATCGGTCATGTTCAAGTTCATGGGGATTATGTGGAAAGCTGGCAACCACAGGTGATGGCGCCATTGGCCCTAGAGCGGGCTGGTGATATTGCCAAAAAAATTACTGACAACCTGGGTGGTTTAGGGATCTTTGGCGTTGAGTTATTCATCAAAGATGATCGAGTATGGTTTAGTGAGGTTAGCCCGCGCCCACATGATACCGGAATGGTCACGATGTGCAGTCAGGTACAAAGTGAATTTGATTTACATGCACGCGCCATCCTGGGATTCCCGATTGATACTACCTTACACACGCCTGGCGCCAGCGCGGTTATTTATGGCCAGATGGATGCGCAAGGTATCGCCTTCGCCGGTGTGCAAGATGCATTATGCGTGCCGCAAAGTAATCTACGTTTATTTGGTAAGCCAGAGGCATTTTCGCGTCGACGCATGGGCGTTGCGCTGGCAAATGGTTCCGACACTGATGAAGCACGAGAACGCGCCAAATTGACAGCAAGCCGCATTAAACCAATTAAAAAGTAAAAATTTAAAATTAATACAGGGAAATTATGATGATTGAACAACTCAATGAAACACATGGGATTACCGGACAATTGACGTTTGTAGCAGGTAAGGGCGGTTTGCCGATGATACAAGTTAATACGAATAAAGCCAAAGCATTGATTTCTATTCATGCGGGCCAGGTGTTATCGTTCCAGCCTAGCGGTGAACCTGAAGACATCATGTTCCTGAGTGAAAAAGCCTATTATCAAGATGGCAAGGCTATTAAAGGCGGCGCGCCGGTTTGCTGGCCGTGGTTTGGGCCAGACCCAGAAGGAAAAGGCCGCCCCGGTCATGGTTTTGTGCGTAATCGTCCTTGGAATGTGCTTGCCACTGAAACAGTTGGCAATGGTGACATTAAAGTGATTTTGGGTTTGACTGATACTGAGGAAACACGCGGTATTTGGCCGAACTCTTTTGAACTGACACAAGAGATCCTGATTGGCGATTCTTTGAATTTGGCATTGATAACCCGGAACACAGGTAGTGAGTCATACCCTATTACACAAGCTTTTCACACCTACTTCAAAATTGGAGATATTTCACAAGTGAAGGTGTTGGGTCTGGAAGATTGTGTTTATATCGATAAAGTGGATAACAGTGCACAAAAACACCAAGCCGATGCTGTGACCGTTGACTCAGAAGTAGATCGCATTTATCTGGGTGTAGGCAATACCATGATTATTGATGACAGTGCTTTAAATCGTTGTATTCAGATCGTCTCACAAGGCAATAAAACAGCTGTAGTCTGGAATCCCTGGGAGAAAATAGCCGCTGAAATGGCAGATTTGGAAGATGCTGATTATCAGCGTCTAGTGTGTGTTGAAACGACTAATGCGGCGGATGATGTGGTGGAGGTTGCGCCGAATAGTGAGTGCCGATTGGTGGCTAATTATAGTGTGATACGGGGTTGATAAAAAGATTGTTGATAGCTTTGATCTAAATAAAATCAGATTCTTTTTGTGCGGTTATTAGTTATTCGCGTTGACAAAAATACTAACACGGAGAAGGGAAGACGCCCATTAGCCTACCCGAGTCAATAGTAATGTAGAGTGCAGTAACCGAAGGACATTGCACCAATGGACGATTGTTATGACGTAATGCCCTTCGGTTTATTACGCCCTCCGTGCTATTTAACCAGCAACGGTCAGGCTACGTTCTAGACTAGTACTCCGTCAATATCAAGTAGACGGAGTACTAGGTTCTATAGTCCATTTCTGGAGAGACTAATTTAACATCTGGTTGATAAGTTTGAAATCGTGCTATATCTCTTGTGATCAGCGGCGCATCCAAATAGCTTGTGTGTGCACCAATGTAAAAATCTGGCATAGGTGTTTTCTTGCTTCCTTTATTTTTCCGATACTTTTTGAAAATACGGTTGACGTTAAATGCAACTGCTAGTGGAATTTCCAAGGTTTGGATGTCTAGTTGTGCCAGCGTTTTCTCAAGTTGCTCGCAAGTGTCAAAATTAAAGGAAATTTCGGTAAAGATGATGGTGTTTATTACCAAATCGTATTCTTTTGACATTTCAAAAAGGGTTTTTGATGACCATTGATACCAACAATCATCATCATTGAATATATCAAGAAGAATGCAGGAATCGACCATGGCGTAGCGCTTCTTAATCACGCGTCAATGCTATGATTTCTTCTGTTGTCATTTTCCCTTTTGTAATGCCGCGCACTTTTGTAAAAGGATTAAATGTTTCCTTGTTGACTAATTCGACATGATTATCAACGACTACAAAATCAACATCTGTTTTGCCGGGTGTAATGCCTAAATGGTCTCTGATGTGTTTAGGGATTGTTGCTTGTCCCTTGGTTGTTACAATACTCATATCTCATATTGTCCATCTATTATTGGGGTAATACTTTATTCGTGAATTGTAATACTCCAGGGTGCTGTGTGCAATATTTTTATTGCTGAATTATTTGGTTATTACGCCCAACCGAGCTGATGACATCAGCCGTGAATTGGCTCTCACTTATGATGGTTCAGGCCAGGTTGAAAATAAGGGGGCGGAGCCATTTTATATGACTTGTTTAGGTGAAAACGAAAATGGTGTCTTTCAATTTGCAAGCTGCGTGCACCACGCATACCTGACATTTCTTACAGTCATTTTTCGATCGATTAACACAGTGTTTGACAACTGAACCAGCTTTCAGTAAATTCAAACCCATGAAAAAGGCGCTTTATCTTCCCTTACCCTTTCGTGTAATGAAAGATGAGTAAGTTGGGAGTCGGAAAAAAAGTAATCTATATGCACATACCAAAAACTGCCGGGACCTCCCTGCGTGCCTTTTTGGTTAAAACTCAGTACCCTAGTTCCATGATGGAACTATATCCGCCATTTTCTCCTCAACAGCAGACTGATATTATGGCGGCAATGCCTTCTATGCAGGTTGCATATGGCCATGTCTATTTTGGTGTTCACACCCAGTTTAATTTTGATGCTTGCTATGTAACCTTCTTGCGTGACCCTGTTGAACGGGTTATCTCTTACTATAATCATAATGCGTATCATCATGGAAGCCTGCATCATGATGCAATTCAAAAGGGTGCCACGCTTCTGGATATACTCCGTCAGGAATCCGATCCTCAAACGAATAATCTAATGGTGCGTCAGATTTCTGGTCTGGATCCGGTGCATATAATTGCTGAAGAACACTATCTACAACAGGCTATTGCCAATATAAAAAATGATTTTGTGTTTGTTGGTCTAGTAGAGCGAATGCATGACTCCGTCCAGCGTCTAGCTGAAAAATTAGGATGGACGGATGTTGCCGAATTTCCAGTCGATAATGTGACACCTCGCCGAGCAGTAACCGATATAGATGAAAATACTCGTAGCGTTGTAGAGCAATATAATAGCCTCGATAGATTGCTGTACGATCGGGTGATGGCTGATTTTTGAGTCCAGACTCCGCAGCTACTCGATTTGAAGCGGTGTAATGGATCACTGATGAAAAATATGTCGAATCTAATTGATGAAGTTTCGTAACTATTCAGCTTACCCCTATAATCCGCCATTTCGGTGTTACAAAATGATCATTTACACGTGTAAATTCACATTTTGTGCCTTGAACTGACGAATTATAGGAGCAATCCGAATAGTTACTTTGATGTACTGAATAATTACGAAGTTTCTTCCTTTAGGTTGTTGCATAACAGGGAGAGGGCAGGAAATAGCAGCAACACAAAGGGGGGGCTTGGTGTGTCCTGAATAAGATCTTTAGATCTTCGAACTATACAAAAGATGAGAGCAGGTCTCTCGATATCGATGTAAGGGCGTTGGTATCAAACTACCTCAAGCTGCTGCCGTGGTTGTGAGCGTTGAGGGAAAAGGTGCGGCATAAGACTGCGTCGTGTGTGTATACAGGAGATGAACGTAAGTGAACCGCTGATGAGGTGTCGAAAGACCTTAGGTGTTGTCAGAACCGGAGATCCAAGACATTGCCGGGATGAATCTGGAAGCGACCCTTTTACTGTCCAGATGGCAACCGGCATAGAGGCGGCATGAACTGAATGTAGGCTTTTGCACGGAACATGGGAACCTGTCGTTCTGATGTTAAGGGATGATAGCCGTATGAAGCGAGAGCTTCACGTACGGATGTGTGAGAGCCTGGAGGGGAGGTTCCGCTTGACGACTCGACCGTTAACACAAACAACAGCTGAGAGCATAAGAAGGAGTGCTGTAAATGTTGTATTACAAGGCCGGGTACTTTTTTGCTTTTTTGTAGTAAGAATGATATCTGACAAATTTTATTTGGGATTCAAAAAATAATCTTGCGCAGATCCTTTAATAATTGAATCGGCCGGGAGCTTTGACAAGAAGCATCTTTATAGGCACATATTTCATCCAGATCTTTTTTTCGGATGCTAATGACTTTATCCAAAAATAAGGTATCGCCCACTTTCTGAGGAACAACTACCAATTCATTAGGAATTGGCCAGCTTATTTTTTTAGGATGTTCTCCGCGTTTATTATAGGGACGCACTGTTGTATAAACTTGCTGTGCAAACGCATCTTCAATAAAAAACTGGCTTGTAAAACTCAAATTGTCAGTAACGCGAGCGGAAAAATGAATATTTGATGGACTAGTGGAATACCAACCCGGGAAAAGCGCCTGAAATGAGACAACGCCGTCCTCGTCCGAAATTTGTGTGCCTCTTAAAAAGGTAGAACCTTCGTTATTGGCACCACCACTAAAAGCCATACTATTATCAACACCAGAATAGTTGCCTTCAGGGCTGGCCATCCAAATATCTACCGGAACATTCGCGTAAGGCGCACAGGTCTCACTATTAACCAATGTAAACCTAATTAATAGATCATAACCTGCCATGCTTTCAGTGATATCTTGCCGAAATATTGCATTCTTCAGGTAAAAAGGCCCTTCAATAAAATTTGGCGTAAAGTGACAGTCACTAGATATCCTGGATGTCTTCTCGGCAAACGATACACTAACCCAGAACATGCACAAGAGCGCACTTAAACAAACCATGTTTTTTAAAAAAATTCTTTGCTTCATTTTAATTCATTCGTTCCTAGGTAAAATCTAAACCGAGTCACAATAGAGATGAGCTTATTTCTTTATCTCACATGACACAATGATGCAATATAACACGTGCTATGTGCTGGGTTTAGTAAAGTAGGGCGCAATAACCGAAGGGCATTGCACCAATGGACGGTTGTTATGGCGTAATGTCCTTCGGTTATTACGCCCTACCGAGCTTTTGAGTGTTGTTCGTTCGTTTCTGTTCCATTATCACACCTTAATAATCGATAAATATTATCTCTTATTTAACCTAAATTCCTCAGTTGATTGCCACAAAAATAAACAACAAATGCACTCTAAGCAACATCCAACTGAGGATTTTAGGATTATCTATGAGATTGCGGCGTATTTTAATATTCATTATAGTATTGTAAGCTGGACAATTCATTTTCTTTGCAAGAGAGAATGATTAATTCCTTTTTAGGTCTGCGATTGAGTAAATAAATTGGAGCCATATGAGCAAAGAAATTCTGGACCCTCTAGTCATCAGTGAACAGCAATTTGATAGGGCCCGTTCATGCATTAACCACCTGGAAAGCGGCCTTATCGACTTCCTCAAGCTACCAAGGCGGATTTGTACCGTTAACTTTCCGATAGAACTTGATGATGGTACGGTCAAAACATTTCGTTGTTACCGTGTGGTGCATAATCATGTTTTTGGGCCGGGCAAAGGCGGTATACGCTACCATCCTGATGTAACTGAAGAAGAAGTTGTTTCACTCGCTAAACTTATGACATGGAAATGTGCGCTGGTTGAAATTCCCTTTGGTGGTGCTAAAGGTGCTGTCATTTGCAACGCAAAGGAACTTAGTACCAATGAATTAAGGCGTATCACGCGCCGTTTTACCTCGGATCTTTTCGATGTTATTGGGCCGCACATCGATGTTCCTGCTCCCGACATGTATACCAACGAACAAACTATGGCATGGATATACGATACCTACGATGTGCTTAATCCAGGTAAAAACAATCGTCCCGTTGTCACCGGCAAGCCAATAAACTTGGGTGGTTCATATGGCCGTAATGAAGCGACTGGGCAAGGTTGCTTGTATGTGACCGAGCGTTTCCTTAGCAAAGAATTGATTCCAGAATTAAGTGAGGTTGCCGGTGCTCGCATTGCCATTCAAGGTTTTGGCAATGTAGGTAAAGTGGCAGCGCAGGCATTTTGCCATCAAGGCGCAAAGATTGTTGCTTTAAGTGACAGCAGCGGAGGTATTTATTCAGAATCCGGCATTGATCTTGATGAGGTTGTCGCATTCAAGCGATCTCACGGGTGTTTAGTTGGTTTGCCAGGTACATTGACACTGACCAACGAAGAGCTCTTGGAGGTGGACTGTGACATCCTTGTTCCAGCCGCTATCAGTAATCAGATTCATGCGGGCAATGCCAACAATATTAAAGCGAAACTTATCGTAGAAGCAGCTAATAACCCGACCACGCCAGTAGCAGACAGCATACTGAAAAGTAATAAAGTTTACGTCATACCAGACATTATGGCCAATGCGGGTGGCGTAACGGTCAGTTACTACGAATGGGTGCAAAATCAAATCAATGAGCAATGGGATCTTGACACAGTCAATAAAAGACTTAAGCAAAAAATGTATCGTTGTGTAGATTCCGTTTTTCTACGTTGGCAAGCATTCGTAATTGGCGAAGAAGAATGTATCGATAGAGAATCTGGCGAAAAGATTGCATACCCCGACTTTCGAACGGTCGCTTTAGCAACGGCAATTGAAAGAGTAGCTAATGCGACATTAGTACGAGGAATCTGGCCTTAAGGAATCAGCGAGTCATTGATGACCAGTGAACAATGAAATAGGGACAGAAGTTGTGCGTCGAAATGACGCGCATGATAATTTAATGCATTGAACAATCTAGAGACCAGAGATAAGGTGCGTTAGATTCTCAGCGCGAGATTTGACTATAACGCCGTAGCGTTATGTCGCCTTTATGAGACAAACCCGCCTTTTAACCGACTAAAGGGCGTCTCTATATATCCATATTTGTGAACATCCGCAAAGCGAATTGCTTGTTTACCCCCGTTTTGTCACAATACTGCGTTACTCACAAAAAAATATCCTCACCTGTCAGCTGTATGCTGAATCAATATCAGGTAGGCGGAGTACTAGTCTTATGAAACAAAACAAATATTTTGTCAAATGCCACACACCCTAAAGGTGAGTTACGCTATGATGCTTATAGCGCACTGTTCTTTATCGCTAGTTCATGCCTCACTGCGCCTTGCCAAAAATAAACAATAATACGCTCTAAGCACCATCCAACTGAGGGTTCTAGGTTAAAGAGAACGGTGTCCGTAGCCAATGTATTGTTTCCCTCCGAACTGTCAATCGCTCAACACAATGCAGTGCATCCATTCGCAAATTTCAAGTTTGCAATTTCAAAAGATCAGATTATAATGAGAATCATTCGCATTAAACTTGATGAAAAGCTGTGATGTACGGTTAGCATCATTCAACTGAGGTTCTTATGTAAATGCCATGAATGTTCATCGGGATAGCGCAAAAATCTAAGGTTGGCACAGTTTTTGCATGTAATGGGTGGGTCGAAAAGGCAAATTCTGCGAAAGTAGGGGAAGCAAAGTTACTGGTCTAACGAGCAAATTCCTCATGATGGCAGAGCTGCCAGATAATGTAACAGGTTATAGCTCAATCCTATGCACAACTTGACGAGTATCAAACCAGATAATTTTGAAGTGCATCTATTCAGTTTCGCCTGCTTAAACTTTAAAGTGGAATAAAAATTTTATGAGTGTACAAACACATAACCAAGAATTGCTGTCTACAATCTTACGGGCACTGACCGCCACAAAACCAAGAGTTGATACCAGCCTCTTTATTTCGACAAGACAAATTTGCATCACATTGATGGTGTTATTATTTATGATAAACATGGTTTTGGCTCCTTGGGGAACGGCATATGCCGCTGGTACAGCAGTCAAATGGCATCCGGGCCATTACTATGGAATATTAACTGCAAAGAAAAATGATGCTCGCTATTTAAATATGGTGTATGACGAACTAAAAGAGACACCCGCTTTACGAGGAATAATCATTCGCTATCGGTGGGTAGAGCTAGAACCTAAAAAGGGAGATTATGATTTTACATCCATTGACCAACGTCTAGCTGAGCTTTCTGCGCAGCAAGGTAAACGGCTTATTATTATGGTAGAAACTAAAACGTTCGATCCTGAATTTGCGCTCGTGCCAAATTATTTAAAAGCAGGAAAATATGATGGGGGAATATTTCCTTACCACAGTCACGGTGAGAGTAAGAATATAATTAATGGATATAACATTAAGTTATGGAATAATAATGTCCGGCATCGTCTGACAGAGCTAATCAAAGCTTTAGGTGAGCACTATAACGCACACCCTAAATTTGAAGGTATCGGCTTGGGAGAAACTGCTATGGGGCAACCAATAAACGCGATATCCAGTAATCAAGTAGATAAGTTTTATGAAAACTTGATCAATGTAAACGTAGCGATGAGTACACACTTCCCCAATACGATGACATTCCAAAACCTAAATTTCCCGCATCGTATTATGGAATCATTTGTAAGTCAACTGAGTGAAATGGGAGCAGCGCTAGCTGTCCCCGATGTCCGGCCTGACGACCCAATATTGGGCAGGGATGAGCCAAATAGGCCAAAAGGGATCTATACTTACTATCCTACTCACTCAGGGGTTATGCCTTTAATTTTACAAGTGGAGCATAATAATTATCTGAATACTCGGCGCGATGGATCAGGTCACAAGCCAACCATTCCAGAGCTCCTCAGATTCGCACGAGATGACTTAAAAGCTAATTATATCTTCTGGGTGCGGATTGCGAATAACCACGATGAAGTGTTAGAGGTGTTGAATTGGCGTAAGCAAACAAGCAACCCCGCAGGTGGATTGGGTCGAGCTTGCCCTGCAGTTTATTCTTCTTGTGATCGGTGAAGATACTTTAAATAATCAAGAATGTATTGATGTGTGCTGTCATGGGGTCTGTTGCGTTAAACAGAGCCCATCTGATACTTGTTAGGTGTTTGAAACCTAACCTCATTAGATGTTCTCTCCTGTCATGCACCAGAAATATTCATTGCTTAATATAACTCATAAGAAACTCAAGATAGTACTAAGGTCTAATTGTAGGTTTTCTGTAAATTATTAGAATAAACACAGGATCGAAACCAAGAAATGTGTTTTATAAAGAATTAACTAAACTAATATTTGAAGTCAACGAAGATAGAACTAATTTCTTGAGTCTCATTAGAAAGTAATTAAATTGCAATGGTTTATATTGATGTTGAGGAATATTATGAGTAAATTATTAAAATTAATAGTAATCACTGCAGTTGTCTGGTTTGGTTTAAGTGTATCTGCCGTAAACGCGAAGAATGTAACGAATATTTGGAATGTGAGTGATGCAGTAGGGTCACACGGTTTGTGGACGGGAAAGCAGAAATTTAACAGTAATCAATTTTTTCATATAAATAATGATGTGTCTTTTACACAATATGATGATGGTACTGCGCGTTTGCTTGGAACAGCCTCTGGTAGTGGGGTGACTTGGAATTTGAACGTGTCTTTCGACAATGTTAGGCATGTGCCTAATGCTTATGGTGCGAAGACAGGTGGTGGACCAGCATTAAGTAGTTGGTTATATTATTATGACGTGGCTGGTACTATCACGAATAGCATGGGTGATACCTTCTCAGTTGTTGGTTATCGTCCTGCATTTCAAATGGGGTTGGGTGCCAATGACAAAACTTCCGCCTTTGGCGGTGCTTCATGGCTTAAGGTCTCAAAAAATGGGCATGAGTTAGAAGGTTACTGGGATTTAAATCTTGACTTTGAAGTATCGCCAGTCCCAGAACCAGAAATCTATGCGCTGTGGTTGGTTGGGCTTGGATTATTGGGCCTCTCGGTACGCCGCCGTAGAAGAATTCGTGTTTGACATCTTTATAAGGATTAAATCCCCCAGTTTGTCGGCTCTTTAACCGGTACATTGTTTGTTTGGCGGCAGAATTTTGAGATGAACGGATAGTGAAGTGGTACAGCAAGACTGGACAAGTTCCTATAAGCAGCTAAACCGGGAACTATCGTCTAGATCAAGTGGCAGAATTAAAGTACTGAACTGCGCACTATTGGCAGCGTTACAAAGTGCTTGATGTTCATCAGGATTATCACTGTATTTTTGCAGATATTCTGCATTTAACACTGGTTTCCCAGCGTCAATAAAGGATTGTAACGTGTTACACTCATCAAATTCATGGCATTGCTTATCTGACCAACCATCCAGAAAATTACCTCGGTCAGTGGTACTAAATCTGTCTTTATCTTCTCGGAAATTTTTATATGAACCTGCCGAGAAGTAACAAATCACTTTCTTTCCAGGTGCCTTAAGCGTGCTGATTAGCTCTGCTGGTGAATCGAACAGGTCAATGTCATAAAGTTCAACGGGATAGTCTGCATTGATCTCGCCCACAAGTTGCCATTGCCATGAGATTGAGACTGGTGGGCGGTACCAGTCGTTGTACGTGACAGGCAAGGTGTCAGAATCAAGTTGTGGTATTGCAGATAGAATA
>JAJFJJ010000073.1 GCA_021774195.1 Nitrosomonas sp. | reverse complement strand
AGTGATGAATAGGACAATCTGTCTCTCAACCGTTGATTGGAAAAACTTCGTTTTACCTCAAATAACAGAGTTTGTCCAGAATTTATACCTACCTTTATGTTTTAATTAATAATACAGGGAGAGCGTGAATCCGCCGTGGTGCAATGCGCTTCGCTTATTGACACCCTACCATTCAATGACCTCGAGCAAGACGGAAGCCCATATCACCAGAGCGGAAATGCGGATCGCGGCGGTAGCGGTACGCAGACCGGCAATCCCTGCCATCGGCGAACCACGAACCACCGCGTAACACGCGCCTATCTCCCGACTGTGGTCCCTGCGGATCAGTTACAAACTTCGCTGGATAACGCGCATAACGATCTTGACACCACTCCCACACATTGCCGTGCATTTGGTACAGCCCCCAGTCATTGCACGACAATTCCTTAACCTCAACAGTCTGCTCCCGGTATTTACTTTTGCGGCCATTGTTATATGGGTAAATTCCATCAAAATTAACCCGCTCAGAATCAATCTGATCACCCCAGCAAAACGGTGTGGTACTCTCTGCCCGACAAGCATATTCCCACTGTGCTTCGCTGGGTAAGCACAATTTCAAGTCCGGTTTCATGTCGTTCATTTTATCAAAGAAGGCTTGCACATCTTTCCAGCTGACATTCTCCGCCGGCAGATCTTCATCCTTAAAACTGCTGGGATTATCGCCCATCACCACCTGCCATAAAGCTTGTGTCACTGGTGTGTCCGCAATCCAGAAGCCTTTACTCAGCGTCACTTTATGCTGCAATTCATTGCCATAACGCTCCGGCTCATCTTCCGGCGAACCCATCAAAAACGTCCCCGGCTCGCACCAGCGGAAGGCTTGCCGCACGCCCTTGTAGGTAAACGCCATCCACAGGCCATATTCGTCTTCACCCCAATCAGAGGCCCAGCTTTCCGGGAATTCTTCGGGGAAAATTTTGTGGGTGCGGATGTTAGGCATGGCGGATTTCAGGACCTAATGATTGAGTAATTATTTAAACACAGAGACCACTGAGGACACAGAGGAAAAACTTATAAAATCTGCAATCTCAATTGAAGATCGCCTCGAAAAATACCATAATTCGTCACGATACTTCGCTACGAACAAAATAACTCAGCATGACTACCTGTTCTCACCAGCACAACAATCTTGTCTTTTTCATTGACACAATAGATCAAAAGCCAGTTTGGCTCGATATGACATTCTCTATACCCAGCATAATTCCCTATCAGGTTGTGATCTCTATTTTTTTGCGGCAAAGATTTACCAGCAGCAATAAGGTCAACAACGACTTCTAATTTATCAATCGCTTTGTTTTGACGGCAGATACGCTTCAAATCACGTTTAAAACGATTGGTCGGAACAATACGAAACAAAGTTTATACGCCAAGTTCTTTGCGCAAATCACCAAATGACGCGTATTCCTCCAACGGCTCTAATTGATTGGCTTCTTTCATCGCATCAAGGGTATCTTGATTAGGAATGGCCACTTCAAATGGAATACCGCCACGCATCTTCACCTGCGCATAAAACATGCGAATCGCTTCACCGGAAGTAATCCCAAGCTGGCTAAAGATAGTTTCAGCAGCTTGCTTTAGCTCCGGCTCAATTCTAGCCTGTATGCGATCATTTTTACTCACTTTCAAACCTTCCAATAATTTGGACAATCAAATGTACTCCAAAATAAGCACACTATCAATATAAAAAACATTTTATGGACATTTGCGCAATCACAGGCGCGCACAAGTAGGGCGTAATAACCGCAGGGCATTACGCCATTTTTTGTTCCGTTTACCTATCTTGCAATGGTGCAATGCGCTCCGCTTATTGACACCCTACCTTGAACTCAATGACCTCGGGCAAGACGAAAGCCAATGCGGCTGTAGCGGCCAGACGGACCGTTGGGATCACGGTAGGCAGACCGGCAGCGCCTGCCGCGGTCGATCCACGAACCGCCGCGCAACACACGGGAGACGCCCGATTGCGGCCCTTGCAGGTCGACTATGGGTTGCGCTGGATAGTCTGCGAACCAGTCTTGACACCATTCCCGCACATTCCCATGCATCTGGTGCAAGCCCCAGTCATTACTTGGCAATGCCTTAACATCAACCGTCTGACCTCTATATTCACTTTTCCGGCCATTGCTGTAAGGATAATTCCCATCAAAATTGACCAACGCTGAATCAATCTGATCCCCCCAACAAAACGGCGTGGTGCTGTCAGCCCGGCAAGCATATTCCCATTGCGCTTCCGTAGGCAGACACAATTTCAACTCCGGCTTCAAACCGTTCATCTTGTCAATGAACGCTTGCGCATCGTCCCAACTAACCTGCTCTACCGGCCGTTCTTCGCCCTCAAATTCACTCGGGTTCTCGCCCATCACCACTTGCCACAAGGCTTGTGTCACCGGGGTATCCGCAATCCAAAAACCTTTGCTTAACGTGACTTCATGCTGCAACTCATAATCATACCTTTCCGGCTCATCTTCCGGCGATCCCATCAAAAACGTCCCCGGCTCACACCAGCGAAAGGCTTGGCGCACGCCCTTGTAGGTAAACGCCATCCACAGGCCGTATTCATCCTCACCCCAATCAGACGCCCAGCTTTCCGGGAATTCTTCGGGGAAAATTTTGTGGGTACGGATATGCATTATGGCAATTTCACAAACCCGTAGGATGCAATAACCAAAGGGCATTGCACCACATCATTCAACATATCCCCACACCCTTCAATCAACCACATCGATCATCTCCTCGTCTCCACCCGCCCAATCTAACGGATAAACCCCTTGCGCCACCAAACGATGAAAAGTCGAATAAGGCCAATCGGCCACCGCTTTCACCAGCCCATGTTTGACCGGGTTGATATGCACATAATCCATATGCGCGCTAAAATCCTTCTCATCACGAATCAAATGCTCCCAATAGCGCCGCTGCCAAATACCCCGTTCACCACGACGCAACCGTACAACACTTCGTTTCTCAGTGCGCGGCAATCCCTTAGAAAAACCCATTTTAATCAGCCACCATCGTGTAGCAAAATCCACATCATCATGCGGTAATTCAATCACACAATGCAAGTGATCCGGCAACACCACCCACCCGTGGATAACAAATGGATGCGCTTTCTTAACCGATGCGACCGCCACTCTTAACAAATCAATATGCTTTATCAACAGATCATTACCCTGTCGCTGCAACAGATTAACGGTAAAAAAATAAGTGCCGCCCGGGCACCATACGCGACGGTAATTTGGCATCAATCCAATCTGTTATTTACACATTGCAAAATTGTAGGGTGTCAATAAGCGAAGCGCATTGCACCATCTTTTATTCCGTTTTACCCACCTTGCAATGGTGCAATGCCCGTTGGTTATTGCACCCTACTCACTGCTTGTAATCAACTGACGGTTTCTTCTGATTACCCGCAGAAGGGGCCGCTTCACCATCCAACCAAGTGACACAAATCGACCAAAAACTATTGGCACCATCCGCGATCAAGTGCTTTTCAACAAAGCTAACACGGTGCTGGCTACAAAAAGCATTCAGCGTTTCTTCGGCCGCATTAGGCTGGCGAGCAGGAATAGAGAAAAATTTATATTTCATTTTTTAGCATGCCCTTGGTCCGATCAAACAAATTATTCAATTTTGTTCCAGCACCTTCGTCTTCCTTTTGTAATTTATCCGAACCACGCAGTCCATCCCCCGCCTGTCCCCCGCGCGCTCCGCTTCTTTCGCGGCTGCCAGTCGGCTGCTGGCCTGCTCTGACACTTTATCTGTGGTGCAATGCGCTCCGCTTATTGACACCCCTACCTGTGCTCAATGACCTCGGGCAAGACGAAAGCCAATGAAGTCGTAGCGGTCAGCCGGATCGAGGTGATTACGGCAGGCAGACCGGCAGCTCCCGCCGCCGTCGATCCACGAACCGCCGCGCAACACACGGAGGCCGCCATGGTCCGGGCCTTGTGGATCAACTATCGGCTCCGTCGGATAAACCGCATACCAATCCTGGCACCATTCCCAGACATTACCATGCATTTCATACAACCCCCACGCATTTGATGGGTAGCTTTTGACTTCAGCCGTTTGCTGCAAAGCACCCTCTCCCCATTTACCCAGTTCATATTCCCAAGTGCCGCTAAAATTCACTTTATCGAGTGACAATTTATCGTCAAAATTAAACGGACTCGTGGTTCCAGCCCGGCAGGCGTTTTCCCATTCGGCTTCACTAGGTAATCGCAATTTTAGCTCAGCATCATGTTTATTGAGTTCTTTGAGGAAACCTTCTATATCATCCCAACTCACATTTTCAACCGGCTTCATCTCACCTTTAAACTCACTGGGATTATTCTTCATCACCACTTCCCACAGCGCCTGGGTGCAAGCCGTATCGGCCAGCCAGTAGCCTTGGGTAAGAATAACCTGGTGCTGAGTTTCACTGCCATAACGACCCTCCTCATCCTCAGGAGAACCCATCATAAAGCTCGCAGGTTCGATCCAGCGAAAGCGTTGGGTAATGCCGAAGATTTCTACATCGGCGCAGAGGCCGTATTGATCGCGGTTCGCTGTTTTGGCCCATGCAGGGCAAGGTAATTCATCTATTTGTTCTGAACACCAAAAACCTTTTTTAGTATCATGAACACTTTCATTCCCCGAATGCGATTGATCTGAGATAGCCGGGTTCCAGTACCAGACATGAAGACTTTCTTCAGATCTGGTGGTCACAGTCAAAGCATCATGGCTACGACCAATGGAAACAGCCCAATCAGGTTTTGTAAACTGTTCAACAATTATCTCCTGCCCGGCAATATGCAGGGATTGCCGTTCCTTTTTTTCCAATGGTAACGTTACAATATCAACATCGGTTAGCGGCATTAGCGTGTTCTTTGTCCGCCCGACGGTATCCGTGTGTTGCTTGAGAAAATATCCTGACTGTGTTTTGAATTTTGCCAGTGGACTACCCTCGGTGAAATCATCCAGACCATGCTGAAAACGTTTTCGGGTACTTAATTGCAAAGCCTGCATTTTCTCTTGGAACAAGACATAATCTCGTTCATCCGTCGGCTGTACATCCATAAACGTCAAGACATTTTCAACATTCCAACCATCTGGTATCTTTATTTCATCGGAAACACCCCGCTCGCTTTGTTTAATCGCCCAGATCGCTTGATAAAATTCATTTTCAGTCAACACATCATCATGTTGCCGCTCAAGCAGATTGCCAAGAAAAGAATGCAACGCAGGAATTTCCTCACCTTGTTCAATTGATGCTTTTACCAGCTCACTCATGGCTTGTTTTGCTTGCACAAGCTCCTGTTGATCGCATTCATCCAGTTTATTTCCCATTAACTGGGCAAGAATTAATAACTCTTCATCGCGTTGCGTCGGAAAGACATGACAATGATAGTCTCGAATTAGGCGGGTTATGGTTTTGGCTAATTCAGGGTTTTTTTCCGCTTGATATTTAAACTGCTGACGGTAGCTTTCAAGTTCTTGCGTCTGAAAATGAAAACCGATCCGTGAAGGCACCACATCGTCATGATGCCAAGCAGCCAATTCATGGCCGACATCGACCTGCTCAATTGGCAAACGATGACGCACTGCTCTTAGCAATGCTGGCTCCACGCGCACTGCTGGAGACAACCAAGCAAGTAATTGCCTCGCACCATCGGCATCTTTTTGCAGCATCGTTCCTGTTTCTTCTTGTGGAGTGACATAAGTCACTGGTTGCAACTTGCTACCTCTATCCCAACTTACACATTCAAACAGACCAATTAAATCAGGTGTTAAATAACGTTCCGGTAATGGAAATAAAACAACGGGGCGGCAGCCAGCTAAACACAGTTGCTTGCCAAATTTCAACCAGGAACGTAGAGACGTTCCTGATTTATCCAGCAAACCAAGGTCACTCAGAATAAAAACAGTGGTTCCGGCAACTGGAAGTTGCCAGTCACTTATTGATACACCATCCCCGCACTCAACTTCTACACGTCTACCTGGTTGACGCAGAATTGTCTGCATGAGTAGCCCTGTCTCACCACGCATTCGCCTTAACTCGGCCAGTAATTTGTCATAATCCCTATAAAATATGCGAGCACGCTCAGGCCGGTCAACCAACACCTGTATCGTTGCTAACCAACGTTGACGTGTTTTACGCGGAATGCTTTCCAATAACACACCATTCGCTACCGCTTTAACAATACGAGGAATATCCGGTTGACGGGTCTCCATGACGTCACTGAGCAAGGATCTCAGTACTGGCCAAAGCCTAGCCCAACTAACCAACGGTTCCTCTGTCGGTGGTTTCTCGTAAGAGAACTCAATTGCGTCCGGGTTTAATCGCTCTGCCGCTTGATACCATTGCGGCTTAGGTTTAGTTACACCCAATACTGGTTCCGGCAATAATACACTTTGCTTTTGTTCAATGACGCGATAGTAATGCGCTTGTCGACCCTTTTGCTGTTTAACGACAGGCCGCGATTGGAAACTAGTGTCTGTTTCACCCTCTTTTATATTTAAAAACTGCAATTTAAGTTTTACTTTGCGCTTCGGTGGCGCAACAAATCCACTCATTTCCGCAGTGATGTCTAGATTATCCTCACCAAGCTGTGACAAGGCACGCAGCAAATCAGCACGATTAACCCGTTTGGCACTGTTGCCGACCACACTCATTCAGCTGCCTCATCCCCTTCCGGCCTAGTTTCTTTGTCTTCTGATCTGGCATTAGATTCTTCCTTTTGCATCCCTGGATATTTTTTCAAAGCAAATTCTTTGACCGTCTGCAATAATACTTTTTGCTTCCCCGTATTCTTTGGCGCCAACTCATTCAGCACTCGCAACATATCCAAATACTCAGCTTGCCCGGGTGGTGTCACGCCCAGACTGTTCGCTTCCTGCCGGTCTTTATACAATTGCTCTGCGGCTTCGCTTAACACATCATCATGGAAACAGCTCTTATGCAGCAGCATGCCGCTTTCATCACGTTGAATCCGTCGGTCACAAGCCCCATCTCTTTCTATTTCTGCCGGAAAATGAAAAGCCGCACGTTCTTTCAAATGACGAATTAACGCTCCCTTCTCTTTCGGCAAGCGCAAATCCAATACCAAACAACGGCGCACAAATGCCCCCGGTAATTGACGGTCTTCATTGGTTGTCAGCACGACTAACGGACGTTTCGCTAATTCTCCATGCGCAACCCCGACGGTTTTTTTGATCCACGGCACTGTAAACCGACCGTTATCCAAGGTTTCCAGCAAGCTGTTAGGTAAATCGGCATCTGCCTTGTCTATTTCGTCTAGTAGCAACACCACCCCTTCTTTTTCATCTCCAGGATCATTTCCGTCAGGAATAAAAAATGGATGCCGACTTTTTTTCTTATCCGCATCATTCCAATCAAATGCCCACCACAGGATTCCGGGACTCAAATATTTTTCCGGACTAAGCTTCTGTTCCATTTCCCGCACCGTCATTTCTTTGCCAGTAACACTCAATACTTGCGCATTACCCAAACGACTGACCGCATCAAAGCGATACCATAAGTCCTGTATTTCAGTGTGTGCATCCACCACATGAGATAAAAACTTTCTTTTTAATACACGTGCGGCCGCACGTGCCAACTGGCTTTTGCCAGCCCCGGGTTCTCCACGCACCAGCAAAGGCCGCCCGGCCGCCAGGGCGGCACGAATCGCTTGCGCAGTACGCTCATCAAAAACATGTACGCTTTCGCGCCATGTTCCTATAGCAAGCAAAGTGTGCTTTCTATCAGTAAAATATTCAAGATCTGGGATTTTCATAATTTTATGTATACTTGTTAATTTTCTCCAAGAATTCTGCAATTGCCCCCATTAACTCATCTTCTATGCCACCAAATGCTTCTCTTTCACCATCCACACGATATTGAATCAAAGGGATTTTTAGCTCAGATAAAAAATCTTTACAAATCTTTTGGTAAGAATCATCATTTCCATTTTTAAATGGAATAACAAGACAATATTTCTCGGAACTAGTGCCTGACATAAAACCGAACTTATCATTAAGGAATAATAGTTTGCAGTTTTTTTCTGTTGGGAAGATTTTACGAATTTAATCCAGATTGCCTATTATTTAGTCGATTTGAAGGAAAATGAGCTGATTTCAGCGAATCTTCGTTACCACTTGTACGTATAAAAAGGCCTACACACAAAACTTCGCATAGCAAAAAACACTGGGCAACCCGAAACGATTTGAAGGCTATTACGGTAAAATAGTGACTTCTTTCTAATGATGCGAATTGATTGAGTTTGTATGAGAGTTGTCCAACCATTGCAACCGCAACTGAGCGATTATTCTATTGCTGACATCCAGTTTGATTTGAAATCGCGAGATGATATTCCGCAGATACTGAGAGGGCTGCAACACCTTTACGTAAACATCGAACTGCGCAACGCCGTGTTCAAATTGTTAGAAACGCATATTCAACCCGATGCTAATCGAGATACTGGTCGACCGGGCATGGATCTATGGAAGATTTTTGTACTTGGCGTATTAAGGCTGGATTTAAACTGGGATTATGATCGTCTGCATGAGCAGGTCAACAACCACAAGACTATCCGTCAAATGCTGGGCCATGCTGATATATTTGATACCCATTACTACCATCATCAAACACTGAAAGACAATGTACGCTTGCTTACACCTGAATTACTGGAAGAGGTCAATGAAGTTATTGTGTCCTCAGGACACGCTTTAGTTAAAAAAAAAGAAAACGAAGTGCTGCGTGGTCGCTGCGACTCCTTTGTGGTTAAAACCAATGTTCATTATCCAACGGACATCAATCTATTATATGACGCGATGCGCAAAATCATTGTGCTAACGGCTCGACTTTGTGAAGATCATAATCTGAGCGAGTGGCGGCAATATACCTACAATGTAAGGCATTTGAAACGACTCATGCGAACCGCGCAAATGAAGAAAAGAAGTGGTGGTGGAACAGAAGAGCAAAAAGGAAAACGTCAAGAGCAAATGGTGGCTGCCCATCAACAGTATATGGGTGCTGCTCAAAGGTATTTAGACAGAGCTCGAACAAGCCTTAATAATTTGCAGAAATCAGTCGAATTAACGCCAGTCCAAATGTTGACGATACTTGAAATACATCAGTATATGGCTGATGCTGATCGTCAAATAGACCAAACGACACACCGTGTTGTTGAAGGCAAAACCATCCCTCATGGCGAGAAAGTATTTTCCATATTTGAACCGCACACCGAATGGGTCGTGAAAGGAAAAGCAGGGGTTCCTGTTGAACTAGGGTTGAAAGTTTGTATTATGGAGGATCAACATCAGTTTTTGCTCCATCATCAAGTAATGGAAAAGCAAACAGATGATCAAGTTGCGATCTCCATGGTGAGTGAAACAATGGCGCGTTTTCCAAGTTTAGCCACGTGTAGTTTCGATAAAGGCTTTCATTCTCCTGAAAACCAAAGGGAGCTAGCTGAAATGCTTGATGTGGTTGCACTGCCACGTAAAGGCAAACGATCCCAAAAGATTCAAGAAATTGAGTCATCACAAGATTTTCTGCAAGCAAAGAAAAAACACTCGGCAGTAGAGTCGGCAATCAATGGTTTAGGCGTGCACGGTCTAGATCGTTGTCCAGATCATGGGCTTGATGGATTCAAACGCTATGTGGCACTATCCATTGTGGCACGCAACCTACAACGTATTGGTGTGATTTTAATTGAGCAAGAGAGAAAGCGGCTTGAGCGAATGCGAAGAAAAAAGCTCAAAAAGGCTGCTTAGGCAAGCTCAAACCTTTCTCCTTGATTTGCCTCGGTTACTAAACCGATAGTATTCTATGCGCCTAAAAGCATAAATTCCGACCAAATCGACACTTCTTTTACGTTTTCTTCGAAACGAGTCTAAAACGTTGCGCCAAAAATGTCAGTGTCAGATAATTTCTCGAAAATCTCTTGAGGATTTTAAAAATAATAGGGTTTTCTGTCAGGCACGAACTATCTGACTCCATCTTAGCGCGTATTCTACCTCCAAGCTTTCTGATTTCATCCTTCTCCAGCGGTATCGATCTGACTTTTTTATACACACTGCTCCAGATAATACGTTGAACTTCATCCAACCGAGCCTTATCACTCCAACTTGATACATCAGTATTGTGATAAATAAGATGCATACCAGTCACATCATCTTTGTTCTCATCCAGCTTAAGATTTGATTTTCTTTCCTGATGCCTTGCAATGAACAACTCGACACCACCCAATGTGCGAATATAGAGTTCAAAATACAGATCATTCAAATCATTTTGCAGCCATTCAGAAACATTTCGAGCATCACTTTTATCCACTAGACTAAGAACCAGATAGCCCAATACCTGTTCAACCACATCTAAAATTTCCTTATGATGTGGAAAAGCATTTTCGTACGTTTCTCTGTCCTTTTTTTTGTCGAGACACCTCTCTACTGAATCGGTCAGGGCTTTATTAATAACTGGACACTTCTTGCCACCTTGCTGTAATGCAAGAACAAGCTGCTCTGCGATCAGCATCGGTTCACAGTCAACCTCGCTCATACCCAATGTAACCAGAACTTTGTTCAACTCTTGCCATAAGACTTGGGTATAAACCGACATACCACTCACTGAAAGTGCTTTGGCAATATGTTTCTGTATTTCAGTAAGAAAATTACTATCTTTTTTTCTGGCTTGACCTTTCGACTGTACGGAAGCTGCTTGTACTGAGGGATCTTCTGGCAGTTTATCTTTGGTCTTTTTATTCAACAAACCACGAACCCTTCCCCACAACTCGCCAAGAAAATTTCCAGCATCCAGTTCAAGTTCATAGTTAACCAACATCGGGATAATAGGCAGAGCAATTTTTAATTTAGCATTTGCACTTTTGTTCGGAACTTGAATTTCATGCAAGATTATATTGAGCTTTTCCTGCATTTCCTTTGATACATCTTTACTTTGGTACACAATCAATGACTCGATTTCTTTCCAGATAGCTGTGGCTCCATCATTGATGAGGTCATCCTCAACAGCTCCACTCAGAAAAGCAGCATATTCTGAATTTTTAGTTTTCAATTGTTCTTTCTTTTCATGGATGTCTTTTTTTAGGCTACTTTTCTGGGCATGATGATAAGCATCAATTAATTCCAATTCAAAGTTATGCAGAGTTTCTTCAAGACTGGCTATCTGTTCTTCAAGTTGATGAATTTTTTTTGCCTTAAGATGACCCATTGACATTGCTCCCTTTTGATTAACAGAAGAAGTTGGCGCTGCTGTTAAATGCAAAGATGAATTAATCAGATCAAATATTTGCGCATAGTTTTGTGCTTGGAGTTGACTCAGTTTCGTCGTTACCCTTCCTGCAGCAAAGTTCAGAAACTTATTAGTTTTCTGATAAAAATCCCGATATAACTCAAGCTGTTTTTGTTCTTCAATAAAGTCTGTACGATCACGCTCATTTAGCATTGAATCCAGCATACGATACTTTTCCCTCCAGAAATCAGATAACTTAAATCGGAAATTTTCATCTTGCAAGTCACAATCATCTGCAATAATTGCATGGGTTCTTTGCGCAAAATCTCCCTTTTGATAGGTCTTCAGTAATTCATACATGCACCACTTGGATTTAAAATAAGCTTCACTGAACACTGTAATAACATGCTCCCCACCACTCAGATTATCCATAAAATTTCGGATCAAATCACCATGCTGCATTGTTTCTCTGTCACGGATTAGCTGAATATTTCGCTGCTGGCAATGCACCCCCAATTCATCCACAATCCCAGTATCACGCTCCACACCCCAGGAGTAGGACACAAACACTTTAACCGGAACAGCCATTCACACCTCCCTGATTTAGAATGCAAACATTTATTTTAGGTGATCACAAGAAATCAAGACAAATTAAAGTATAGCCCAAATCGTAGGGCGTAATAACCAACGGGCATTACGCCATAACACTCGTTCAACGGTGCAATGCCCGTTGGTTATTGCACCCTACTTCTAATAGTCCCCTGAATTTTGTATTAATCCCGACACCGCAGTCCATCCCCCGCCTGTCCCCCCGCGCGCTCCGCTTTTTTCGCGGCTGCCAGTCGGCTGCTGGCCTGCTTGAACTGTATCTGTGGTGCTATGCGCTCCGCTTATTGACACCCACCCTTGAGCTCAATGACCTCGGGCAAGGCGGAAGCCAAAGCTGCCGTGGCGGTTACTCTGAACGTGGAGATAACGGGAGGCAGACCGGCAGCGCCTGCCGTAGGCGCTCCACGAACCGCCGCGCAACACACGGTCGGTGCCTGATTGCGGCCCTTGCGGATCAACTATGGGTTGCGCTGGATAATCTGCAAACCAGTCTTGACACCATTCCCGCACATTCCCATGCATCTGGTGCAAGCCCCAGTCATTACAAGGCAGTTCTTTTACTTCAATCGTCTGTTCCCTGTATTCACTTTTACGGCCATTGTTGTAAGGATAATTTCCATTAAAATTGACCAACTCGGAATCAATCTGCTCCCCCCAACAAAAAGGCGTAATACTTTCAGCCCGGCAAGCATATTCCCACTGCGCCTCAGTGGGCAAGCACAATCTCAATTCCGGTTTCATGCCGTTCATCTTGTCAATAAACGCTTGTGCATCTTTCCAACTAACCTGCTCTACTGGCCGTTCTTCACCTTCAAAACGACTAGAGCTCTTGCCCATCACCACTTGCCACAAGGCTTGTGTCACTGGCGTGTCCGCTATCCAAAAGCCTTTACTTAAATTCACTTCATGCTGCAACTCACGATCTTCTTCCCGTCCCGGTTCATCCTCCGGCGACCCCATCAAAAACGTCCCCGGCTCACACCAACGAAAAGCCTGCCGCACGCCCTTGTAGGTGAAAGCCATCCACAGGCCATATTCATCCTCACCCCAATCAGACGCCCAGCTTTCTGGGAATTCTTCGGGGAATATTTTGTGTGTGCGGATATGAGCCATAGTTAACCAATATTTAATGATTTCATTTACACAGAAGCCTATCTCTCAAAATATAATTCCTTCTCTCTGTACGCTATATTTAAACCAGCGAAACTCATCCCCATCTTTCCATCAATTGATTCCAAAAATCAAAACCAGTCCTCAATTTTTAATGTCTTAATTCGAGCGAACTCACGGGTATTATGCGTAACCAGTACAGCATTATGCTGCAAAGCGGTGGCTGCAATTAAAATATCATAATGGCCGATTGACTAGCCTTTACGCGCTAAGTCAAAGCGAATAGATGCCACAGTTCTGGCGGTGGCTGATGAAAATGGCAGCACATTAACTAGGCCACATAATATGTGCAGTTGTTCTTTGCGTTTATCAGGCGATGTGGATTTTAAAATGCCGTATTCCAACTCATAAACTACAATAGCCGGAACACCAATCTCTTTAGGCGCTTTTGCTAGCAGCACTTCTGACACGCGCCCCATACCTTTGAAGAAATAGATCAATATATTGGTGTCAAGAACATACATAACAGAGTCGACTAATAAGCTGCGCTAAAAATCTTCACGTGTGCCATCTACCCCGGAACTATCGCGTATCTCTTCGAGCGATGGAAAGTCTTTCCATGCACCCGCCAAATCAGCCACGGATGCCGGCCACTCATTGGTGATTTTTTCTTCAATGACACGCGCAACCCATTTACTTTTGGATAAATGCGCCGATTTAGCCGCCGCAGCCATTTTTTCCTCGACTTGCTTTTCTAGGTAAATGGTTACTTGTCCCATAGCACACACCTCTTGTTGTCATATATGTGGAATTATACTTGCAATAACACGCTGTTATCAAACCATAGATCGCCGCTTGAAATTATTCGCACAGCAAATTTATCCGTCAAACAAACCACAAGTTCCATTCAACGTAGGGTGCCAATAAGCGAAGCGCATTGCACCGAGCACAGATATAACAAGTAACCGATGCGATTTAAAGCCTATTGCAAATCGTAAGGCGTAATAACCACAGGGCATTACGCCATAACAAGCTTTCATCGGTGCAATGCGCTCCGCTTATTGACACCCTACGCTCTTGGCACACCCCTTTGTCGGTAAACGCCATCCACAGACCATATTCGTCCTCACCCCAATCAGACGCCCAGCTTTCCGGGAATTCTTCGGGGAATATTTTGTGTGTGCGGATGTAAGGCATGACAGGTTTCAGGACATAATGATTAAGTGATTATTTAAACACAGAGACCACTGAGAACACAGAGGAAAATCTTTTAAAATCTACAAAACCTTCCACTTTAACCTAAAATCCTCAGTTGAATGGTGCTTAGAGTGCTATAAGCATCATAGCGTGGCTCACCTTTATGATAACGGTGTCCGTAGTTCAGTCACAGGTATCGTTCCAATATTGGCTTGAACTGCAGCTCATAGAGCCCTGGAGACGACTTCTTCATAAAACAGTATTTAAAAAACCGCCACACTTGAACTGGGATCTTAGACAGCTGTTGCCAGTAAGCCCTCAAGTGAATACCGCCATCTTTTTTATAGGTTTCTATTTTCTTTT
>JAJFJJ010000072.1 GCA_021774195.1 Nitrosomonas sp. | reverse complement strand
TATGTCTACGATAAGGCCGTGACAGATTATGCTTTTTGGAATCGCCAGATCGGGTATGGAAACTTCATGATTTCAGTTTTAAAGGAAAATTCTGTCGCCACTTTTGTTGAATCCATTCCCTTCGATATTAACCATAAAATAAACACAGGAGTTGAAAGTTACAGCACTTATGAAAATAAGGGCATCCGATTTAACGTCATCAATTATCGAGACCCAGAGACTGGAAAGCTTCACTGTTTTGTGACCACATTGCCTCATTCGGTCAATCCAGGAACGATTGCCATGCTGTACTATAAACGGTGGACGATTGAGAAATCATTCAACAACAGCAAAAGTAACTTGAAAGAAATCAAAGCGTGGTCTTCAGATAACAACTCACTCAAGAATCAAATGCGCCTAACAGCAATGAGCTACAACCTGTTGCGTGTTTTTGAAGAGGTATCAAAAATACAAGACTCAGAGTTAGTCCATCCATCAGAAAAAAAGTATACAAAAGCACTTAAAAAAAGACAACAAGACTCCGAAAAGAAAGGGGGATTTGTTAATCCTTTGTTCTACCAGAAAAGAGTCACGCGTATAAGCTCCTATACTATTCGGGCGGTTCAAAACGCAATAATCACTGGAAACTCTCTGGCTAACTTTATGGATGGCCTGGTGGCTCGGTTAGTGCCAAGAACGCACCTTATTGGGGAACACTGATGTCAGGGACAGAGGAAATTTACCTCACTCAAAGTCCGGATGTATGGCTGCAATCTTATACCTTCTCAAAATCATCGACTGAAAGCTTGGCATAACGTGGGCGTCCATGTATGTCCCCAGAACTCCTGTGCTCAAGATGAACAAATAAAGTAAAAAGACAACTCGTGATGCGTTGGAAAAATCCGTGTTCATATTGGACCGGAATGAATGTTCAACTTCGCCGGAATATGCAGGGGTGGTGTTTACAACCCTGTTGGTTTGCTTTATACTACCCGATGGTGTTTTTAGCTAATCAGAAAAAAAATATGGTAAACCAAATGTGTTTTCAATATTCAGATGATTCTGGAAAATGGTTAATAATCATTGGAGTGTTAATTGGCGCTGCGTTTGGGTTCTTACGTGCAGGCGTAGGTGGTGCCATACTTGGGCTAGTGTTAGGCGCCATATTAGGGCCAACTCTTATCAAAATGGTTGCACTTATTTGTTCTGGCTTAATAAAAGCTACTGTCGAACTAATACCCTTGCTAATTCTCCTCCTAGTCATCGCGGTGTCAATCGGCACATTAGGCCACTTGATTATAAAGTTTTGGGGTGTCGGCATTTAACAAAAAGTTCTGGGTCAAAGTTCTGGGGCAGGCCTTACATTTGACACTTAAACCCTCATCACCCAGATAATAAAAGTCATCATGGATAATCTGAATCATTCTGTCTTGCCGATTTGTTTGCTTTATTTGTAATGGTTGGTGGGCTTAATTGAATAGGTTCATCTTGAATCAATCCAAAAAATTTACCGATTCTATGAAAAATAGTTTTAATTAAATACCATAGCTTAGGTAGCAACCAAATTGCCAAAATCATAAACACAAGAAAAACCAATGGGGTCACCCATTAGCCTGCCCCTGTCAATAGTACAAATGATCCCCTGCTGCAAAACAGCATTAAAATTTAATTATCCATCGTCGTTACAAATCTCGCACCCGTTATATCATCGTCTTTGGTGTCAGAAGCAAAATGCTCCGCACCAGTCACCCATCTGGATTAAGGCCTGATCTTTTTTCCTAAATGCTAGCCCTTGGTGCTTCGGCACCCCACATAATCTTCGGTGCCAAACCGTGTCCAAAATATTTTCACAGAATCAGTGGTTCAGCTTAGGCTGTCCAGACCCTATATAGCTCACGGCTTGGGCGAAACGTAAACAACGATGAAGAAAACACAAAAAATAATATGAAAAACGAAAGATCAACATTCGACAAAACCCTCGTCGAATACAAAGACACCCCTACTTACATCCTAAGCACCATCATGCATTACTTCTACATCGTGCTGACACTGGCAGTGATACTAGGAGTAGTCACAATCATAGGTGTACAGGTGGCAGGCTGGATATGGGGAGACTATACGGTGATTTATTGGTTTGCTGATTTAATTGAATAATATATGAGAATAGAAACAACAGCTTACACTCTAGCGTTTAAAGAGCAAGGTAGATTTACACCCGTCCCAGCAAAGGGCAACAGAAATAAACAATTTGCTTTACTGCATCCTATCTTCTTGTTAAGGAAACAAGCTGTAGAGTACAGAGATACTGGCATGGAGCAGAATATATGGAGAGTGAAACCAACGGTCGTTAAAGTGAGAATTACAACAATATGATAAGTACAATACTATTAATGTGTATATACACCGAGCAAACAAATAAAGAAGAAATAGATGCGGTGGTGAATTTAGAACAAAAAGAGGATGAGGATAAAGATACGTCAATAGGTGGTGAATCAAACGCCACAGCCAATGTGGTAAAAGTTTTTACTTTTTAATTATGGAAGCAACAACACAAGAAAACAAACTCTACTACGAAATATGTGTACGGCAGTGTCGAGAAATTGAATTGCTAGACGCACAACCCTCAGCACTTGGTGGTTCATACAAAGAATTGAACTCAGCACAAAGAGATTACTATCTAATGTATTCTGAAAACACAGCAAAGCGAAAAAAGGAACTTAGAAAGTTAGTCGGTTTTTGGAAATATTATTTTGTTTATACATTTAAATTTATAAACAATTACAATTTTCATTATTACTGATGAATTAGAATAATTATGACAAATAAAAAAGTAACATTCGCATTCGACCCGAAGCCGACGGAGAGATAGTACAAAATTCATTTTTAACGCCAGCAATAATCAGCGTTTTGAGTTGATTGCTTTTGTTAGAGCGCATCTAATTCTTCTCCTATATCAGATTGAAGTCTAGAAAATTGTCGTTCAAACATTATTAAAGAAGTAGTAACTTCAGGATCACACAACCGTGATTCAGCCTCTTTTAATTCTTTTATAGCATCATCAAACACAGTTGAAACTCCTGTTCTTCTGAAAGTCTCTATGCCAACATCACAATACGTCTTTAATATATTCTTGTTATTCTTGTACCTATCAATTGCCTTAATAGATTTTTCTCTAGCCATTTCTAAAATAGCAGCCCTATCTTCATCGAGAATCCCAACCGTACGTTCAGCTCGTGCTAATAACAAAATAATCTTAAACCTTTCGATAGGCCCCTCTGTTCTAAAGTCGTTTTCAAAAAGCCGTATTTCCGTCTCCGCTTTCTCCAATTCATTGATGTCAATCAGGTAACGTATTAGTCGATGTCTAGGAACACGTTCTCCAGGTACTTTGGAAATCATTTTTCTTAGCAGTTTGTTCCTTAGGTGCTTGTCCGGGAAACGACTAATTCCCGATTCAAATGAACAAAGCTGTTTTATTGTTCGAATTTCTATATCATATGTTGGAATTATATTATCAATAACTGTTTCAAACAGACCATAATATTCCTTTTCATCCGTCATTTTGTATTTAGCAATTATGTCTGTAATTACAGGATGCCGTCCCTTCCACCCGTATATTCCTTCACGCTCACTGAACGTGTACTCATGAATAATATCAATCAAATTAGTTAAGGAGGCTGACACGTCCGCCGCAGGGATTCCTAAAAGACGAATCACCAGCTGCCTATGAACGTTAACCCCAGCACTTTCCATAGAAGAAACCAACCTATAGATCTCTCTCAAATTTTCATCAAGCTCGGCATACTCCCTCAAGACAATGTCATCGAACTGTTCAGATGCAAAAATATTTTTTAGGCACACAAATGTGTCTGATTCGCACTTTGCAGTTAACCTCCTCTTTCTCTCAGCTCTTGAAAATCCAGAAAAACTATTTTCAATTAGAGGTTGTAAATCTGAATTTGTATCCACCAGGGACAACAAACCCTCAATTTCCGAATCATCCAATTTCCGAATAACAAACTCTTTCCCTTTATTAAAAAGGTTTGGAGTCTTTATGCGCGGATTCCAATGGTTGCGTGAAGATGTAAGCATTAACTTAAGATTAAAAACACCATCCACGGAAAGTAAATCTATCAAATTGTTTATTCCAAACAATTGATTATGGGCGTCATCAATAAACAAAATACCTTTTTCATTTTTTCTATGAAGATCTTGCGCTACAGATCTCCACTCATCAAAAAGAAGTTTGTGACTAGCTTTGTGCTCCCAACAATGAAATCCACTTTCCATAAATCTCAACACAGTTTTTCTAGCCGTTGTACTTTTACCCATGCCGCTAGCGCCAAGCAAAGTGATACTCAGAATATCTTCTCTATTTAGATAGGACTCCAATTCTTTAATGATGCTTCTATCAAATGTTAGATGGGCTTTAATATCTGAATATGAAGCAGGCCAACCTTGAAACATTGCACTTACATTCTTATCAATATTTCTTAACTCATCATCAACCTTTAACGTAACCGCCTGCAAAATACTTTGCTTATCAAGTGGATCTCCAGTTGATGTATAGACTAAAGAGTTTGGGGTATTTTTCTTTTGAAACTCTATGAAAAAATCATCGACACTTCCAAACGCTACTCTTACTCCTCTTTTTTCAAAAATAGATGCTCTATTTTCATCCTTGGTATATAAAACCAAATTGATTGTTGAGTGTGAGTGAGACTTATTCTTTATTGAAATAGCTCGGCTTACAAGATCTTTAATGTGTTGATCTGCCAAGGAATAACCAATAATTACAACATTTCCTCCATTAAGATCAAATTTAAACGCGTCCCACAGAGCCTCGCGGTACTCAGAAGTGTTGTCATAGTCTGCCTCAGATATGATTATTCTACTTTGACAACCGTCAGATATGTCTTTATCAATACAGCCATGCAATTTATAAAGTTTGGTAACTTCCGGATACTTCTGTTCCCCGAAATCGTAATTCGATGTTATGACCGGCAGTACTTTTTCTTTTCGTGTGTAGGCTTGCTCAATGAGTTTGTCATAGTTTGTGGTGTATATGTTTTTCCAGTTGTAAAGAGGTAAATTCAACAATGAGCCTGTAACGTGAATTTTATGGAACATAGACCTTAAAAAAATCACTAACTCCCTTCGAGACCTTTTCTCTTCAGCGATACTTGTAATTTCTGTTAGTGAGTAACCATCTGAATCTATACCGAACTCTTTTCCAACTGTAGCAATTACTTTTTCTACACTGGGTGCACCAGAAGGAATTGAAGAACCTGCACCAAAGAACAAAACAGTATTAACCGGGTCGATTCCCTCAACAATCGATGCTAACGATACACTCATACCAATCCCTTTTTTAATTGTTTTATAACATTCGATACCGCCGCGTCAACGATTCCTAACAGTATATTTATGAGGAATAAATCCTTATAAACATTTTAACATTCCAAAAAACGCTATAAAAGTAAACAGTGTATCGTCGCTTATGGCAAAAAGGTAAGCGACAAACATCAATATTGGTATTACAAAAGATAATATAAAAATCCTTACACCAACATCCCTCGCCTCTTCACATACAACCAAGTTTTTTTGTATGTTAGTGTTAATGAGTGAAACTAACAATCCCCATCCCCGAAAAAATATCATTAAATAAAATCTACGCTGGTATTCATTTCCGCCAACGGTCCCAACACAAAGACGACTATCATTTTGCCGTCATGTCTGCATCACCGAAACCCTACACCGGTGACTTCCCTGTCCACGTTCATTACCACTTCAAGCTTCACGGCAATCAGCTAGACATATCCAACCACGCCTACATGCAGAAGATGGTTGAAGACGGTCTGGTGGCTTGTGGCGTCATTCCAGACGACAACCAGAAGTATGTAGCCTCATTCACTCCAACTAGCGAAAAGATACCTGACGAACAGGATCAAGAAGTTATCCTTAACATTAGACCTTTTGATGAGGTTAGGGGGCTGTTCGGTCAGTAGCTGTCGAATTATCAACAGGTTAGAGGATAATTAAGTTTGGGTGGAATGTTAAAATAACAGTATTATCCGTTCAACATAAAAAGCAGTCTCTCTTTGAACGGAGGAGATTGCTTTTTGTGTTCTAATTTAAATTAGTAATGGCTCAAAAAAGAATGTTCGACAGGGCAATCATAGACACAGACAGGTTTATGGATATGCCTATAAGTGCAAAAGCTTTGTATTTTCTTATGGGAATGGAAGCAGACGACGAAGGGTTTGTTTCCCCTAAAAAAATACTGCGGTTACATGGTGGAAGTGAAGACGATGTAAAAGTGTTAATAGGAAAAATGTTCCTAATACCTTTTGAAAGTGGTGTAGTAGTAATAACAGATTGGAACAAAAATAACTGGTTAGATAATCGTAGAATACGAACCACTGAATACAAAAAAGAGAAAGATTTACTGTCATTGACAAATGATAAATCATATGTGCTTAGCACTCGCTTAGCATCCACTCGGCTAGAAGAGAAGAGTATAGAAGAGAAGAGTATAGAAGAGAAAGGTGTGTATGGAGAATTTGAAAATGTTTCTTTATCGAAAACTGAGTTAGAAAAGTTGAAGTCTCGTTACGGAACGGGTACAACAAAGAAGCTTATCGAAGAGCTTAGTGGTTATATAGATTCTACTGGCACGAAGTACAAAAAACATTACTCAACTTTATTGAACTGGGCTAGACGTAAAGGAGTTGAAGAAATTACTCATTCGGTGAAAAAAGCGGAAGATGTAAAACTTACTCCCGAGCAAATCGAAGAAAACAAAAAAAGGATTGCCAAAATATCAGCGGGACTAACTAGTAAATTTAAAATGAAGTAAAAATAATCCCCACCACCATACCACCCCACCCCACACAAAACCCCCTCATAGCAACCAATAGCGTCCGGTTACAAGCTTATTCAATCGGTGTAAAAGAAGGGCATGAGATATGAAAAAGGCAACTTCATCACGGTCCCCAACAAGTCTGAGTTAAAGAAACTAGACGCGCACTCGCAAGTATTGTTCATGTGGCTATGTTCATTCACCGACGACAAAGGACAATGCTACCCTAGCGTCAACCGCCTTGCTGAATGTTGTGGATTGTCACGCAAGACCATTATTGATCGCGTAAAGGTTTTAATCGAAAAAGGCTTCCTCACCAAAACCTACCGCTACAGCGACAACACCCAAAAAAGCAACCTGTATCAGATACACCTACTACCCAGTGCAACAGATACACCCCCCAGTGCAGTTGAGGGAAAAAAGGCAGTGCAGGAAGTACACCCACCTAGTGCGTCAGATGCACACAGAACTAAAAGCATTGAAGTAAATATAAAAGAACGAAAAAGTCAGAAAGAGAATCTTAAAAAATTTAAGGAATCTCTTAGTGAAATGTTTAATTAAGAGACAAAAAAGAGCCATTTAATTTGTCTCTTTTTCCTAACTCTTTGTTTTTAATGGTGCCGACACCAAGAATCGAACTCGGGACCTTCTGATTACAAATCAGCTGCTCTACCATCTGAGCTATGCCGGCATTATTGGATAATTCCATCCATGATTATGGATTTATTTGACTAGTCTTAACTGGGTTTTTTTCTTTCTAGTATTTTTCTTCGGTTCTTCAGATACAACTAAATCTGTTAATTGGGTACTTACTTCTTTTATCGCGCTATCTTGATTATCAACTAGGTTTGAGTTGTCTTGAAATGCTATCCCTTGGTTGACTTCCTTCGCAAATATACCCTTAACAGATTCAATTGGTAACACTATTTTTTTAGATACACCATTGAATCTCGCGTAGAAACTAATGATATCATTCGCTATCATAAGATCTTGAACAGCATTTTGCCCGATATTAAAAACGAGTTCTCCACTATTCATCGAATCCATTGGAATATCAAGTTCCGAGTTTGCAACGACTGTTACAAATGGTGTATAGCCACTATCTATACACCACTCATAAATTGATCGCAATAAATAAGGTTTTGTTGAATCCATATTTATTTCCGCATTACTTTTTCTGATGCTGATAAAGCATCAATAAATAATGGACGGCTAAACAATCTTTCAGAAAATTTAAGTAATGGCGCAGCCTGTTTCGGCAAACGAATTCTATAATGCTCCAATCGCCAAAGTAATGGCGCAATGGCAACATCAAGCATTGAGAACTCATCGCCTAACATAAACTTCTGTTTCTCAAATATTGGAGAAATGACGGTAAGATTATCCGCGACTTCAGCACGCGCTTTATCAGCCTTCTTCTGATCTGTTCCTTCAATCGCATCAATATGACAAAACAGCTCATTTTCAAAACGATATAGTAGCAATCTAGCACGTGCTCGCATAACAGGATCAGCAGGCATCAGTTGTGGATGTGGAAAGCGATCGTCTACGTATTCATTAATAATATTTGATTCATAGAGTATTAGATCACGTTCCACAAGTATCGGTGCCTTGCCATATGGACTCATAACAGCCAAGTCTTCCGGCTTGTTATTTGGGTCCACATCAATTACCTGAAAGTCCATGTCTTTCTCGTGCAGCACTATGCGGCAACGGTGACTATAGGGACAGGTCACTGTTGAATACAATGTCATCATAACTATTTTTCTCTACTTAATTACAACTCTAGATATGATTACACATTCATTACTCATCAATGAATGTCTCTCCAGTATTCACGTTTCAATGCAATACTTAGTGCCAAGAAACCAAATAAGAACAGAAGAACGTAAATTCCTATCCGTTTACGGTCATTAGCTGCTGGCTCACCAATATATACAAGGTAATTCACTAAGTCTGCAACATATTGGTCGTATTCACTGACTGTCATCGTACCTGGTTTTACTAACTCAAGGCTTTCAACTTCTTCTCCGCCAACTGTTTCGACAACAAGTTTTTGTTCGCCTTGCAACTCGTAAAACACATGCGGCATTGCAGCACGATCAAACACGAGGTTATTCCATCCTGGAACGGTTGTGTCATCACGATAAAACGCACGTAAATATGTATACAACCAGTCTGCGCCTCGAGAGCGTGCAATTACAGATAAATCAGGCGGCAAAACACCAAACCATTCTTCCGCTTCTTTTTCATCCATGGCAGTCAACATAAGATCGCCTGCTTTCTGCCCTGTTTTAACTAATAGATCAAGCGCTTCCGCCTCATTAAGACCAATGTCACGATGACGGTTATAGCGCATATAACTTGCAGCATGGCAGGTTAAACAGTAATTAGCAAAGCTCTCCGCACCACGCTGAAGTGACGCATTATTAGTTGTATCAACAGGCGCTTTGTCTAAAGGCATTCCCGGCGGTGCAGAAAATACACTCAGTGGAGCCATACACAAGACAAATAGAAAAGTTCTCAATTTCTTCATTTGGTTACTCTCTTGGGCTCAGGTTTTGTTTTATCTATCTTGCTATACCACGGCATAAGCAAGAAGAATGCAAAGTAAATAACTGTAAATATTTGTGCTAATAATGTGTATAGCGGCGTTGGTGCTTCCATACCCAACCAACCTAATACAAAAAAGCTGATCACAAACATAGTTAAAGCAAACTTAAAGATTGGTCCTTTATAGCGAACTGATTTTACCGGGCTCTTATCAAGCCAAGGCAAGAAAGCAAAAATCACTACCGCAGCAGCCATTAATATCACGCCCCACAATTTCGCATCAACCCAAAGGAAGTTAACGGTTACAGCACGCAACATTGAGTAATATGGCGTGAAATACCATACTGGCGCAATATGATCAGGCGTTTGTAACGTATTCGCAGGAATGAAATTATTATGTTCCAAAAAATACCCGCCAAACTCTGGCGCAAAGAACACGATAGTACAAAACACAATCAGAAAACCAATTACGCCAACAATATCCTTGACACTATAGTAAGGATGAAATGGGATGCCATCCACCGGAATTTTGCTTTCTGGATTTTTATTCTCTTTTATTTCGACACCATCTGGGTTATTTGACCCAACTTCATGTAATGCCAGAATATGCACGAAAACCAGCACAAGCATTAGTAGAGGCAATGTAACAACATGGTATGCAAAGAAACGGTTGAGTGTCGCATCTGACAGATTGAAGTCACCCAAAAGCAAAAGGGTAAGTTGATCACCAACGAGCGGGATCGCACCAAACATGCTCACAATAACTTGCGCACCCCAGTATGACATTTGACCCCATGGGAGAATGTATCCGGTAAATGCCAAGCTCATCAGAACAAAGAAAATAGCCATACCAATCAACCACAATAATTCGCGCGGTTTCCGATATGAGCCATACATCATTCCGCGGAACATATGCAGATAGACCACCACAAAAAACATTGATGCGCCAGTTGAGTGCATATAGCGGATCAACCAACCATAATCCACATCTCGCATGATATATTCAACGGATCGAAATGCCAGTTCGGCATCCGGTTTGTAGTGCATGGTGAGAAAAATTCCGGTTAATATCTGATTAACCAGTACTAACAGGGCTAATGAACCAAAGTAATACCAAAAGTTAAAATTCTTTGGCGCATAATATTTGGAAAGGTGTGCTTCCCAATTTGAAGTCATTGGAAAGCGCTTGTCGATCCATTCCTTCAGTGAATTTAATCCGTTGCTCATTTATGCAGATTCCTTGCTCTCAGCCCCGATTAAAAGGCGAGTGTCAGTTAAATAAGTATGTGGAGGAACAACCATATTTGTGGGGGCCGGCAAGTTACTATAAACACGGCCAGCCAAATCAAATTTCGACCCATGGCAAGGGCAGAAAAAACCACCCAACCAATCAGGACCCAGATCCTCAGGTGCAATATCCTTCCTAAACACGGGGGAACACCCTAAATGCGTACAAAGTCCAACTGCCACCAGAATTTCCGGCTTAATTGAACGAGTCCTATTCTGAGCATAATCCGGTTGCTGATCTTTCTCTGAGTTCGGATCAGCCAATTCGGGCTCTAGCGTCTCTAGTGTAGCCAGCATTTCTGGCGTACGATTTAAAATCCAGACCACTCTGCCACGCCACTCCACCATTATTAGCATACCTGGCTCTAGGTTATCAATGTCAACTTCAACCGGTGCGCCCGCAGCTTTAGCTCGTTCACTAGGCATCATGCTCAACATAAAAGGTGTCGCTACTGCAACACCCGCAATTCCGCCCGCCACAGAAGTTGCAGCGACCAAGAACCGTCTTCTGCTATTCATTTCATCTTCAATACTGAAACTATCAGCCATATTCTACAATTCCATCTATTTATTTTTCACGCAAACCATTGATATATCAAGAGATTTTTTCTTAAATACCAACAACATAACCTAACGAACTTATAAAGTGAATTTATAAAAACGCGGAGTATACCATAACCACGAGTTTGATAGGGTAATGGCATCATGTATATTTAATACAATTCTTTTATTTCTGTAATTTATATATTTGAGAAACGTTCAATTAAGTAAAACACTGGGAGATTTTAACCGAGTAGCTTATACGAACATCTATAAAATTTGAGCCGCTATCACGCTTCACATTCGACAATGTCAAATCAAGCAGCCTTCCTCTCTCAAAACAAACAATCGATTTTAACACGATTCGACATTGCATAAAACCAGCAAGAAACTAACTTCAAGCTATTTTATTTTCCCGTGACACTGTTTGTATTTCTTACCCGACCCACAAGGACATGGTTGATTACGTCCAACCTTTCCACCTTGGCGTACAAAAGGTTGGGTTTTATCTTCGCTCGTTTCAGCCTCATCAACCGGTTGCTCATCAAAAGATTCTTTATAAGTTGCATGGTGATACTCCACTTTCTCTGGCGCCCGCAACGTGCCAGCCACCTCTTCAACTTGTTCTTCGCTCCGTATTTGAACCGTCAGCAATATCTTCGTCACTTCACTTTTGACTTCCTCAAGCATCGTTGTGAATAACTCAAAAGCCTCACGCTTATATTCCTGCTTTGGGTTTTTCTGTGCATAACCACGCAAATGAATACCTTGGCGCAAATGATCCAAAGACCCTAGATGCTCTCTCCAATGAGAGTCCAATGTTTGCAGCATGACTGCACGCTCATATTGGTGCATGATTGGCTCGCCAATCTGCTCAACCTTATTCTGATAGTAATCACGCGCATAATCCAGAATTCGCTCATGCATACTTTCTTCATGCAACTCAGAGTCATCTTCAAGCCATTTCTGCAGTGGCAAATGCAATTGAAACTCTGCTGTCAGCGCCTTCTCCAACCCAGGAACATCCCATTGTTCCTCTACACTCTGTGGCGGTATATATGTACTAAACATGTCCGTCAGAACACTATTGCGCACCGCTGTGATGGTTTCAGAAATATCCTGATCTGCTTCTAATAGCTCTTTACGCTGATCGTAGATCACATTACGCTGATCATTGGCAACATCATCGAAATCCAGCAATTGTTTACGCATATCAAAGTTACGCGCTTCTACTTTTCGCTGTGCATTCTCAATGGCACGCGTCACCCAAGGATGTTCAATCGCCTCTCCTTCAGGCATTTTCAGACGGGTCATGATATTGGCAACACGATCTGAAGCAAAAATACGCAGTAACGGGTCTTCCAGAGAGAGATAAAAACGACTCGACCCAGGATCACCCTGTCTCCCCGAGCGGCCACGCAACTGGTTATCAACACGACGTGATTCATGACGTTCAGTACCGATGATATGCAACCCCCCGCTCTTCAACACTTCATCATGCGCTATCTTCCAGTCCTCATAGACCTTGGCTACCCGTTCGTCCTTCTCTTGTTCACTTAATTTCTCGTCGTTTTGAATTTGCTCAACTTCAGGCTCAGGATTTCCACCCAATACGATATCAGTACCACGACCAGCCATATTCGTCGCAATGGTAATCATTTTAGGCCGACCAGCTTGTACAATAATATTCGCTTCACTCGCATGTTGTTTCGCATTAAGCACTTGATGCGGCAACTTATCCCGATCCAGCATCTTTGAAATTAGTTCGTTATTCTCAATTGATGTGGTACCAACCAGCACCGGTTGACCATGCTCGTAACATTCCTTTGCCCCTTGAACGATAGCATCATGCTTTTCATCCATGGTACGAAACACTTGATCCATACGATCATCACGAATCATATCTCTATGCGTTGGGATAATGACCGTTTCCAACCCATAAATTTGCTGAAATTCGGCTGCCTCAGTATCCGCAGTACCTGTCATACCGGCCAATTTATGGTAAATACGAAAATAATTTTGGAAAGTAATTGAAGCAAGCGTTTGATTTTCTTTTTGAATTGCAACACCCTCTTTTGCCTCAACCGCCTGATGCAACCCATCCGACCAACGTCGTCCCGCCATCAAACGCCCAGTAAACTCATCAACAATGACCACTTCATCATCTTGCACCACATAGTGCTGGTCACGAAAATACAAAGCATGCGCACGCAAACCTGAATTCAAATGATGAATTAAATTAATATTGGCTGGATCATAAAGACTAGTACCTGCTTTAAGCAACCCGGCTTTAGCCAACAACTTCTCGGCATTCTCAAAACCTTCTTCACTTATTGAAATCTGATGGGCTTTTTCATCTACACTATAATCACCTGGACTGTCTTCTGTTTCTTGCGGCTTAAGCTTTGGTACCAGCGCATTAATGCGGATATATATTTCCGTATCACCTTCCGCCTGTCCGGAGATAACCAGCGGGGTACGCGCCTCATCAATCAGAATAGAATCAACTTCGTCGACAATACCAAAATTAAGCACTCGCTGAACCCGTTCAGCTGGATGACCAACCATATTATCGCGCAGATAATCAAACCCATACTCATTATTGGTACCATAGGTAATATCCGCCGCATAAGCCGCTTGTTTTTCCTCATGCGGTATTTGTGAATAAATCACGCCGACACTAATGCCCAGGAATTGGTAGAGTTTCCCCATCCACTCAGCATCACGTTTGGCCAGATAATCATTCACTGTCACAATATGCACACCATCACCTGACAACGCATTTAGATAAGCTGGCAAGGTCGCCATAAGCGTTTTACCTTCCCCGGTGCGCATTTCAGCAATCTTACCCTCATGCAACACCATACCGCCGATCATTTGCTCATCAAAATGGCGCATCTCCAATACGCGTTTACCCGCCTCCCGAACTACTGCAAAGGCCTCCGGCATTATTTCATCTAATGTTTCACCACCTTCAATACGCTGCTTAAATTCATCTGTTTTAGCACGCAAATCGGCATCAGATAGCGCCTCAATTACAGGCTCCAATCCATTGATAACACTAACCGCCTTGGAATACTGCTTAACCATTCGATCGTTACGACTACCAAATACTTTTTTGAGTAAATTACTAAACATAAAGTCTCGAAAATTCTATTTATACAACCAATAAAAATAAAGGGTGAGTATTTTATCTCACCCCGCAATAATAATTTAGAAACCTGTAGCCAATTCAGTTCAGCCCGGCCTCTTTAAAAACAACGATGGATTTTGTGGTTTATCTTTGTGCCAAATTTCAAAATGCAAATGCGGCCCTGTAGAACGACCCGTACTACCAACTTCTGCAATCTTCTGTCCTTGCATCACAACTTGCCCCAAGCTAACCAAACGCTTTGAAGCATGTGCATATCGACTAACCAGATCATCACCATGGTCAATTTCGATCATATTACCATATTCAGCGTGATGATCGGAGTAGACCACAACACCACCCGCTGCCGCCTTAATGGGCGTACCGGTTTTTGCAGCAAAATCCACTCCTCTATGAAAAGCCCTTTTGCCACTAAACGGATCGATTCTGTAACCATAGCCGGATGAATACCAGTCTGTATCAACAGGCATTTCTGATGGCAACACACTTTTACTCAAGCGATCGTCGCGTAACACGATATCCAGCGTGCCCAGACTTTTTTCTCGCTCATCAAGCAAATGTGAAAATTCATGCAAATCCTCATTAAGCTCACTAAAACTCATTGACTCAGCATGATAATCTGAATGTGGACCGCCTTGACCCGGCAATTCACTAAACAAAAAATCTTGCGGATCAATACCTGAAGATTCTGCCAAACGCGCACCTAAAGCATCCAAGCGCAATAACTGCGCCTGCATTTTACCTAACTCAGCTGCCATTACGTTCAAATTATTATGTAGCTGTACTTGTTTTTTTTGATGACGCTCTTCTTGTGGACTCACTAACAAAGTTTTTAATAACGGATCGTTAATTTTATCTGCATGTCGCAATGCTAAAAAGTTTAAACTTAGTGCTAACACCAAAACAATAATTAGAACTGCACTAATCATTAACGTAAAGTGTAAACTTGTCAGCGTGATCTTTCTGGCACACGCTGATTTATTTGATATCAAAATAATATTCATTTTTTTAGTTTTTCAACTATTTGTTAATTAACTATGAGTTCTCATAAAGTAAAGACTTATCTCAACATACTCAGTCAAACAGATGAATATCAGGAACTATTCTCACGCGTCAATCAATTAAACAAAATGCAACAAACTTTTTCAGCACTCGTTCCTTCCTATCTAGGAAAAAGCTGTCGTCTGGGAAACATCTCAAACAACAAACTAATTATATTCGCCGAAAATGGTACTGTTGCTTCAAAATTAAAACTTATTTCACCTTCTTTGTTGCTTCAATTACAAAAGATTGGATGGGACATCAAGGCAATCCGGATTTCCGTACAAATATCCAACCACACTCAATACCCACACCATCCAACCAACAATGAGCGCCTCAACAAAAAAAAGAAATTAACTCCAAAAAGCATCGCAAGTTTACAGCAATTAGCCGACAAAGTCTCTGATACAGAACTAGAAAGTGCTATTCAAGCATTACTTGAGAAACATAAGTAAAGGGCGCCTCTAAAGTTAATTTATTGTAACTATTCAGCTTACCCCTAGAGTTCACCATTTCTGCGTTACAAAATGATCATTTACACATGTAAACGCACATTTTGCGTCTTGCACTGATGAATTCCAGGGTCAATCAGAGCAGTTACCGCAATATGCTGAGTTGTTACAATTTATTATTAACAAAGAAGAACGCTATTCTCAATCCGCTCGCTTAACCAGCACTCCGTCTACTTGATATTTCAAACCACCAAAAACCCATAGAAATCAGTTTTTTGAAGCACTACAATTTTTCCTACCTAAATGACTCGTATATAATGCAATATCGCATGGATTTTAAGTAACAAAATTTGTAACTATTCAGCTTACCCCTATAATCCGCCATTTCGGTGTTACAAAATGATCATTTACACGTGTAAACTCACATTTTGTGCCTTGAACTGACGAATTATAGGAGCAATCTGAACAGTTACTTTGATGTACTGAATAA
>JAJFJJ010000071.1 GCA_021774195.1 Nitrosomonas sp. | reverse complement strand
CTCTTAATATGTCTAGTCATGGCGCGTCGAGCAGCTTCAATTTGGCGTGCAGTTATCCTACCTCGTCCAATTGCTTTTAGACCATATTCACCAAAACTAACCTTTGCGCCTCTTGTTGCCACACCAGTGTTGCGACCTTTTTGTTGCTTACGAAATTTAGTTCTAGCTGGTTGAAGCATCGTTCTCTCCAGTTTCTACATTTTCATTTGTATCAATTTGCTTCGATGATGAGGTCTTTGTTCCACCTTCATTTATATCACTTACATCTGATTCGGTCTTTGTGATTTTTGTGCTAGGTTTTGCAAATTTATTAGTGGCTTTCTTAGCTGTTTTATTTTTATCTGTATCTGGTGTATTTCCAGAATTCGATGTCAAGTTAGCTTCATTTTTGCCTAGAAGTTCACCTTTAAATATCCAGACTTTAATTCCTATAATGCCATATGTTGTTTTAGCTTCAGCTGTACCATAATCTATGTCAGCACGTAATGTATGCAATGGCACTCGCCCTTCTCTATACCATTCGGTTCTTGCTATCTCTATGCCATTCAGCCGACCGGAACTCATTATTTTAATACCTTTCGCGCCTAGCCTCATGGCATTTTGCATTGCTCTTTTCATTGCACGCCTGAACATAATCCGCTTTTCAAGCTGTTGAGCAATATTATCAGCAATCAATTGCGCATCTATCTCGGGTTTCCTTATTTCTTCTATATTTACATGTACAGGAACACCCATTCTTTTTTGTAGTTCAGTTCGCAACATTTCAATATCTTCACCTTTTTTACCTATTACTACACCAGGTCTTGAGCTAAATATTGTAATTCGTGCGTTTTTTGAAGGTCTTTCTATTAGTACCTTACCTACTGATGCGTGTTTCAATTTTTTCGATAAAAAAGATCTCACTTTAATATCTTCTTTAAGCATGTTAGCAAATGAATTGCTATTAGCATACCATTTAGAAAGCCAATTCTTTTGTACTGACAGGCGAAATCCAGTTGGATGTATTTTTTGACCCATACTATTTATGCCTTTATTTAGTAAAGTTAGGACTATCGCCAACAGTAAGCGATATGTGACAGGTTGGTTTATTAATCCGGTTACCCCGTCCTTTAGCTCTAGCACTAGTACGTTTCATCAATGTCCCTCTGTCCACAAAGACAGTAGAAACTTTTAATTCATCAATATCAGCACCATCATTATGTTCAGCATTTGCTATTGCTGACTCTAATAACCTTTTTATTATTCCTGAACCTTTTTTAGGGCTAAACGCTAATAAATTAAGAGCTCTATCTACCGGCAAGCCTCTTATTTGATCAGCTACTAGACGTCCTTTTTGTGCAGATAATCGCACATCACGTAGTTTGGCGCTTGTTTCCATGATCTTTTCCTATCGCTTTCCAGCTCTTTTATCGGCTGCATGTCCTTTGAAGGTTCGAGTCTGAGAAAACTCGCCAAATTTATGCCCAACCATATTTTCAGTTACATAAACGGGGATATGTTGCTTTCCGTTATGCACTGCAATAGTTAAGCCAATAAAGTCAGGAAGAATTGTAGACCTTCTAGACCATGTCTTTATCGGTCTTTTATCATTTGTCTCGCGTGCTTTATCTATCTTTTTAATTAGATGCACATCTACAAACGGTCCTTTTTTAACTGAACGAGCCATTTATCTAACCTTTTCTAGAATAGCGGTGACGAACAATCATCGCTTCTGTACGTTTATTTGAACGAGTCCTATACCCCTTTGCTGGCTGACCCCAAGGACTTACAGGATGTCTACCACCAGATGTTCTGCCCTCACCACCGCCGTGTGGGTGATCCACAGGATTCATAACGACACCTCTTACTGTTGGTCTTATTCCACGCCATCTTGTTGCCCCAGCTTTACCAATAGATCGAAGATTATGTTCTGAATTCCCAACTTCACCAATTGTAGCCCTGCAATCTACATGCACTTTCCTTATCTCACCAGACCTTAATTTGAGCTGTGCATAATTACCATCTCGAGCCTGAAGTTGAATAGCGGCACCAGCTGTCCTAGCCAATTGCGCACCTTTACCCGGAAGCATCTCGACACAGTGTATAACCGTACCTACAGGTATATTTCTTAGTGGCAAACATTCACCAGGTTTTATTTGTGCATCTTTTCCACTGGTAACGACATCACCTGCTGCCAACCCTTTTGGGCAGATTATGTAGCGCCTTTCTCCATCTTTATAACAGAGTAGAGCAATATTTGCAGTACGATTGGGATCATACTCTATACGTTCCACTATTGCAGGTATATTATCCTTGTTACGCTTGAAATCAATTTTTCTATAATGTTGTTTATGACCACCACCTCTATGGCGAGTAGTAATACGCCCTGAATTATTTCGTCCAGCTGTATTAGATTGCTTTTCTAAGAGACCCTTATAAGGCTCGCCTTTATACAAATCCTTATTTACCAGCTTTACTACAGCTCTCCTACCTGGCGAAGTCGGTCTAAGTTTCACAAGCGCCATTATTTAGCCTCTACTTTTGAAAAATCAGAGAAATTTAATTCTTGGCCTGATTTAATACTCACGATCGCCTTTTTCCAACTATTTTGACGGCCCATATGACGACCAAATCTTTTTTCTTTACCTTTAACATTAAGTGTCTGGACGTTTTCTACTTCAATCTTTTGATCTTTCCACAACAATTCAATAGCTTTTTTAATTTCTTGTTTTGTTGCGTCTCTAGCGACACGAAATACACTCTGATTATTCAATTCGCCTATGAATGTTGCTTTCTCAGAAACATATGGCGCTTGTATTATTTGTAGTAAGCGCTCTTGTCCTTTTGTATTTTCACTCATGCCAATAATCCTTCTAATTTCTTAATACCTTCTGTTGTTACAATTGTTTTCTCAAACCTTAACAAACTGACTGGATCAACATTTTTAACATCAATTATCGATACAAAAGGAATATTACGTGATGATAAATATAGATTATCATTTAGATCATGTGTAACAATCAAGACATCCTTCAAATCCATACCAGTAAGCTTACTGGACATTTCTTTAGTTCTTGGTGTATCAATCTGAAACTCATTAATAGCTACCAAACGATCATCTCTAACAAGCTGAGAAAGTATTACACTCATACCAGCCCGATACATTTTTTTATTCAGTTTTTTTGTATAATTTTCTTCCGTTGTATTTGGAAAGGTTTTTCCCCCACCTCTCCAAATAGGACTAGATGCTCGACCAGCTCTTGCTCGTCCAGTACCTTTTTGTCTCCAAGGCTTATGATTTGATTTAGCAATATCAGACCTACCTTTTTGAGCACTATTTGCTTTTCGTGCGTTCGAAAGGTATGTGGTAATCACCTGATGTACCAATGCTTCATTATAATCCCGATTAAAGAGACTATCGGAAACCGAAATACTACTTCCGTTTCCCTCATTCGATTCACTTATAAGCCTTAGTTCCATTGCTTTTTACCTTATTACTCTATATCTATCTTTAAATATGCTATTTAGCATTTCTGATCTTAACACTCGGTCTAACAAGTACGTTTCCACCTGTTGAACCTGGTATCGCCCCTTTAATCAGTAACAAACCATTTTTGTTATCGACACGCAATATCTCTAGATTCTGAGTGGTTCTCTTAACGCCACCCATACGTCCTGACATTCTTTTACCTGGAAAAACTCGTCCAGGATCTTGTGCCATACCTGTTGACCCAGGTTTCCGATGCGCTTTAGAATTGCCATGACTAGCCCTATTAGCGGTGAAGTTATGTCGTTTTATTGTCCCCGCATAACCTTTACCAATTGTTATACCTGAGACATCGACTTTCTGACCAATCTCAAACACATCCAACTGAACTACTTGACCGGGTGAATACGCGTCTAATTCTTCGTCAGTTTTAACACGAAACTCTCGTGTTATTGATCCTGCCTCAGTGCCAGCTTTAGAGAAATGACCAGCCATTGGCTTTGTAACACGCACAGATCTTTTTTCGCCGTAAACTAATTGAACAGCTTTATACCCATCATTTTGGTCTGATTTAATCTGAGTCACTCTATTATTCGCTACATCTACCACTGTTACCGGTAGGCTATCTCCGTTTTCAGAAAATATGCGCGTCATTCCAATTTTACGGCCTATCAATCCAATACTCATTTCCCTTCCTTTTCTACAGGAGCATTTTGACGCTTAAAACTCTTCATAGTCTTTTATTTAACCGTAAATACGATTACACCTAATTAATATCGTATCAATATTTACAACTTAATCTCAACATCAACCCCAGCAGGCAAATCAAGTTTCATGAGTGCATCAACTGTTTTATCTGTTGGGTCTATGATATCCATTAGACGAAGATGTGTTCTAATCTCAAATTGATCGCGTGATGTTTTATTCACATGAGGCGACCGTAACACATCAAATCGTTCTATTCTTGTTGGCAAAGGAACTGGTCCTTTGACTACAGCACCCGTACGCTTCGCTGTATCAACAATCTCAAGCGCAGATTTATCGATTAATCGATAATCAAAAGCTTTTAGTCGAATTCTTATTTTCTGATTTTCCATATAGTTGACCTCTTGTCACTATTTCATGAAGCGACCATCACTTTATAATTTAGCGCTTTATATTTTCAATACTTATTCAATAACTTTAGCAACAACACCAGCACCAACCGTTCTACCACCTTCACGAATAGCAAAACGCAAGCCTTCTTCCATCGCAATTGGGGCAATCAAGTTAACTGTAACCGATACATTGTCACCAGGCATAACCATCTCTGTGCCAGCAGGTAGTTCAATCGAACCAGTTACATCAGTTGTCCTAAAGTAAAACTGTGGGCGATATCCCGGAAAGAATGGCGTATGACGCCCACCTTCCTCTTTGCTTAGCACATAAATCTCAGCGGTAAATTTGGTATGAGGAGATATGCTTCCTGGCTGAGCCAATACCTGACCACGCTCAACTTCTTCACGCTTAGTGCCACGTAACAACACACCAACATTATCTCCAGCCTGGCCTTGATCTAGCAACTTACGAAACATCTCAACACCAGTACAAACTGTCTTCAATGTCGGTTTGAGGCCAACAATCTCGATCTCTTCACCAACTTTAATGACACCGCGTTCAATTCGCCCAGTCACTACTGTACCACGACCTGAAATTGAGAACACATCTTCAACTGGCATAATAAATGCGCCATCAATTGCACGCTCTGGCTCAGGTATGTAACTATCCAACGCCTCAGCAAGCTTTAAAATTGATGGTATACCAATATCGCTCTGATCGCCTTCTAACGCTTTTAATGCTGACCCTATGACAATCGGTGTATCGTCACCCGGGAAATCATACTTAGATAACAGCTCACGGATTTCCATTTCTACCAATTCAAGTAATTCTGCATCGTCTACCATGTCGGCTTTATTCATGTAAACAATAATATATGGCACGCCAACCTGTCGAGCGAGCAAAATATGTTCACGTGTTTGTGGCATTGGGCCATCTGCCGCCGAACATACTAGTATTGCACCATCCATTTGTGCAGCACCCGTAATCATATTCTTGACGTAATCAGCATGGCCAGGACAATCCACATGTGCATAATGGCGTTTCTCAGTTTCATACTCCACATGCGCCGTATTGATGGTAATTCCTCTAGTACGCTCTTCTGGTGCTGAATCTATTTGCGCATAGCTCTTCGCTTCACCACCAAAACTTTCCGTCAATATTGTCGTAATCGCTGCTGTCAGCGTTGTCTTACCATGATCCACATGCCCAATCGTTCCTACATTTACGTGTGGCTTCGACCGTTCAAATTTGCTTTTTGCCATGACTTGTTTCCT
>JAJFJJ010000008.1 GCA_021774195.1 Nitrosomonas sp. | reverse complement strand
CCTCGCTATGATGTTTATAGCACGCTATTCTTTCATTTTTGCTGCGTTGCAATTCGTTGCAATAACTCGTTCACTTCTCATTGCACACTGGAAGAAACAATATCGCACTCTAAACACCATCCAACTGAGGATTTTAGGTTCAATAGGGCACCTCTAAGCAAATTCAAGAAAGAAGAGTTTCGACGGTTTTTGGGACGACATGATGACCGAGTAAGCTAGTTAGTGATTATTGCAGTAATTGTCGCCAATAGTTGATGACGGTAGCAGTAGCTTTTGCAGTGTTTGTGATAGCTCTCCCGAATAAAAACGCTGGGGGTGGTCGGCCAGATAAATGTCCGTAACACCGCTTTCGCGTAGAAACCAAAAACCTTGTTGGCCGACCCGGTAGAGAATATCAGAACTAGATATAGGACCATTGATTGAAGGAAGCGCTAAATAAAACTCTTCTTGGTGTTGGCCCTTGAAAGTACATGTGGAATGGAGAACCCCAACAAGTATTTGATTAGCCTCTTTAGTTGAAATTGGTCTAATTTCAATAAGCGAAGCCCAAACTATCCGATTGGAACTTTCAATCAGCATTTCATCAGACATTTTGACCCACATGGCATTAACATTGCAGCTGAATATCAAGATTAACGTCAGGACTGTAAAACGGAGATGTATTGTTTTTAGCACATTCAAGTCGTAATTGTTTGGGTATGATTGTAAATAATGAAGTAGCGTTTCTAAAGAAATCGTAATGCATTGAAATTAGAAAAAGTAAAACAAAAAGATCCACTCCGCCTTTAAATAAGCCCGCCACCTAATGGCCACAATAGTTTATTCGAACGATAATTAGATCATTTCACGTTTGCGCATCCATAACATCATCCCCAAACCCAAGCTCAACATAAAGAACATGGAAGGCTCTGGCACCGGTGACACACCATAGATAAACTGAGCACCCGCAATATCATCTGCTTGGAGGCCTAAGAAACTTTCCGTATAAAAAGGATTCATCAGGGAATTAGGTGTGTTCGTATGATGTAGGCCGATAGCATGGCCAATCTCATGCGCCGCTACTTGAAAAATGTCAAAACCCGGCCCCCCGAAACCGATCTTCCAAGACTCACTAAGGTCAAAATGAATATCGCCAGCAGCAGATGATCCATTGTTAGGCGGGAAGAAACCGTGCGCTAAGGTTCCGCCAGCACCGTCAAAGAAGTGACCACCAATTCGGATGTCACCAGTGGCACCCGGAGCATTAAAAGCATCTCCACTATCGTCAACCTTGACAAAGTCAATGTTAGCAACAGCCGACCATGCGGCGAATGCAGCATCAATCGCATCTCCAAAACCTATAGGCATAAAATTTGAAAGTGCGGTAATGGTACAACCACCTCCTTCAATGCTACAAGATATGTCATCTGCCATGAAGCTGTAGGTTACTGTACCACCGGAGGTACCCATAACTGGATTTCCCCACTTTCCTGGATAGGTGGGACCAAGTTCAAATTCACCTTTAAAATGGTCATCAATTTCTAGCGATCCTGGCCCCTCAATAGGAGCAGTAGCCAAAGCGGAGGTGGCTCCTAATAATAGTGTGACAAAAACGGCACAAAATAATCGTTTGATTTGGTTTTTCATTACTATTTCCTTATTTTCAATTAAAATCCAACCGCTTTTTCCTAAATAACACATAGGTTGTCGTGAAACTGAAAGTCCTCACTTAAGAATGATATTTTGTATATGAGATTATAATTCTTATTGGTAACAACTTTCGATATCTGATCGCCACCATATAACCATCACACCTTCATTTATCTAGAATCGCACATTAACATAATGTGTTAAAGCTAGAACTTGTACTAAAGTACATAGTTTTAGTCTAGCCTGAATATTGCACCAGATGCTGGAATTTAAACGCTGAATTGTTTTGAATTGGGAGTGCTAACAGGAAATCTTTAATTGACCTACACTTTGAAAGTTATTCATTCAGAATTTCTTCAGGAGCAACTAATCACCGCTTATCCTAGAATCCTCAGTTGGATGGTGCTTAGAGTGCATTGTAGTTTATTTTTGGCAAGGCGCAGTGAGGAGTAATAACTAGTTCACAACGAACTGCAACGCAGCAAAAGATAAAGAACAGTGTGCTATAAGCATCATAGCGTGGTTCACCTTTAGGGTGCGTGACATCTGACAAAATATTTGTTTCATTTCATAAGACTGGCCAATGCCGAAGCGATCAACTGAGGATTCTAGGCTTATGCTTCAGATAAGTCATATTGAGGTTTAAATGAGAACTTATGTGCTTTGCCTGGTATAAGTTTATGTAATGCGCCATTTATGTTGGTAACAACGCAATCCAATTCGTCAGCCTCAACGGTTAAAGTGAATGTCTGTTTATTGATATCAAGTTCATACCAATGACCCCGAAAACAGAGTCTAAAATTCAGGCCATGCAAAGTATCAGGAAGACGCGGATGGAATGCAATGATTTCTTCGCTGGTATCAATACCCCCATAGTGTCGCAAAACGATATCAAGTGTTCCTGCCATAGCACCAAGGTGTATTCCTTCTGGCGTGGGGCCTTGTACATCCGTGAGATCACTTTCTAACGCTGCACAAAACATTTCCCAAGCAGTCGCCCGATCAATACGATCCAGCACGGAAGCATGCACTACACGACTAAGCGTTGAACCATGTGATGTGCGGGCCAGATAATAAGTCGTGTTTCGTTTCACCATGTCATCATCGAATTCATAGCCAAGCTGGATAAAGATGCGCCTTAATTCTTTTGGTGGCAAGAGATAGAACAACATTAGCACATCGGCCTGTTTAGATACCTTGTACCGATCGCATGAATCTCCTTCCGCCTTGAGTATGCGATCTAGTCGTTTGATGTCTCCATATTTTTCACGATAATGCTCCCAATCAAATTCTTGCAAATTCTCGTAACCGTCAAACTGACTAATAATATCGTCTCCGTGAAATGGTATGGTCATTTTATGGATGATGTTTTGCCAGTGTTCTATTTCGTCTTTGTGTAAAGATAACTTTTCTTTTATTTCTTCCAGGTTTTCTTGTGACAATTGGTCAAGTAGGTCCAGTGCGCGCTCCAAAACCCATACGGTCATGACGTTAGTATAGGCATTATTACGCAGACCAGGCGCGTCTTCATCTGGATATTTCTCATGATATTCATCTGGCCCCATTATTTTTGTTATTTCATAACGTTTGATGATTTTATTGTATTGCGCGATGCTTGATAAGAAGCGTGCAATCTCCAATATCATTTCCGCACCATATAGGACCATGAACTCCTTATCATCGGTCAGCATGAAATACTGCCAAGTGTTATAAACAATCGCGATATTGACATGACGTTGATAACGGCTATAGTCGTCCCCCCACGTACCAGAATGTGGATTAAGATGTAAGATTTGTGTTTCTTCACAGCCATTACTACCACTTTGCCAGGGATACATGGCACCTTTATAGCCTTCAGCAGAAGCTAAATGACGCGCCATATTTAACCGCCGGTAGCGATATATCAGCAAACTGCGTGTAATTTGCGGTAAGCGAAATGTGTAGAATGGAAATATAAAGAGCTCATCCCAAAAAATATGCCCACGATAAGCCTCGCCATGAAATCCTCGAGCAGGAACACCACTGTCTAAACCAACTGTATTTGGTGATACGGATTGTAATAAATGAAAAATATGCAACCGTACAATCATTTGGTTCGAGTTACTGGGTTTCATGACAACATCACATTTCCGCCATAAAAATTTCCAGGCGACTTCATGCGAGATGAGAAGCTCATTGAAACGCCCACAATGTCGCAATGCTTGCCGGGCTTCAAAGGACGGCTCACTGATGGCGCGATCACGTGAGCTGTATATTGACACGATTTTTTCCAGGGTTATGGTTTCACCTTGCTGTATCTCGAATGTGAGTTCTTGCCCGATCATGTCTTGATCTTTATAGGTTGCACGCTCTGGTTCAAATAGCTGTGCATCACGATAAACTCGGGTACGCGCAGCTTCAGCAAAATGAATATGAGATTGGTTGGTTCTTGTCAGTAAGCAAACGATATCAGGATCAGGCCCTTCAAAGACGTTTAGCGTCTCCAGGTGTTTTGAATTGAGTTCGCGGTATCGCTCTACACCGGCATTGATAACAGAACCGTCAAGTTCGGAATTCACAATAATATAGCCTGACCAGTTTTCTGCTGTGATCGAATACTCAATTGCCGCCAAATTCTGATTGGCCATGTGGACAAACCGACGACTCTCAACAGTAAATTCTCTTTGACTATGATCACGGAAACGAACTTTACGTTTCAAAACCCCTTTTTTAAGATCCAGCTCTTGACGATAGGTGATAATGTCGACAGCCATCAGATTAAACCAATCACCATCTTCTGGGCGAAACTTCAGCGGCAACCAATTGGGGAAATTGACAAGATCTTCATTAGTAATCGTCCGGCCGGCAATAGCACTGTCCAGACGATTGTAACCACTTGCAAGATAAGTTCCCGGATAGTGCATTCCGTCAGCTCGTGACTCTTCTGCTGCTCCACGAGTGGCAAAACGCCCATTACCCAACGTACATAGCGCTTCACGCAACGGCTCCTCTTTTGGGTCAAATTTCTCGTATATCAGTGACCAGTATGTCATGCATACACCTCTTGTAATCTTGTTGTTAACATGAGTAGAAACCGCCCAGTTTCTTTGGTATTGCGTAGCGCATAATCTGCCGTAGAATCCTGTCTGATATCGCTCACGAGAATACTCAATCCTTTGTTCTTAATTGAGCGGAAAGCGTCTTCATCAGTACGATCATCACCAATGTAGATCGGGAATATTTCTGGATTGTCTAAATGTAGCACTTGCAACATCCAGAGTACGGCTTTACCTTTATTCCAATCGATATTTGGTCTTAACTCAAATACTTTTTTACCTTCATGTTTCTGTAAATTAGGAAAGTTTTTGATTTGTTCGTCAACAATACGTTCAATTTTGGCGATACTTTCAGGCGCAGCTAGACGATAGTGAACTGACAGAGAATAAGTTTTATTTTCAACGAATGCGCCATCAATGTTTGCAATCTGTTGCTCTATGCGCTTGCACGCATCTTTTACTGCCGCAACAAATTCTTTGCCCTTATCATACAAAATTTTCTCGTCATGCGGACCTTCGATCTCAAAGCCATGATTACCTGCATAGTACAGTTCATCAATTTTCACAAGATCTTTGACATTTGACAATGCGCGGCCACTAATAATAGCCGTTGGGCAAACAGCAGCCAAATTGCGAAGGGTGCTGCGCATATTATCAGTCAGCACAGCAAGCTCTGGTCTTGCTACAATCGGGGTCAACGTGCCATCATAATCAAGGAAGATTGCTACTTCGCGTTCTTGTAGACGCGCAATAATTTGATCCTTGTGATCTAGCGCAAGCGGTAACACTTTTTTACTAAAAAGATGGTTCATGTCAGAAATGCCCGTTTCTGACAGATCATTTAGCACAATATCAGCGCCATTCGCTGCTAAAGCAGCACGATTATGGCCGCGATTGAGACCGACCACTAAGCCAAAACTACCTCTGCGGCCTGCTTGCACGCCTGATACCGCATCTTCGACGACGATACAGTCACGATTAGCAACGTTAAGTAATTTTGCTGCTTTGCAGAAAATATCCGGGTTTGGTTTGCCCTGGAGCCCCAAAGTAACAGAAGTCGTACCATCAACACGTGCATCAAATAATGATGTTATTCCAGCCATTTCCAAAATTTTCAGGCAATTTCGGCTCGAAGAGACGATGGCCACAGCAATATTCTGTTGTTTGAGCAGCTTGATTAGTTTGATTGTAGAATCAAAAATTTCTGGTCCTTGTTGATGCAATAAACGATCAAAAAACCAGTCTTTGGAATTTCCCAATCCACATATGCTTTGTGTTTCTGCGTGATCAGAAGGTTCGCCATAAGGCAGTTTGATGCCTCTCGATTCGAGAAAACTACGCGCACCCTCATAGCGCGGTTTGCCATCGACGTATGACAAGTAGTCATTCTTTTTGTCAAAAGGGACAAAAGGTTTATTATTCTGTTGCGCGTATTTATGTAGATAACGATCAAATAAATCTTTCCACGCAACAGAATGAAGCTTTGCCGTATTGGTGACAACGCCATCCATATCAAAGATAACCGCGCGGAAGCTTAATAACTCTGGTTCTGCATTCTTGTTCATTGCTACAACTCCTATCAAGAAGTGTAAAGAATTAAAAAACTAAAACCAAAACTAAGTCTATTAATTTTTATTTTCTTAGCAAAAACATATACCTATAATGACCACTGCCTTTTATGCAATGAATATGAGAGAATGGGGCATGGGGAATTCGAAATGCAGGCCATCAAATTATTGTGGAAATACTACCCCGTATTCTCTCGAATATTATTAATCAACAATTTGACTACCTATAGTTCATTATTAAGGTTACAAGGCGGTTTTGCAACCCTAACTTACTCGCATGAAGCTATGAATTGACATCTGTCAATAGTTATCAAAAAATTTGATTTGGTTTATTAACAAGTCGTTTTATTTCTCTGGAGATGTTTAGATGACTGATATAATTGAAATTCTTGCAGATGAAAGCAACACCCTGCTCAACCATCAATGTGAAGGTATACCGAAAAACACTTTACATACACCCGGCCCGGACTTTATTGACCGAGTTGTCTCACAAAGCAATCGTAAATCAAATGTATTACGTAATCTTCAGTCATTATTTAATCATGGCCGACTGGCGGGCAATGGTTATTTATCTTTATTGCCAGTCGATCAGGGCGTCGAACATTCGGCAGGCGCATCATTTGCACCTAACCCAATGTTTTTTGATCCGAAAAATATTATTGAATTGGCTATTGAAGGTGGCTGTAACGGCGTTGCTACTACATTGGGCGTATTGAGTAGTGTTTCCAGGCAATACGCACACAAAATTCCAATGATTTTGAAAATCAACCATAATGAGTTACTGACCTACCCTAATAAATTTGATCAGACATTATTTGCGAGCGTGGATCAGGCCTTTGACATGGGGGTTTGTGCTGTTGGTGCGACAGTGTTTTTTGGTTCGGAAGAATCGCGCCGTCAGATCCAAGAAGTTTCGGAGGCTTTTGAGCATGCGCATAATCTTGGTATGGCAACCATCCTGTGGGCATACACAAGAAATCCCGCGTTTAAGACAAGCGAAAAAGATTACCATGTCAGCGCAGATCTGACCGGTCAAGCTAACCATTTAGCTGCGACCATTGGTGCGGATATCATTAAGCAAAAAATGGCCATGAATAATGGCGGCTATAAGGCTATTCAATTTGGCAAGACAAGTCCTAAAGTCTATACCGAGTTGACCACAGATCATCCAATTGATCTGGTACGTTACCAGGTAGCAAATTGTTATATGGGACGTATAGGCATGATTAATTCGGGTGGCCCATCAGGTGGAAAAGATGATTTACATCAGGCGGTTCGTACAGCCGTAATTAATAAACGCGCTGGTGGTATGGGGTTGATTTCTGGACGCAAAGCATTCCAAAAACCATTTGCTGAGGGCATCAAACTTTTGCATGCGATTCAGGATGTCTATTTATCAAAGGATGTAACAATTGCTTGAGTGAAGCGATTGTTATAATTGGACATTATTACAAGGGATTAAAATCTCAAAGGCAGAATAGGGTCTAGAGTTATGCACTAACAGTCTAGACCCTACATCCATCATATAAAATAAGCAATGTGCTAACACTGACGCAACCTGCAACGACATACGAAAATTAGCAACGCTTAGAAAATCACATTCGCTCGATAAGATTACACGGCAACGTGTTGTTTTCTGCGGCGAGCCACAAATCCGATCAAACCTAAACCAGCCAACAACATAGCGTATGTCTCTGGTTCTGGAACCGGAGACACATCTAATCCCGCGTAGAGCACATTGGATTGGCTATAATTGTAAAAACCAAAAGCACCATCATTAAAAGAGCCTGAGATACTCAACTCCTTGACGTCATTCACAAACACTTCCACTAGTGATGATGTAAACGTCAAATCAAAGGTGTAAGTGGTATTATCCAACCAACCTGTGCTACCAAGCGTTGTTGCGCGCTGGAGTTCTTCTACACCATGAGCGTTACTATGCAGCCACGCCCCTGCACCGTTAGGAAGCACATCGGTCACACGTGATATTGATAGGCCGGCCAATGCAGTGCCACCAAACGCACCTTGATTATTTTGCTTCCAGTCTATTAGTAAATAATCAGATGAAGCATTACTGAGATCGCCCGCATTATAACCCAGCACAAAACCGATAAAATCATCATCACCCGTGGTTTGGACGGTTATTTCACCTGCTAAATTTTGCCCTTGACTATTAACATTATTGTGGAATACAGTTGGGGCACTAGTATTTACAAGTTGTTTAACCGCATTATTTCCAGGTTGCAAAGACCAGTTTCCGGACCCCTCTGCCGTCCATGAGGACAAGTCTACATTCCCTGCATTAGCTGATGCAGCTAACGACAAAGAAAAAATTCCGGCACATAGCGCGCCGCTTACACTTAATGATTTATTCATAGCTATCCTTTATTTCTTAGTTATATCCTTACCCAGCCTCTGTTACAGAGGTCTATTTTGCTCTCGTAACTCGAAACTCGAAACTCGGCACTTATTAAGACCGACCAGAAAGAAATTAATATCTCACTGATATTATGTATGGTATGAAATAATTAATTATCCAAAAGCAGATCTTTTGGAATTTGATTATCAAGGATAAATGCATACTTTTCAATAGTGCATGTATCCCGCTCCATCTAGCACAAACGTACTACGCTGCCAGCACACGCGTCGAGTAAATTGCGCGTTTTATGTAACACTCAGACTATTTTCGGATAGCATATTCCCTTGCACCTTAACGCTCACCAAGATCTCCCACAACAATATCTGCACTATCTGGCCCATTCACTGGCTATCCTATTCATAGGCACACCCAACTCACGAAAATGATGTGCATTACACAGTGCGTACAAACAAGTGGTGTATCGAAAATAGGGTTTCTAGTCATCACGACAAAAATACCGTTAAACTGAGGTAGAAAACCTTTCTCGTTCATTGCATCAATACCTCGGCAACCTATTGCAATAACTACTGAGGAGTCGTTGAGATCATGATCAAATCTCGTAGGAAGCTCACAATATCATCATGCCAAATATCATTATGCCCTTTGATTAAATGCTGATCCACCTGAATATTAAGATAAGGGTTGTTGGGTACGGTTTTCCCTAAATGTATCAGTTCTGTATTCTCAAACACGAATGTACCGGGTGTTTCTTGACCCGACCAGCGGTTTTGTAAATCGCGATAACTGAAATTTACGCTACGTTTTTCAGACGCTGTTAAAGGATTGAGGCGATGCGTAAGATAGGGTTCGAAGTGACCGACGGCATTCCGATCTGCTTGACCTTCTACAATCTCTATCGGATTTTCTTTCCTTATACCGGCACAATTATACCGGTCTAGCGTTGTATGCGTTTCAAACAAGGTTGAAAAAAAACGCCCTACAGGAAAAGCCCAGCCAGTAGCCCGATCAGATTCTGACGTGAGAATAGCCAATTTCGGCAGTTGTTCTTTGAAATAACTGCGACAAATATCCTGTGAAATGTCGTACAAAGTCGCATAACGTAACGCTTCAATTGCGGGGTTCATCAATACCACAAGATCACCCAAACCATTTGCAGGACCAGTATAGGTTTTGTTTCTACGACTATCTATAAAACGATCTTCAAGGATTTGTTGTAAGGCCGTATAAAGCACAGTACCGCCTAAGCTATGTCCGATGGTCACTAAACGACTGTTAAATCCTTCTTTTTCCATACCGGATTTAACATTAAGCATCTCTTCCAGTTTTAGTAATACCTCTGTTACACCCTGTTGTCCCACCTTATGAGCGGTATTTTTCCGATCCCAAAAAGTCGTGGCATTAATTATCGGAATGGTAATTGACTCTCCCCGCCAACCGATGTAAACGCCTAACACCTTGCGTCCCGTACCGCTGTTGGATTCAGTTTGAGATAGTTTAGCGAGCAACTTCCGGAATTCTTTGATATTGCTGTCTCCGGGACTTGCGTTATGATGCCAACCGTGGATAAAAGCAACGAGCAACACATCGCCGTCACCGCCGGCTATCGTTTGATAGCTTTTTAATACTCTATGTAATTGCTTGCGATCCCATAATTGACCTTGATCATTAAATTCAATAAAAGATAGATAATATTCATCTGACTGACCCAGTGCGTGATTCTGTACGGCACGATCCGCACAATCACCAGATTGGGTATACACACAAGATTCATAGTTAGGGCGGTATCCAGCGTTTTGTGCGCATCCAGACAATAACAACACAAAAAACAATACCAATAGCAATAAACGAGCATTTTGATTAAACATATGATTACTCTTTTTGTGTGTCATTAGATAAACTCAGAATCCTCAAGCAAACGCTTCAAAAATTACCAGCCTACTGATGGGTTTAGGATAAATGGGTTGAGTTCTTAGTTAAATCTTTACCTCTACTCCGTTACAGAGATCCATTTTGCTCTCGTAACTCGAAACCCAATACTTATTAAGACCTACCAGACAGAAATTAACATTTCATTGATAGCAATGTATGACATTAAACAATTAATCACTCAAAAGCAGGCCTCTAGAGTTCATTCTAAAGGATAATTTCTCAGTTGCGTTACTCCAACGATTTGCATCGCCGCTTTGGCTGACGACCCATCATCTTGTTCTTGGTGATCGCTGATCACTTCATAACAAAAGCTGACAATGATTGCATCTTGCGAAATAGATCAATTTCCCGACTAACCCACTTCTTCGCAACCCATGCCCCACCCCTTAAAACTTATACCCCCGATGCAACGCCACAATCCCCCCAGTCATATTAAAATATTCCACCCGCTCAAAACCAACCTGCTCCATCATTTCTTTTAACTCTTCTTGACTCGGATGCATGCGGATAGATTCGGCCAGATAGCGATAGCTCTCAGCGTCATTAGCGAGCATTTTTCCCATAGCAGGGAGCAATTTGAAGGAGTAGGTGTCGTAGACAGGTTTCATCGGTTCCCAGACTTTGGAGAATTCCAGTACCAAGACGGAACCACCGGGTTTGATGACGCGCAGCATTTCTTTCAATGCTGCGTCTTTGTGGGTCATATTTCTGAGGCCAAAGGCCACGCTGACGGAGTTAAAATAATTATCGGGAAACGGCAGTTTTTCTGCATCACACTGTGTGGCGGGCGTTGGGGTGCCCTCATCAATTAAGCGGTCACGCCCGATGGAAAGCATGGAGTTGTTGATATCAGTCAGCCACACCTCCCCTTCTTTACCCACTTTTTGCAAAAACAATGCACTTAAGTCGCCGGTACCGCCTGCGATGTCCAAGACTTTGTCGCCTTTTTTGACGCCACTACTTTCGATGGTAAAACGTTTCCATAACCGGTGTAGGCCGACCGACATGACGTCGTTCATAAGGTTGTATTTTTCTGCCACGGAATGGAAAACATCGGCTACTCGGCCTGCTTTTTCATTCTCAGGAACGGTGTTGTAACCAAAGTGAGTTGTTTTAGACATGATAATTATTTAATGAATAAGTGAATAGGTGCGGATTCGTTGTCAGGTTGTTGACTGTTCAACAACAGCTCTTCTTAACGGTTGGCGCATGTTGAGGCTCCCTGCTTTCCCCTGCTTCTTCAATTTGTTGCAAATAGCGCTGCCACATTTTATCTTGATTAAGTCCGTAGTTGTAGAGCAAATCCCAGGAATATAATCCGGTATTGTGACCGTCCGAGAAAGTCAGTTGAATGGCATAATTACCGACTGGTTCAACATGATTAATATTGACTGCCTTTTTGCCGGTCTGTAACACGGCTTGCTCAGGGCTGTGGCCACAGACTTCAGCAGATGGTGAATGAACGCGCAAGAATTCACATGGAAATTGGAATGTTTTTCCATCCGAAAAAGAAATATCCAAAACACGAGATTTCTGGTGTAATTTAATTTCGGTGGGTTTGGGGGTGTCTTTTGTTAAACCTGCCATGTCATGTTAAGGTGAACAAACGGTTAAAAAATAATAACTATTCAGCTTACCCCTAGAATCCATCATTTCTGTGTTACAAAATGTGAGTTTACACGTGTAAACTCACATTTTGCGCCTTGAACTGATGAATTCTAGGGGCAATCAGAACAGTTACCGAAATATACTGAATAATTACAAAAAATAAACGAATTGGATAAAAGCACGCATTATAACGCATAGGATCAATCATCAGTGTCAACCAAAATACTCATTGTCGAAGATGAAGCCGCGATTCAGGAATTAATTACTTACAATCTACAACAAGCCGGATACCAAACTACTAGCGCGGAAGATGCTGAAAAAGCCATGGCTCTGGTTAACCAAGCACTGCCGGATCTAATCCTATTAGATTGGATGTTGCCCAAAATGAGCGGCGTGGAATTTGCCCGCATTTTACGCCAAAATGACCGCACCAAGTTGATTCCGATTATCATGCTGACCGCACGGACTGAAGAAAGCGACAAAATTAAAGGCTTGGAAATCGGTGCAGACGATTATGTCACCAAGCCGTTTTCACCGCGTGAACTGGTTGCTCGTATCAATGCCGTGCTTCGCCGACGCGCACCAGAAGCATCTGATCAGGTCGTTGAAATTGATCAATTACGCTTGAACCCAAGTGATCACCGCGTCACGGTTAATCAGCAAGAAATCGTACTAGGTCCCACTGAATACCGGCTACTGCATTTTATGATGACGCATACAGATCGCGTCTACTCTCGTGGACAATTACTCGACCGGGTTTGGGGAGACCACGTTTTTGTCGAAGAACGAACGGTTGATGTGCATATTCGCCGGTTACGCAAAGCACTCCAATTAGTCGGCAAAGACGACTTGATACAAACCGTTAGGGGCTCCGGTTATCGTTTCTCTGTGGGTATTGAGCACAATTAATCCGCATTGAGCCGAGCATAATTGGCTGATCGATGACATAATGAAACGCATTGGTGTTTCCTTTCTTAAAAATGGATGTGCCGAATTAATCATGTTCAAAATTATCTTGTAAGGTCATTTAAGTGTCTGGGTTCTGGCAGCGTTCGATCGGTCTAATTTCTCTTATACTTTTCTCGGCAGTGCTATGGCCAATTTTTGGCGCTGTTTATGCCCTATTGTTTTTCAGTGTCGTGATGCTATGGTCCATCATTCAACATATGCGGCATATCGCAAAGCTTGAACAATGGTTGCAGCATTCAGACCATACTGCCGCCAGCATCCCCGAAGGATTCGGCGCATGGGATGATGCGTTTGCGCATCTTGCCCGCTATGTGCGCACCCATAGCCAAAGTCGGGAACAATTGAGCCTCGCACTACAACGCATGCAACGCGCCACTTCCGCCATGCCGGACGGCATTGTGATTCTAGATGAAGTTGACCGCATTGAATGGTGTAACCCGGTAGCTGAGCAACACTTGGGAATTAAATTGGATCTTGATATTGACCAACAAATTATTCACTTGGTCCGACAAGTTCCTTTTGTTGAATATCTGGCCGCACGAAAATATAGCAAGCCATTGATACTCAATCAAACACGTCATCAAAAACTGGTACTGCTGTTACAACTGGTTCCTTACGGGTATAAACAAAAACTACTCATTAGCCGTGACATTACCCGTTTTGAGCGACTGGAAACCATGCGACGGGATTTTATCGCCAATGTTTCGCACGAATTGCGCACACCGTTAACGGTTATTGGCGGTTTTCTTGAAACGCTCTCGGATGAGAACGATGCTAATCCAAAGCTTAACAAACGTGCCCTCGTTCTAATGTCGGAACAGACCGTCCGCATGCAACATTTAGTTGAAGACCTGTTAACGCTATCACGCTTGGAAAACGCTCAGAATAAAATCAAGGAAAAAGAAATTGACATTTCCACCATGCTGCACGATTTGCAGATGGAAGCAGAATCTCTAAGTAACGGGCACCATCAGATCAAATTAAATATCGCCACGTCAAGTCGTTTATTAGGCAGCGATAGCGAATTACACAGTGCGTTTAGTAATCTGGTCAGCAATGCCATTCGTTATACACCGGAAGGCGGTGAAATCAGCATTAATTGGGAAATTCAAGATGGGCGCGGATTATTTTATGTGCAAGATAGCGGTATTGGTATCGAACCCGAACACATCCCCCGGCTGACAGAACGTTTTTACCGTGTTGACAGCAGCCGGTCCAGGGAAACGGGCGGCACTGGGCTTGGTTTGGCAATTGTCAAACATGTGTCAAATCGCCACCAGGCACGTTTCAAGATTACCAGCAAAGCTGGCAAAGGCAGCCGCTTCCGGATTCAGTTTCCGGCCAAGCGAATTATCACACCGTCCGATCAAACAACACAGGCCGTCGCAAAATAGTAATTAGCGCTTTTTTGCTTTTCGTTTACTTGTTTTCTTTGTCCCTTCAACTTTTACCGCTTTTTCCACTGGCATGGCTTCAGCTTCTACATGAACTTTAGTTTTCCGGTTCGCCCAAACAATTAAAGATATACCGACCAGGATCATCGGAATCGAAAGCCACTGCCCCATGGTGACACCTAGTGTTTCAACCCCCATAAAGCCGTCTTCCGGCTCACGAAAGAATTCTGCAAAAGAACGAAGCACGCCATAGCCCGCTATTGCCATACCGGTTACCGCTCCCATCGCACGTGGTTTTGCTGAATAAATCCACACTAATAAGAACAGCGCAATCCCTTCCAGCGCAAATTGATACAATTGGGAAGGATGACGCGGCAGATCGTCCACATAAGGAAAAACCATGCCCCACGGCATATCAGTTGGGCGTCCCCATAATTCGGCATTAATAAAATTACCAATACGCCCAGCGCCAAGTCCTAAAGGGACTAACGGCACAATAAAATCGGTGACTGTCAGCCACTTTAATTGATATTTACGTGCCAATAAGAACATGGCGGAAAGCACACCAAGAAACCCGCCATGAAAAGACATGCCGCCTTCCCAAATGGCTAAAATAAGATGTGGGTTTTCGACATAATAACCAAACTGATAAAACAACACATGCCCAAGTCTGCCGCCTAGTATTACCCCCAACATGCCGTAAAAAAGCGCATCGTCCAGCATGTCGTTGGTGAAAACAGAATTCGGGTTTCGCTTGATGCGATAGCGCCCTAACAAAATGAACAGCACAAAACCAATTAGATACATCAGTCCATACCAATGAATGGACAAAGGACCAATTGAAATTGCAACGGGATCAATCTGCGGATGAACGAGCATGGGTTATCGCCTTATTTGCGGTAAAATGCGCATTATAGCAAGACCATCTGTCATAACAGAACGTCTTCACCTCATTATATTTACATTATTTCAGGAGCAAGCATGTCAGACAACAAACGCAGCCAAGCGATTACCCAAGGGCCACAACGGGCGCCAAACCGCGCCATGTTACGCGCAGTTGGATTTAATGATGGTGATTTTAATAAGCCGATTGTGGGCGTTGCCAACGGCTACTCGACCATCACCCCTTGCAACAAAGGGCTGAACGAGCTTTCACTCAATGCTGAACATGCGTTAAAACAAGCTGGTGCCATGCCGCAGATGTTTGGCACCATCACCGTGTCTGACGGGATTTCAATGGGTACTGAAGGCATGAAGTATTCGCTGGTATCGCGTGAAGTGATTGCCGACTCAATTGAAACCTGTGTGCAAGCAGAAAGCATGGATGGTGTGATTGCCATTGGCGGTTGCGACAAGAATATGCCCGGCGCCATGATTGCCATTGCACGCATGAATGTCCCAGCGATCTTTGTTTATGGCGGCACCATTAAACCGGGCCGCTACAAAGGGCAGGATTTAACCATTGTTAGCGCGTTCGAAGCTGTCGGCCAACATAGCGCCAAGAAAATTGATGATGAAGAATTACTTCAAGTCGAACGTCACGCCTGCCCTGGTGCTGGCTCTTGTGGCGGCATGTTTACCGCTAACACCATGTCATCTGCATTTGAAGCGATGGGCATGAGCCAGCCTTACTCTTCCACCATGTCGGCAGAAGACCGGGAAAAATTGGACAGTGCCGGCCAGTCTGCCGAAGTACTGGTTAATGCCATTAAGAAGCAAATCCTGCCACGCGACATTATTACCCGCAAATCGGTTGAAAACGCCATTGCCGTCATCATGGCTGTCGGTGGCTCAACCAATGCCGTGCTGCATCTTTTGGCCATCACCCATGCGGCTGAAGTCAATCTTAGTATTGATGATTTCGAGGAAATTCGCGGTCGCGTACCGGTCATCTGTGATTTAAAACCATCCGGTCGTTATGTCACCGCAGACTTACACCAGGCCGGCGGCATCCCACAAGTGATGAAAATATTGTTGAATCACGGGCTATTACATGGCGATTGCATCACCATCAGCGGCCAAACAATTGAAGAAGTATTAAAAGACATTCCTGACACCCCGCGCACAGACCAAGATGTGATTCGCCAATGGGACAACCCCATGTATGCACAAGGGCACTTAGCTATTCTTAAAGGCAATTTATCGACAGAGGGTTGTGTGGCAAAGATCTCTGGTATCAAAAACCCCAAAATTACCGGCCCAGCTCGAGTTTTTGAATCGGAAGAAACCTGCATGGCCGCTATCCTTGAGCACAAAATTCAACCCGGTGATGTGGTCGTGATTCGTTACGAAGGCCCCAAAGGGGGACCGGGAATGCGTGAGATGCTCTCCCCTACTTCGGCGTTAATTGGTGAAGGTTTGGGTGACTCCGTTGGTCTGATTACCGATGGTCGTTTTTCCGGTGGCACCTACGGCATGGTGGTTGGGCATGTCGCACCAGAAGCCTATGCAGGCGGAATCATTGCATTAGTGCATGAAGGAGACTCCATTACGATAGACGCGGAACAGCGATTACTACAATTGAATGTCCCTGATGATGTACTGGCACAACGCCGCTCCGAATGGCGGGCACCTGAGCCACGCTACACCCGCGGTGTTTTATCCAAATATGCCAAATTGGTCTCCACTGCCAGCATCGGTGCGATTACTGATAAGTAAGTACTCTTTGGTGCCACGATCAAAGGATAAAATGACGTTATCGTATTGCAACAACCTGAATATCGATGGAACTTATCATTTCCTCATTCAGTCTTAAAGAACTGCTGATTGATACATTATCCATTTCTAATGGCCAGAAACAATCAGTAGTTCCTGGACAAACCTAGACAATGTTCCATATCAGTCTATTTAACAGGCATTTTTTATCAGAAATTCCTAACTTGCAGGAGTTGCTGCATATCAGTTAAGTTCAGGGTAAAATAACAGTCCCATTATAAATTTTAATAAGGAAAATTATATGAGAGCAGTTTTAATTGGAATGGTTGCAGCATCAGCAATGGTACTTGCTGGTAATGCACAAGCAGATGCAGCACTTGCAACAAGTAGCGGTTGCTTAAACTGCCACCAAGTTGAAGTAAAAACAGTTGGTCCATCATTAGTAGATATTGCAGCTAAATATGACGGCCAAGATGGTGCTTCTGACTATTTGGCAGGTCAAATTAAAAATGGTAGCAACGGTGTTTGGGGACCAATCCCAATGCCGCCTAACGCTGCTGTAAGTGATGATAACGCTAAAGTCCTCGCAGATTTTATCTTGTCACTCAACTAAACGGTTCCAGTTTAGTCAAGCCGACGCCAATTAGCGTCGGCTTTTTATTTGGATTACCCTAGTAGTCCGTCTGCTTGATATTGACGAATACAGTTAGCTTTTCAGAGTTACTGGCAAGGCAGGTTTCGCTGGCAATGGTTATTCCCTTGTCAAGAGACCTAACGCCGCCAGTGGCGCTGAAAAGCTAACCCGCAGGGCGATCACAAAATGTCCCGTCACCGCGTTGCAGCACTTGCCAAGGGAACAACCATTGTCTGCGTGCTGCGTCTTGCGACGAAACATCTTGTAATCGCTGTATCCGTCAATATCAAGTAGACGGAGTACTAGGGGTGTTCTCAATTAGTAAATTATTGCTGTTGTCACTGAAAGGGTGCCATGCAAGGCATGCGGAGCGTCGTTTGGTTATTCCAAATAAGAGACAAATAACGCGGCATGGCACCATTTCAGAGACAACCCGTAGGGCTGGGCCCATTTTAGCCCTTTGCAGTGTTAGCATTCGCTTATGTAGAA
>JAJFJJ010000070.1 GCA_021774195.1 Nitrosomonas sp. | reverse complement strand
TGATGCTTATAGCACACTGTTCTTTATCTTTTGCTGCGTTGCACTTCGTTGTAATAACTAGTTATTACTCCTCACTGCGCCTTGCCAAAAATAAACAACAATGCACTCTAAGCACCATCCAACTGAGGATTCTAGGATTATTAGCTAGAAATAACGATGCAGACATTTAATCGATACAATGCAAATGATAATGATGCACGAGAATATCAATTAAAACTGCATATATTCACACTCACCATATACGCCTGTTTTGGTGCCTTTGTTACTGGTTTGCTGAATGCAGGGTGGATGGCTGTGATTGTTTCTATATTAGTAACACGTTGGATGATTGCATTCCATGAACTTTTTCATTTGAGAAAACCAGAACAATTAGATTACTTGTCTCGGTTACAAATTATTCCATTTGCACCGTTTAGTTTGGGTTACCGAGAATACAGAAATATACATATGGGACATCATCAGTATACGGCAACCACCAATGACCCGGATGCTTTTCATATTTTGGGCGGATCGTTAAAAGCCTTTATTGGCGCGGTTACTCAGCATGAGCAATCAACAATTCGATATATCAAAGCGAATGGCTTATCGCGCGAGCTTGCGATAATGATGGTCATTCGGTTATCAATATTTATCTCGATGCTTTTAATTTCCCCATTTGCCTTTCTTATCTGGTGGTTGGCACTACGAATAACTTATATAATTAATGACTTTGTGTTCTTTCATCTTGTCCATTATCGTTCGGGGAGTAATGGCACTTTCTCAATACCACTGCCTAATTTTATAGCTTACCCGGCATTACTGATTTATGGTGTTGATGTTGTCTATGCAACTATGCATCATGATATTCACCATAAACACGCTCGAATCGCAGCTAAATATCTGCCAAAAGTAGATGCCGAATTGAATACTGGTTGACATACGACAAGTGAAAAAATAATTGGCGCTATGATGCTTATAGCACACTGTTCTTTATCTTTTACTGCGTTGCAATTCGTTGTGAACTAGTTCACTCCTCACTGCGCCTTGCCAAAAATAAACAACAATGCACTCTAAGCATCATCCAACTGAGGATTTTAAGATTATGCACCACCCGCCACTAAAAGTTTAGTCTCCAGGCAAGCTAAAACCATCAACCTAAGCCACTTTCTTGTTTCCCGTTTGTTTTTGCTCGCCACTCATACAGCGGTAAGTACGCAAAGGATCAGCGCCGATGGTTCCTACTAGGTTATCGAGGTAGTCTTTACTATTGACATAAGTCAGTTTCTCATTGGCTTCGGCTAAACGACTACTGATACCCAGTCTTTCAGCTTCATCCTCATGCCCATGCAAGAGAGAGAAAGCTCGAAGATTTTTCACATGTTTTTCCCACAATGCGATTTCTCGCTGCTGCTTAATTTCCAGTCGTTCACGATACCAATCAGATGACAACAGTGATTCTCGGGTAAAGAGTTCGCGGATACTGGCATCATGAACCGTTTTACCGTTGTAGTCTCCGGTTGCCATGATATGTATCAAAGCATGTAGTGGCGGGCAGGCATCGTTTACACTACCATCATCAATGTATTGTTTAGCAACCTTTTGTTGGGCTTCGACGATGTTGTTAATGCCATCAACAAAAGGTGCCATGTCTTGAACTTCTGGTTTGAGTAACTCCTCAGTAAATACCGCTTGTGGATTATCAAATATTTTACCCATAAAATCATGAACAAAACGATCAGTAATACGGTATCCCAAACGACTGGCAAGAATTGTCTCTCCTTCAAATTCAAAGTCTTCTAACGGTTCAAGATAACTATTCTCTATAAGGAATTGAGGATCTCGTTTTTCTGCTGTAATGCGCGCCCAAATTTCTGGCACCAATAAACTAATATCATGCTCTACCAACATATCTGGGCCAACATAGCCAGCTGAACTGGAGAACCCAGCATAGCCCGTTAAAATAAACGATACCAAGGCATTATTCAAATCAGAGGTCGGTCTTAAGGCGTTGAATGGCCCTTTAGTGAGCGCGCCTTCGCTACCGACACCTGTGGTTGATGGTGATTTGCCTGTTAGACTGCAGATGAAATCCATAAAGAGTTCAGGCAGCTCTTGATAATGGATAGGGTTATATACAGCCAAAGGTCTTATACCTGGTTCAGGGGGATTATTTCTGCGACCTGCCAGAACCGCATCAACGGGATGACAAACTGTGGCGTTCATTGGCAACTTGTGGTGCATTCTGGTACTCATGTTAGCTACATATTTTCTCACCGGATTGATCAGGTCAGGGCGTGTTTGCAGATAACGCGGGTTAATTGATCGTTTCCCATCGACCAAACGGGAATGGGCAGATGACACAACATAACCTTCTCCCCTGTCGTATGCTTCTTGCAGTAAATTATGCATAGGGGTGGTAAAGCTGCAGTGGGTCATCACGTCTTCTACAACCGCAGCCAAACTGTCTCCCTTTAACGGTTCATAGTTAGCAATGAAGTTACCGTTTGCCGCCATATCCTGCTCTGTTTGCTTATCATAGCCAGGGATGCGTGCATCATCTGGTCTCTGGAAAAGCCTGAATTCACAATTTTTAATTAATTTAACACTGCATCCCGGATGTTGCGCTGGGCCGTATCCATCTAAGGAATGTTTTGGCACCACAACAGAAACGCTGATGTCATCCTCCATCTGAATTTTCTCAGCAGCGATGAAATCTTGCCTTACTTTGAATGTCCGCCACTTTTTCTCGTGATCAAAACCGATGCGCAAATAAGAAGCGACCACTTTACGATTATTTAACTTGAGTTCATGGCCGGGTGCGCCATCGACGATATCAACTGATAGATATTTACTGAGGTCATTACCCCATTCTTTACGATAATAACGTTTAATCAAGAAAAGTAATGAGAGTATACGAGGCGGTATCGCTTCTAACCATTCATTGAATTCATCGGTATAGCTGGAAGACACGGTTAATACTTTAATGACGGACCCCAAGCTGCGCTCAGCGCTGAGCAATTTACGTGTGGGGTCTCTGTCTTCTGCTTCGAAACCGGGTTTTAAGCGTTGCGAGTAATCTCGTTCGCAGATTTCCATGACGCGTTGTAAGTCATGCTGTAGATCATCAACAAACAACGGACCGTAAATGACAGCATCGTTAATGGATTTTGAAATTTCTGACTTGCCACCACCAGAAACAGTGCTGGGCTTGTGACAAAATGTGCCTACAGGATCTGTACCGATTAATCGCCAGTATGAAGAACCGGGGTTTTTTTCCATCTCCACTTTGTAACCATTGGGCTGCATGTAAATTTTTCCCGGTTGCAAGCGAATCTCCTTTTGCTGCTTATCGTGTGTCCAGGTAATGGTCTGAGCGTTTAGATTCATACGCAAATCCTGAGGAACGTAAATGACTTCAGGAAAATTTTTATCAATAGCGTAACCTTCCGTTTGGATATCCATGACAGCAGCATATTTTTCACAGGCTTCACTAAAGCTATAACCCGGTTCGCGGGTGCTACTATCAATACCGTATTCTTCACCATGATTACGGCAACTGAATGCCAGCGCGCCGCCAGCATGTTCTTCTTCAGCTAAACCGTAGAGGTTGGTGGCGTAGCTAATCTGGGTTTTTACCTCTTTTTTACAATATCCGTAGTAGTTATCTGCAACGACAGTCACAATGACGCCTCGCTCATCCCTTGCGGTGATTTTGAATGCCTGGCCATCGTTATATCGTTCGCCTTCTTCTTGCCAGCACATCCCTTCACGTTTTTGCCTTTCATTCGCCTCATCGATATGCGGCAAGCCGACTTCTTTTTTAGTTAGTGTCACTAGATGAGGCGCAAGAATGACGCATCCTGTATGTCCGCTCCAGTGAGTGGTATCCAGTGCAGCATCAAACTCTGCAAGATAAGGATTACCGCCATTACCAAAAATACTTTCAACGAAATCCAAGTTACTGACCAGATTCCCTGGGGCAAAAAAACGAATTTCCATAGATTTTTCGGCTTCTACACCCGGTATTTCCGGGCACACTGTCGGCCTGAGTAACAACGACACAAACATTTCTGCCGGTGTCTCCTGCTTGGATGAAAAAGGTAGCTTCAGTAAATCTTTAGGTGGGTTTAAAGCGTGTTCAAGCATAATGGAAAATGTTTTTTTAGGAACCGCTTTTTTATCTCCTGCTATCGGCAGTCCACCTTCAGCGACATGGAAAGAACCTTTTGTCGTTCGCCTATCACTGGCTGGATTATGCAATACCCCTTGCTTTATGCGATAGCTAGATACTATTTCTGAATGAAAATCATCTTCGCCCATAGGCAATGAAAGTTCGCGGGCAATACCGTGACGATCCAGCACAAAGGTGGTATTCGGTAATTTGGGAATGGAATTAACACCACTGTCACTAAGATACTTATCCAGAAATTGTTGAATTCTATTATCTGCTGGACAGTGGTAATTGGCTAGCAAACGATTTTTTTCTCTGTAACTCTTTAGCAAATAGCGAGCCGTTTCGAGGAATTCGCGGGTATCTTGACCTGCGCAAGTAGGTTGTCCTGAAGAAGCCAGTTTTAAATTGATGTAGAGCTGCAACTTTCTTCGTTCTTCTTCCAGATCAGTATCGTTATTAGTTAAACCCAGAGTGTTAAGCAAATTCATACGTAGAGCACCTTTAATACGACAATAAAATTTATCGGACTTATGTTGTTATAACGTTTTATACCCAATTGCGGCTACGGCATTTACAGCGTGCAAAATCTCTACAAAGGACATTTATTACATATCCAATGTTTACCGAAGTCGCTATATTTTTCCTTAAATGATGCAAGAGTGCCAGAAGCAAGGCATCTATTCAAGTTGTATGGGCCTGAAGATGATCTTCGGTGACTGTTCGAGAACAAGGATCGTAACAAAGGCAGGTCATTTTGCAGCAGGTTTTACTGGTAATGATCACTCCCTCGTCAAGAAACCTAATATCGATTAGTTTTACCTGAGTTTTAATTTAAATCTGGGCGCAGACCGTTTAACAACAGGTGGTAACCGATTTAGACCTAACACGGTGACGCGATGTGACGCGTTAAAGCTGGGGGCGCCATTTTGATCACGTAAGATAGAAGACACTTTATATTCCAGTCCTTTTGAGACCGGATCAAAACGAATATCGTGTATCCAGATCCCTGCCCGCTGTATCTGCTGGTCACTACACTCATAGTTTAAGTCCCAACCGGTCAACATTGGTACCGCATAGTCATAGGGCAGATCGTGGACGCGGATGGTTTCAGTACGCACAACACCATCAACACCGTTTCTGCACACATTTGTTTTACCCGAGATTGGGTTTAAGGCTAATAGATCTGTCTGTAATTTTACGCTGTTGCCACCGATGAGTGCTGCACGTGTTTTGACCCAATGTGTGCGTGTGCTATTGTCTTTAAAGATGGTTTGAGTAACCCAATGTGGATTATCAGCTGGATTTGGAGATGCGCCTATTTGAAAAAGGCTGTAGGCTACTTGTCGTAAATGATGATCTGCTGGATCTTCCCAGCGACAGGGAGGGAACCGGAACTCGCATTCAAATTCATTATCAAATTGAAAATTAAACCCACGTGGTATAACCGCTACAGAATCACTGCCTTTAAGTACGCCTTCAGCCCAAATACTTTCCAGCATTGAAACCGCACCTTCGGCTTCAGTTTGTAACGCCCAGGTGTCTATTCCGTTATAGTCACCCTCTACACGAGCATCAATGAAACTACTGTTATAACCAATTCCAGTGTAGTAAGCACAAAACTCGAACGCGTCATCCCAATTCTGATCACTCAGTTTACCTTGCACTTCAAATACCAACGTTGGTGAACCCATACCACCAGTAACCATTTTGCTGTGCGTAATATCGGCACGTAATGAACGAACCTCGTGGTCGCTATGTAAATAGCGTAAATCCCAACCATTTAATACAACCGTACCGCGATCAACGTAATCAGGCATGTCAACTAAGACTAACATGGTCGCTGATTCATCACCATTATCACGTTGTAAACATTCGCTGCCTTCGATCATGACAAATTTCCCGCTGTCTTCAAAAACCGCTTTTTGTGCTGATCCGGATGAGATTTGCTCAAATGGAGAATGTGACTGCGATAGGTCTGCAGGAAAGTTATTATCGCTTACTTTTGGCTTGCTAGAGCATGCTGTAAGAATGACCAAAATGGACAAGATAACAGAAATAGTTTGATAGCGATTCATCCGAACTCCTAAATCAAAAATTCAAATTAGTCATTTCACCAATCAATACTCAGCAGAAAGTATTTAACTTGAATGATGTACCTTACAACAAATCAGATAAATTTGGTAAAGTAATTAAATATTCCCTTAGAGAATGCAGAATCCAAGTCCGATTGAACCAACATTAGGCACATTTATGGTCAATAAATCTCATCATTTAAAAAAAGATAAAACTCAGTTAAAAACTGAATTAACAACCGTACAATATCAGGTCACCCAAAAATCAGGCACCGAACCGCCCTTTCAGAATGAATATTGGGACCATCATGAGGTAGGAATCTATGTTGATGTCGTTTCAGGCGAACCTTTGTTTGCGTCAATTCATAAATTCGATTCCGGCACAGGATGGCCGAGTTTTTATCAACCAATCAATGAGCAGTTTATCGAACTGAAGAAAGATTTCATATTATTAGTGCCGCGAATTGAGGTCCGAAGCCATTATGCAGACAGTCACTTGGGACATGTATTCGATGATGGCCCGCCACCAACTGGAATGCGATATTGCATTAATTCTGCCGCATTAAAATTTATTAAGAAAGCGGATTTAGAAGCAATGGGATATGCTGATTTACTGCCATTGTTTACCGGTGAGGCAAAGGAAAATATCTAGCATGACTCAAAACAACCATCAATTAGAGGCCTTGTTGACCGATAAGCGACTGCCCTCCTTCTTGCAATCAATGATATGCCTGTCAGGCATGTTACTGATGATTTCATTAGGCTTGTTTGTTTATGAAGTTAGCTTGCACGCCATCATTTTTTTGGCGCTTATTTGGGGTGGTTTACAAGCCGCCTGGCTGGGGCACTCGTTCATTGCCATTCGGCACATGATGAATGATGGCATTATCAAAGCATTGCCAGCGATCTATATTTTCATGCTAATCGGCATGGTGATCGCCAGTTTTATGCAAAGCGGCACGGTTGCCAGTTTGCTTTATTACGGAGTGGACCTACTCAGTCCGTCAATTTTTCTTGCTGCCGGATTAATACTATGCAGCTTTATGTCGGTTGCGACAGGCACGTCATGGGGAACGGTGGGCACTATCGGTGTGGTATTGATGGGTATTGGGGAAGCGATTGGCGTTCCATTGCCTTTAGTTGCCGGGATGATTATTTCAGGCGCCACCTTTGGCGACAAATTATCACCGGTATCCGATACCACCAATTTGGCGGCTATGAGTGCGGGAACGGACCTCTACCGGCATATTGGCTCCATGTTATACACCACAGTACCAACCTTTTGTATCGTATTGTTCATTTTTATTTTCTGGGGAATGCAATTTGGTGATCAACCATTACCAACTGCACATTTGAATGAAATAAAAACCGCATTAGCCGGTGCGTATCAGCTCAATCTGTGGATTACCTTACTGCCGTTGATCCTGATGTTCGGTTTAAGCATCAAGCGCTATGCGCCAGAAGTGAGCATGTCGAGTAGTATTTTATTAGCAATGCTGATTGCTGTTTTTTATCAAGATAAAAGCGGAACCGAAGTGTTGAATGCACTTTGGCTTAATACTGCCGGAACTACCGGAATAGAAAGTATTGATGCGCTACTTGGGCGCGGTGGTGTTTATAGCATGGCGTGGACACTATTACTGGCGCTTATGGCGCTGGCTCTGGGTGGCATCTTGCATCATGCGGGCTTCCTGAAAGTATTATTGGTACATCTCATCGCACGGATTAAACGAATCAGCACGCTGATTGCAACAACTATTGTTTCTGGATTGGTTGGTAACATGGCAATGGGAGAATCTTACATTTCCATTATCCTCAACTGTCAATTATTCAAACCATCTTATCAGGAGAGAGCACTGGACAATGCGATTCTGTCACGCTCAGTAGAAGAAGGCTCTACCATGACAACCGCACTCATTCCGTGGACGACAGCAGGAACATTTTATGCCGCCACGCTAGGTATCCCAACCTTGGAATATATCCAATATGCGTTACTAAATTTACTGAACCCATTGGTATCAATCGTGATGGCCATTATGGGTATAGGACTGTTGAGGCAAAAAAGCCGTACATCTTGAGTATCTGGTTTTGTCGCAAAAGAGGTAACAATCCAGCATATTGCGGTAACTGTTCTGATTGAATATTTTGACATTGAATCTGTCCCCTATTTGAGTACTTCCCCCCTATTTGAGCACCCACATCAGGCCGAAACATTGTTTTTCTTAGAAAATGGAGATACAATATTCGGAACTGCGTTATTTGCAATTCAATTTTCTGACTGTCTCTTAATGATGGTATTAATAAACAAGAACCTAAGAATATAAAATGCCAACAGTAACAATCACACGTGAAAAATTCCTTGAAGACCTTCAAGGTCGTACATTTTCAGATGTTGTATATGATCTAGAGCAACCTTTCGATACTGTTCTTGATTTCTTTAATGATGACAACAAACAACGTCGGATGGAGGAGTCTGAGATTCACCATGACAGACCGCCTTTAGCGGGTGTCGTTCGTGAGCTTGAGTCACATCCAGCCATTGATCGGTGTCTGGCAGAGACACATACTCAGAGAAGTTTGCGATTGCGGCAGGCTATTGGCGTGCTTGTGCGAATGATTATGGAGGCCCGAGGTTGGCAAAAAACGGGCCGCAAAGGTTCGCTGGGTGTCCGTGCCGACAAAAAACTGTGGAAATTCACCCACAATTCGGGTGGATTGGCATTTTGGTTCATTCGCGCTGAACGTTATGTGCGAGCCGACGGCATGCCTTTCCAATCAGTACGAGAACGCTGCCGGAAACTTGAATCTACAATGCAAAAACAACCATGAAAGGAACAATGATGAAAACTCAGCAAAGCACAACAAACATAATCAAACCTCCAATGCCATTTAACAAACGGGCGAGGAACATTAAAAAAACAAACAAAGTTAATCAGAAAAAAACAGCTTTGGTTTACTGTGAAAATCAATTTGGATTAGTGGACGGAAAAACCGCCGCCGCATTAATCAGGCACTCAGAAATTTATACTATTGTTGGGATTATTGATAGCGCATTGGCTGGCAAGGATGCAGGGAAAGAATTAGATGGAAAAAAGTGTGGCATTCCCATCTTTGCCAATCTGTTTGATGGTTTGAGTAATCTTTCAGAAGTTCCAAATTGTTACATTTATGGAAAAGCGCCCCTAGATGCTTCAATATCCATTGAAGAGAGGACCTTAATCCTAGAAGCTATGGAACATGGTATGGATATCATCAATGGTCTTCATCAGTTCTTCTCTGACGATCGAGAATTCTCCGATATGGCCACTCAGAACGGCATCCAAATTAGAGATATCCGGAAACCACCGCAATTAAAAGACCTGCATGTCTTTACAGGTCAGATATCTAAAGTGACTGCACCCGTAATCGCTGTATTAGGAACCGATTGTGCATGTGGAAAAATGACTACCGCAGTGGAACTCAACAAAACACTAAACAATCTTGGCATAAAGTCGATACTGGTTGCGACAGGTCAAACTAGTCTGATGCAAGGCGCCAGATATGGCGTATCAACCGATGCCCTTATTTCTCAATTTGTAGTTGGAGAAATAGAAAACGCAGTTATCCAAGCATTTGATAACGAAAACCCCGATATTATTCTAGTTGAGGGACAGAGTGCTGTTAGTCATCCAGCATTTATGAGCTCGCTTGGCATCCTGAAAGGCAGCATGCCTGATGGTGTCATCCTTCAACATCCCCCTGCCAGGAAGCTTCGCTGTGATTTTCCGGATTTAGCAATGCCAACTGTTGCCAGCGAAATCAAACTGATTGAATTTATTTCTCAAACCAGCGTAATGGCTATTGCATTAAGCCATGAAGACCTGGAAGACGAAGAAATTCTAGACATTATTGTGGATTATGAGGAACAATTCCAATTGCCAACAACAGATGTATTGAGCCACGGATGCCAAAAACTTGTCCAAGCCTTAGGCAATAATTTTCCACAACTAAACCAAAAGATCAAACAAGCGAGTTTGACAAAAATACCAGAATTGATAGCGAGTTAAACGTCACCTCATGGGAGGACAAATGAAATCGTTTATGCCAAGAATAGAAATCACCTTACCCCAAATACAAGATAATGCTCGGATGCTATCCGAACTTTATGGGAAAAAAGGTATTTCCTTAATGGGTGTTACTAAAGCAGTACTGGGAGAACCCTCTATTGTCAAGGCGATGATAGAGGGTGGCGTCAAATTTATTGCCGATTCTCGCATTGAAAATATTCAAAAAATGAAGGAGGCTGGGATAAAAACACAGTTTGTTCTTCTACGCACGCCGTTAAGTCATGCTGAATCTGTCGTTAAATATGCAGACATTAGTCTAAACACTGAGATTGAGACGCTTGAAAAACTTTCTTATCATGCAACAGCGCAAAGCAAAATTCATCAGGTTATCATCATGGTAGAACTGGGCGATCTGCGTGAAGGAGTACTTCCTAGCAATCTATCTCAATTTATCAGGAAAACACTTTCCTTACATTATATAAAAATTGTTGGTATTGGCTGCAATTTGGCTTGCTATGGGGGCGTAAAGCCAGATGATAAGAATATGCATAAACTATCCAAACTAGTTGAACGCATTGAAAAAGAATTTCACATTGATTTAGAAATAATTTCAGGTGGAAACTCGGCAAATTATGAATGGTATAAGTCTGCCCAAGATATCGGCAGAATTAACAATCTTCGCTTGGGCGAATCAATACTTCTAGGTTGTGAAACGCTAAACCGGGAAGCAATACCAGATCTACACACGCACGCATTCCAGCTCATTGCCGAAGTCATTGAATCCAAGCAAAAACCTTCTCGTCCATCTGGAGAAATCTGTCAGGATGCTTTTGGAAACAAACCGACCATTCAAGACCGAGGAATTCACCAACGAGTAATTATTGCTTTGGGCCGTCAGGACATTCAAATGTCTAGTTTAAAATCTAGAAACAGGCTTGAAATGCTGGGATCTAGCAGTGATCATATTATTCTTAATGGTAAAAATAATAATTTTCAGATTGGTGACGAAGTAACTTTTGACATGAATTATTGTGGTCTTCTTGCAGCGATGACATCTCCTTTTATTAGAAAGAAATTTGTAAATCACAATGAATACGCAATAGCCTAATGTAAACTCAAGAATTGGGTTGAAGCCAAAAAGGAAGTTAGAAAAAGGCAAAAAAGTCTTGTAATACAATAGAACCCGCTTTCTTTTCTTTTTGTTCTTAGCTGTTTGCAGCAATGCAAGACGCGCGCCCATTATGCTGTTGACTATAACTGACCTACTTACTTATCCCCCCGCCAGAAAAATTGGAATACAGGCAATACATACGCAGGGTCTGGGAGACAAAATGTCAACTGTCATTCATTTGCGCTTGATACCATCACATCATCATTACTCGAAATCTACAAAAAAAACCATCAACATCATAAGACAATCGAACTTCTTTCGATGGCATTATTATCACCAAAGTGCAGCGAAACAACGGCCAAATTAAAAAACAAATAAATGTACTCAACCAAGAACAGAAAATAGATTTTCATGTTAGTCGAGGCCAGCCATTAATTGATTTCTTTTTTACTGTTGCTCTTTCCTGCGGCGCGCCACGAAACCCACTAATCCTAAACCTACCAACAGCATGGCATAGGTTTCTGGTTCAGGTACGTTAAGTACGGGGTTAATATTGTCGACACTAAAATTCCCTTGAAATGCATTTGGATCAGTATTAAAGATTTCCACTGATACTAAGTTAGTCCAATTAAAACCAAATTTAACCGTCTCAAAATCAATTTCCCCACCCCTACCATCGACTATTCCATCCAATAGAAAAGTTCTAGAAATTGTAGAAAAATCCGCAAATGTACCGGTAACTCGAATGCTTCCTTCAGCACCACTGGAGCCAGCTAGATCCATAGACCCAAGAGAAAACAGATCTGAATCAGAACGTCTAAAATTTACGTCATAATGCGGCGTCAACACCGTAGTTCCATTATATGCCCAAAATAATGTTGGGCTTCCAACATGTAGATGATCCCAGCCATTTGCACTAGATTCCGCTCCGAAATCGAACCTAAAACTTTCACTTGTAACTGAAACTGGTCGCGGGGAAATTTGCGCTCCCGGTGGGACACCCAAATCCTCAAAATCAATTTTTTCCGCCTGACTTGCTTGGCTTATAGCTAAAAACAAGCAACATGCTGCTAAGCCAACAAATTTCTTAATTATCACCATGACAATCTTTCTCTCAAATAATTAATAATGGGGCTACTAATTCTCTTACGTTTTACTTATTTTCTTCAGAATAATTCAATGAATATTTGTAATTAATCTCTCTTTTAAAGATCACAAATTCAGATTTACTCAACGTACAAAATATTCGACAACGTCACCTACTAATCAAATCCAATCTATATAGACAAATGACCCTCTTCTGTTAAACAGCAATTGGGATGGAATCTGGATTTATAGAGATGCTCAAAGCTGAATACCAATATATTCACGAATTAGCTACGGATTGAGCATTGTTAACAGATGACTGCATTGTACCTATCTTGATTCCGATTGAAACTAAAACAAAAGTATTGCCATTTGAGTCATTGTGCTTGATGCCTAAGACGATGATATACCGGAAGCAAGATTTGCAACGAAGATAAATGTTATATATTCCTGCAAAAACAATAGGTTATTTTATTGCAATATAGGATAGAACATAAATGACCGACGTGTATGTATTCCATAATTTGATCGCCAAAAAAAGTATGATTGTCCTATAAAAAAAGGACAAATAGCCACCTTTATTTGATGACATTTCCATGATAAAACCATCGTAACTATTCAACTCACCCCTAGAACTGTTAAACAACAACGGTGAGACAACACACTATTCGCACGTCACAAGAATTCTTCGTTACAATGACACTTTTACATGATGGTTTAGTCAACCAATGCAAAAGCCGATAACCTCCGATTGGCAAGATTGGATTAATCTGAATGTTTCACGAGGCTGTGACAAAGATGGCATCTTCAAAATTTTGTTGGATGAAGGGTTTGGATACCAACAAATTGTTGACCAAATGGGTTATCAACCCCAAAGAGATATCGACACCATTGAAAACCCATTAAAAGCCCAACAAGACAGTAATGAGTTTGACGATCCGATAACAATCGATAAAAGTCAGCTATTCATACCCAATTCCCAGAAGCTAAGTACCAAACTGGCAGAATTCTATGTTATTGAAGATTTCCTGAATGCACAGGAATGTGAGCAACTAATAAAGCTGATCAGATCACGTCTACGCCCTTCTACTATCACTAACCAGAATGGGGACAAGAATTTCCGCACCAGCAGCACTTGTGATCTGGGCACGTTCAACGATAAATTCATGCAAAGTATTGATGACCGGATCTGCAGAATGATTGGTTTAGACTCATCCTATTCAGAAGTCATCCAAGGTCAGTATTATGACGTGGGACAGGAGTTCAAGGCACACACCGACTACTTCGAAGCCGTAGAATATGAGAAATTCGCTCGAGACCACGGCCAGCGTACCTATACATTTTTCATCTACCTCAATAATGTGGAAGCAGGTGGTGAGACTGAATTTATCCACTTGGGGCAAAAAATGGCGCCAAAGCGAGGTCGGGCTGTGATTTGGAACAATCTCACCAAAGACGGGGTTCCCAACCCAAACACTTTACATCATGCACATCCTGTAAAAGTCGGCTTTAAGGCAGTGATCACCAAGTGGTTCAGGGCCAGGGGTAATGGGCCAATGCAAACCAAAGAAATCAATGAATTGATACCCAATGCCTCCCTGATTGGCTTTAAAAAAACCAGACTGGATAAGATGCTTTTTCAGGAGATCTTAGATTACTATCAGATTAACTACAATGCGGCCTGTAATGAGCGTGTAGCGGATGATTTCATTTATGCTGAGGGACAGCAAACCCAAGCGAGTACCTTAATTGGTCTTACTACTGAACTTCGCGGCAAAATTCATACCGCTTTACAGTCAAAACTGAGTGAGTGGAGTAACAGAGAATTAGTTCCAACGTATGTCTACGGTATTCGCGTTTACCACAGAGGCGCTATTCTTAAGAACCATCGAGACCGGAACACAACGCATATTATCAGTGCAATCATTAACGTGGATCAACAGGTGAATACCGATTGGCCACTGGTAATCGAAGACAATTATTACCGCCGCCACGATGTGATATTAAAACCAGGAGAAGTTATATTTTACGAAGGTGCCCGGTTGCTGCACGGCAGGCCCACCCCCCTGGACGGCAAACGCTTTGCCAATATCTTTTGTCACTTCATACCAGCGACTAGCTAATAATCAATCAGACAGACAGTATCTCGAATGAGAAAGAGCTAGATTAGCTCCTTCCGAAAACGATCTCGAAGATTTACAGTATGACATTCGCCCAATTACACATTGTCAATCGGGCAAATGTAGATAAAAACCATCTAATCCACCAGATTGCTAAGATTCTATAAAGAAGTCAAAGCAGTTTCTGGTGTTGGCTCAAATTTTCATCCGAATACTTTTAATTAGTCCTTCTTTAAAGCCTCACATGCATCAAGAAATGCTTGTCGTTCAGCTTCAGAGTTAAATTCTTGCAATGCTATTTCCAGTCCTCTTCCTGCACAATTCACAGAACTCGCTTCTGGAAGGCCACCACAGCCGACCAACATTGCACTAAGGCCTAAAATACAAACAATATATTTAAAATTCATCAAATCTCCCCTATAAATATTCACCATGACCTAATAGATAAATCGATTTTTCAATCGTTCGGTGCTGGTCCGGTCATATGAACCTAACAGTGTGATTCTACCTGAATACGGGAGACATATGCGATGGATCATCTACATACATACTTGAAATACCGATTTAGTTATCGAGTAAGTTGAGGCAAGCAGTCCTCCTTATTCAGTTAAATTACTCGCATTGATTCATTAGAATAGGTGTGCTGAACAACCCAAACAGAAGTGAAAACAGCACCATTCCCTCACTGATTACTTAGCTTGATGAAGCCAAATAAGCCGCACAGTTCTTTCCATTATTTTTTGCTTGATACATCGCAGTATCAGCACTAGCAATAAGTGTTTCAATATCTTCTCCATCTTGCGGAAATAATGCAATACCTACACTGGCACCAATTGTAATAACTGTGTCATTATTTACAATGATTTCACCAGCAAATTGCGCCAACAACTTATTCACAACAAAATCAACTTCATCTGTATTTTCTATCTTTGGAATGAAAGCAATGATAAATTCATCGCCCCCAAAGCGAATCAGTACATCTTCTTTGCGCATGGTTGCTTGCATTCTATTAGCAACCTCAACTAATACTTTGTCTCCCGCTTCATGGCCATAGCGATCGTTAATTTGTTTAAATCCATCCAAATCAATAAGTAACAATACTAATTGATTATTATTTTTCTTAACATCCATTAGCATGATACTAAGTAATTGTTCCCCAGCGCGTCTGTTAAATAATCGTGTTAATGGGTCATGTTCAGATTCAAAGAGAATGCGCTCCATTTGAAAAGTTCGCTCTGTGACATCAACCACGAGTCCTTCAATCAGTGTTTCTCCATTATCATTTTTTACCGTCGAGAACAGACAGTGCAGCCACCTATCTTCACCATTTCTAAAAGTTGCCAACCTAAGATCACACGCTGTTTGTCTACCATTCTCTAATACGTCTTGCAGTAAATTCTTTACTACTTTAGGATCGTGAAATAGTTCAGGTAAAAAAAGGTTCTGTTTGTTATAACGCCTTTCTTCCATGGCAATTCCAGCAATTTTCATAAATGCTTGATTCACTGAGGTCAAGCGAAGATGATCATCTAACAGAAATATTCCAGCACTCGAACGTTCAAAAATCAACCGAAAATGTTTTTCCAAGTTTTCTATGCGATTACGTAATAGTCGTTCTTGTTTTATTGTTGATCGAGTGGATTCCAACAATTTATTAATATCAACAACCAAACTACCAATTTCATCGTTCTCATGCCCTTTGGGGCATTCAAGGTGATTATCATCACCAGGAATTATACGATGGAGACTCGCTGCAATGGATTGAATCGGGTGTGTTAATGCGCTTCGTACCAAGATCAAAACTAGAATGGCAATGACCAGTGTTTGAATCATCAAAACTAAAGCTTGCTCTAGGGCAGCATGCCTTACTCTTTGATTCATCAAACTAAGGTTCGGCTCTAGATATATTTCCCCAACCTGGTCTGAAGGCGTAAATGGGTCATATAACGGGAAATTCTGTGTTTTCTCAAAACGGGTTAATGAAGCTTCTGTCGACACGACCATTCCAGTCAAACTAACAATAGTTGACCCCACAATCATGTCATTTTTCTGCAAACTTTCTACTACCTCCAAAGCCAATTCTTCATTATCAAGATAGGCTGCTATCTCTGCCGAACCTTCAACAGTTGAAAATAGTTGAGTTAATGTCTTGTGCGTTACTTTTTGCTCAATAGATTTTGCATAGAAAAAATAAATTAAGGACGAAACAATAGTAAAAGCTATTGCACCAAGCGTAATAAAACGAGTAATCCTTATATACAGTTTGTTACTACTCATTAACTTTTATCCTAAAAACCATTTTTACATTGCTATTTAAGTCTTCAAATTTCACATAACCAATTGAGTTAGGTTTGTTCTCAATAGTTTCTAGCATCATGACACGATCAGAAACTAGCCTGGGTGGAGAAGCACGACCAGTAAATAATAACCTAGCCCAGTAAGCATTGACCGATGCAACTGATTTACCAACTAATCGATGATAAAAGTTTGCACGAATGATTGAATTTTCAGGCTTATCATACGGCACAAGTGTTTTTCCATTAGATATAACAACTGTACGCCCCATATAAATATCAACAACCTGGCGACGCGTCAATTCAGATATTTCACTTGATGGATGCACTATTACAGCGATATCCGCCATTGCCTGAGCAGGCAACATCATCAATAGCGACATCACAACTATAATGAAGAGATATCGCATTATCAGAATATGAAATTTAGATTTAAACTGAAGGTATTCAGTGTAATGTCTTTTTCAAGCGGCTCCTTTAGTATCAGTAGCCCGCCGCCATGTTTCTTTACCCAAGTATGATCCCATTGTGCTTTTACTGCCACCCTAGGATTTAGATCCCAACGCATCCCTAATGAAATTGCATTCTGATTAATATGCGGTGCATTAAAGACATTACGAGTAACTGTTTCTAAACGACTTAATGTTGGCGTAGATACAAGCGGTGCAACAACCTGAGTCGGTTTGCCGATTGTTCTTGCACTAGCAGCTATAGAATAGAGTGTCACAGGACCAAAACGGCGCCCAACACTCACATAGCCATTCCTCATGTTGACACTTTCCCACCCGGATGAAATAAGGGCTATTTCAGACTGAACCAACCAAAAATTGTTATCATATGCAAGGCCTGCTGAATAATAACTAACGCGCTTATCTTCCCCATCTAATTTATTTGAGAGTTCTGCCGCCTGCGGCCAGGCTGACTGAGGTACCTGATTAAGTGTATCCAATAAGCCAGTTATTTGGCCATGTATAGAATAAATTTCTGTTGCTGCATAAATAAGACGAAACCTCCATAAATCAGTTCTGAAAGAAGCGTTAGCACCATAAAACGGGCGTGTTCTCAAGTTAAGATCACCCCCACTGACTTTAATATCAGAATTAGTTTGACCGCCATAGACTTTGAATTCCAAATAACCTGAAGCGACGGGACGGATATATTTGAAATCTAGTCCATCGTAGTGATTCAAGGAGATAGGGGTATAAAACTCAACAACAGGATGTGCCCATAAATAGGCGAACCCCACGTTCCGGTATTCCGAAAGCATAAATAGATCAGCATTCATGCGCCCAGCGCGCGCGACTAATTTTGGTGTAATTTGATATCGTAAAAAAGCCCAATCTACGATATTGTTAAAATCATATTTCACCCTTTCTTCAACAACAACTTGGACTGTCGCGGTTAAATTTGAAATAAGATCAGCATCTAACTGAAGCCCTATAACTGAATCATTAAATGCAGAGAAACCACCAAACTGAGCGTTCTGATTACGTTCTTTGTGATAGCCGAACTGCTTTTTTCCGGCAGAAGTAACGCCTACTGTTCCAAAACCGCTCAAGCGGAAACGATCACTTCCCAAATTAAATGCATTCACCTCATGAACATTTGAGAAAATTAATAACCACGTTGTTATAAATAAGATGAGCAGGCGCATTGTTTCTTTTATGGTAATCGTTAAAAATTCAATCTCTTATATACGACACATCTAACGTATACATTAACAACAATGAAATACCAATTAATTCATAAATTGATCATTGATAACGAAAACTCCTATAAAACTAAAATCAATAGCTTATTACACAAACTGGTAATTTATTCGAGCTGGAGAACACCCTTAAGACTTTGAGAATACCGTATTATGATAAAACAAAGCTTGAACCTTCTTGGTATTACAGTATTTGTTGAAACTCAACACGTATTATTAAGTGTAAAGCGGTGCTGTCGTGAGTCTGATCTCATTGATGGTTGCAAATGAAGTAGGGAAAATCATTGAAAAAAATCTGATGTTTTTATACAAACATCAATTAAACTATTTAGCAATATTAAAAAGTCTCATTAAAATATTTACTGTTGATCATGAAACAAGTTTGCCAAGTTCACGCGCCTGAAAAATGTGACAGGTTCCTAGCGCTCCGTCAATATCAAGTAGACGGAGCACTAGACTCAACAATAATATCAAGTGGAAGGGGTACTAGCGACAAATGATAAAACAAAAAATTTTTAACGGCTTTTTGTCGCGTTTAGGGCCTGGTTTATTGTACGCAGGTGCGGCCGTTGGTGTATCGCATTTAGTACAATCTACACGTGCAGGCGGCATGTTCGGATTTGAACTGATTCTCGCTATTGTGATCATTCACCTGATTAAATATCCTTTTTTTGAGTTTGGCCCTCGTTATACCGCTGCAACAGGTCGAAATATCCTACATGGATACAAAAAACTTGGCAATTGGGCTGTCTGGACCTATTTAGGCATGACTGCCGCCACAATGTTTATTATCCAGGCCGCCGTTACTGTTGTGACTGCTGGATTGATCACACATATTTTTGGGCTTGAAGGGTTAGGTGGATTTGAACCACAAATGGTCGCAGCCATCATCAGCAGCTTATTACTATTAATTTGTTTTACTTTGTTAGCCAGTGGCCATTATGTTTTATTGGACAGACTAGTAAAAGTGATTATCTTGGTGCTGTCGATCACTTCAGTTGCAGCAGTAGTTATGTTGTTGTTTGATAATCCAGGGCATGCTGAATCAGCAACAGTCATTTTCTCTTTTTCGGATACGGCTCATTTACTATTTCTGGTGGCTTTTTTGGGCTGGATGCCTGCGCCGATGGATATCTCAGTCTGGCATTCCATCTGGTCGGAAAGCAAAAATGAAAGTGAAGGTACAACGGCAAGTATGAAAGCGGCTTTGTTTGATTTTAGAGTCGGATTCTTTGGCACAGGTTTATTAGCCATATGCTTTTTATCACTGGGTGCGTTGGTGATGTATGGCAGCGGTGAAGAATTTGAAGCGGGTGGTGCTGCATTTGCCGGGCAGTTAATCGGCATGTATCAAAAAGCATTAGGCGATTGGGCTTTTCCGATTGTCGCAATCGCCGCATTAACCACCATGTTTAGCACGACACTAACACTACTGGATGCTTTTCCACGTACTATTGGTATCTCACTAGAATTGATTTTCCCCAAACAGATTAAACATCGTAATAATGATCGAACGTATTTGGTATGGTTATTAATTACGATTGCCGGAACATTAACAATTTTGTTCTTTTTTCTGCCTTCTATGTCAGCCATGGTAAAAGTCGCGACCGTGATTGCTTTTGTTGCTGCGCCTGTTCTCGCGATATTAAACACCCTGGCCATGTTTGACAAAGAGATCCCACAACAGTATCGCCCTGGCAAGTTTGTATTGGTTTGGTGCATTCTTGGATTAACCGCTTTAATTGGTTTCTCAGTCAGTTATTTATTTTTGATTTGAGTTCCCCCCTGATTGCTTTGTGGTTTCGGTAAAACCATTCGCCCGGAGACATTACCATTACGAATAACTGGAAAACCATTGCGTCCCTACTGCCCTATCTTTGGGAGTTCAAAGTTAGGGTGTTCCTGGCGTTATCATTATTAATCCTGGCAAAACTGGCAAACGTGTCGGTTCCACTGGTTCTGAAGGAAATTGTCGACGCTTTGGACCAAAATCACACCATGCTTGTATTACCGGTATTTCTAATCATCAGTTATGGTGCATTACGCTTATGCAGCACGTTATTCGGTGAATTACGTGACGCTATTTTTGCCAAAGTCATGCAACGCGCAATTCGTCGTATCGCATCAAAAGTATTCAGCCATTTACACGCCCTCTCGTTACGCTTTCATCTGGCCAGACAAACTGGTGGCGTTTCACGTGATATTGAACGCGGTTCTCGTGGCATGTCGTTTTTGATGAATTTCATGCTGTTTAACATCTTGCCGACTTTACTAGAAATTTTATTAGTAATGGCGATTCTAATTAGCACGTATGACATTTGGTTTGCCATCATCATTTTCACCACCCTACTGGCTTATATCACACTGACGTTAATCGTCACCGAATGGCGTATGATTTTTCGTCGCACAATGAACAATATGGACTCAAAAGCCAATACTCAGGCAATTGACAGTCTATTAAATTATGAAACGGTTAAGTATTTCGGTAATGAAGATTGGGAAGCACGGCGTTACGATGAACACATGCAAACTTGGGAAAAAGCCGCGATACGAAACCAAACTTCATTGGCGTCCCTAAATGCAGGGCAAAGTGCCATTATTGCGGTTGGTGTTACCTTATTGATGTTGTTGGCCGCCGACAAAGTCATTGATGGCAGTATGACGTTGGGTGATTTGGTATTGGTGAATGCATTTATGCTTCAACTATATATGCCATTGCATTTTCTGGGTTTTGTTTATCGTGAGATCAAGCATTCGTTGGCAGACATGGAGCGGATGTTTTCTCTTTTGGATGAAAACCAAGAAATCCGAGACAAGCCGGACGCAAAAATACTCAATGTACAGCAACCCAGCATCCGGTTTGATCATGTTAATTTTAGTTATGAAACCAATCGACAAATTTTATTTGATATCAGTTTTGACATTCCTACAGGAAAAAATATCGCTGTGGTTGGTCAAAGTGGCTCTGGAAAATCAACCTTGGCACGTTTATTATTTCGATTTTATGATGTACAAACTGGCAGCATTCAAATTAATCGGCAGGACATTCGCGATGTCACCCAACAAAGCTTGCGTGCCTCAATGGGTATTGTGCCACAAGATACCGTGTTATTTAACGACAGTATTTATTACAACATTGCGTATGGTCACCCAAACGCCACATCTGAGGAAGTTTTCGCTGCGGCGAGGTCCGCTCATATTCATGAGTTTATAGAAAGCCTGCCGGAAAAATATGAAACCATTGTTGGCGAGCGAGGTTTAAAACTCTCCGGCGGGGAAAAACAACGTGTGGCGATTGCTCGTACGATTCTGAAGAATCCTGAGATCCTGATTTTTGATGAAGCGACCTCGGCATTGGACTCAAAATCAGAAAAACTTATTCAGGCAGAATTAAAACGAATTGCCACTTATCGAACAACACTAACGATTGCTCACCGCCTCTCTACCATTGCCGATGCCGACCAAATATTGGTCATGGATCAGGGCCGTATTATTGAACACGGTAATCATCAACAATTACTAGCAGCAAACGGCAGCTATGCACGTATGTGGGAACTACAATTACAAGAAAAATTAATTTAGCCCAGAATATAGCGACATATAATAATTAGAGGTATACTAGTAATGCTTATTTAGCAATTGTTATTATTTTTTATCTAGAAGGTTTAATATGAAATTTACTTTATTTATTGCAGCATTACTTGCGTTTACTTTAGTTGCCTGTGGCAAACCATCAGCTCCTGAGAGTCCTGCTAATACTGAAAACTATGGTTCAACTCATGAAGGCCAGCCTGCTGTAGGCCGTAATGCTTTAGAAGAGTAGTATCCAGTAGCATAAGCCCCTGTAGGAAAAAGCGTTTCCCTACAGGTGCATTCCCGCCCCAGCTTTACTTCATGTTTATCCTATTTATTATTCGCTTCACCTGACCGATACGAATCATGTTGCTGCAACGCCCACTCGACATGTTCTCGAACGATTACTGACTCATCATCTAATCTAGTGTTCAATGCGCTAATAACTTGCTCAGACGATACCGCATTACCTAGCCCCACAGCAATATTACGTAGCCATTGCTCATGTCCGATTCGACGAATAGGACTGCCCGCAAGCTTACTTTCAAACTCATTTTTGTCCCAAGCAAACAATTCAACTAAAGCGACATCATCCATACCATTGCGAACATGAAAATCATTTTCAGCGGTTATTTTGGCAAATTTATTCCACGGGCAGACCAACTGACAATCATCGCAGCCATAAATTCGATTGCCAATTAAAGGTCGCAGATTAATTGGTATACTACCTTTCAGCTCAATAGTCAGGTAAGAAATACAACGCCGCGCATCGACCTGGTAAGGTGCAACAATTGCTTTTGTCGGACAGATATCGATACATTTTGAGCAACTGCCACAGTAATTACCAATGGGCTCATCGATAGGCAACGGCAAGTCCGTATATATTTCACCAAGGAAAAACATTGAGCCCGCCTCGCGTGAAAGAAGTAACGTATGTTTTCCACGCCAGCCAAGACCGGACTTTTGTGCCCATTCCACTTCCATCACCGGCGCACTATCTGAAAACACACGATAACCAAATTGGCCTATTTCTTGTGTAATTTTATCGGCCAGTTTTTGCATACGTGCGCGCAAAACTTTATGGTAATCTCGCCCCAACGCATAACGTGAAATAAACGCTTTCTCAGATTGGTTAATTACATACCAACTGCCTTTTACTTGAGGAGGAGAATGATTCATTCTGACGGAAATAACACGTTGCGTACCTGGCACTAATTCAGATGGACGTGTACGCTTAATACCATGTTTAGCCATATAATCCATCTCACCGTGATAGCCACTCTCTAACCATTTGAACAATTCTACCTCGATTTCTGTTATGTCTACATTGGCGTCCGCTATACGTACATCTTGAAATCCAAGCGCATTACCCCAATCTTTTATAGCTAAAGCTAAAGAAGTTAAATCTTGCGTCTTTTTAGTAGAGTGTTCTTTTTGCATAATTTACATAATCAAAAATTTGATTTGATGGACCGTCCTTTGAATATAGCAAATGAGGCTGAAATGTTAGCATTCGGCTCAAAATTAGCAGCTACTCTGTGTCCTAATTTAACCATTTATTTAATTGGCGACCTAGGTTCAGGAAAAACAACCTTGGTTCGTGGCATTTTACATGGCCTTGGTTATAAAGGCGTGGTCAAAAGCCCTACATATAATTTAGTTGAAATCTATAAAATTTCTAGGTTATACTTGTATCACTTTGATTTTTATCGTTTCAATGATCCTATCGAATGGGAGGAAGCAGGTTTCAGAGATTATTTCAATTGTGACTCAGTGTGCTTGGTCGAATGGCCAGAAAAAGCTAATGGATTATTACCTACCGCTGATTTACAAATTACTATTGATATCCCTGAATCCGGCCGAGAAATTAATGTCCATGCAGGGACAGAGGCAGGGAAAAAATGTTTGACGCATTGGTGAAATCTAACAAGCATCTACACCAACCCTATTTAACAAACGACAAGAAGTCGTTAGATAGACCGCTTTTTAGTGTCTTCGGATTGCTTCTAATATTGTTTCTATTGTTTAACAATACCGTGGTGGTGGCTGCTGAGATCGCGGTTAAAGCGGCACGGGTTGGGCAGACAGCTGATTATACTCGTATTACACTAGAATCAAGTCAACCATTGCAATATGAATTAATTACATTAAACAACCCTGATCGCGTGGTTATTGATCTCGAAAATGTCGCGCTCACATCCACACTACAGCGTTTACCTACCAAGCTTCATGCAAATGATCCTCTTATTGAAAAAATTCGGCTTGGGCGGTTTAAGCCGCATGTGCTTCGAATTGTACTTGATCTAAAAAGCCAAGTAATACCACGAGCTTTTACTCTTGAGCCTACTAATCAATCCGACCATCGTTTTGTATTAAATATTTCTCGGCCAGATAAAGCAGCTAAGAAGGATGACTTAGATCGTTTAGTTGCATCGTTATATCAAAAAGAAACGACACCATCTACACAAAATATTCCAACTCCTCAAGTAAAAAGCTTACAAGCGGCGCAAATACGCAAACCATCTGCACCTCGTTTCATAACTATTGCGATTGATGCGGGGCATGGTGGAAAAGACCCGGGTGCAATCGGAAACAGAGGAACATACGAGAAAACGATCACACTAGCAATCGCCAAAAAACTTAAGACCAGAATTGACAAAGAACCCTATATGCGCGCGATGCTAACACGAACCGGTGACTATTATTTAACCTTAGCACAACGTCGCGCCAAGGCACGTTCAGCTAATGCTGATTTGTTTGTTTCAATACATGCGGATGGTAGTGAGAAAAAGCACCCTCGCGGCTCATCTGTTTACACTTTATCTGAAAGAGGTGCCACATCAACAACCGCACGCTGGCTAGCTAAAAAAGAAAATAGCGTCGATCGTGATCTAATGGGTGGCGTTGACATTACAACCAAGTCAACCGATATCAAAGAGGTATTACTCGACTTATCTTTAAGTGCGACAATTAATGACAGTGTTAGACTTGCAGAACACGTATTAAAGGAAATCGGCAATATCAATCGCTTACACAAGAAAAACGTGGAACAGGCTGGGTTTGATGTGCTTAAATCACCTGATATACCATCAATTCTGGTCGAAACGGCATTTCTGACAAATCCGCATGAAGAAAGAAAACTGACTGACCAATCGTATCAAAACAAAATGGCTGACGCTTTGTTCTCTGGCATTAAGCAATATTTCTCCGCCAACCCAGCATTAACACGTACTGAAGTCGCCCATGTGCGATAATTAATAGACTCTAATTCTTACACCTAAAAGGTATTTTTGAAAGCGCTTAATGCTGACACAAAACAAAGAAAAAGTGTTGACCAATTGGTATCAGTTAATACCCGATGCTGGCTCAGTAAGCCTTAGATTAACGGGACAGTATACGCAAGCAGCATTAGAAGGAAACTTCAACCAACTTGCAGCAGAGCTCGAACTTCACAGCGCGGGCAACCCAAATATCTTTTGGGATTTAAACAATATTCAACAAATGGATACGGCTTGTGCCGTTATGTTATGGCAGGTATGGCAGGCCAAATGGCCTGTTAATCTGAGCATCCAATCCCAGCATAAACTAATACTACAACGTCTTGAACACTTGCCAAGTGTGTCATCACCAACCAACCCAAGAGATAAATCTAATCTTATCATACACATTGGTCAAATTGCATTATTGCTATGGAGCCACGTCATTGATTTGGTACGTTTAATCGGCCAACTACTGCTAGACATTCTGTATCTAACAAGACATCCTAGCCACATTCCATGGCGCGAAATCTCTGCAAACTTGTATCGTACCGGTGCTCAAGCACTTGGCATTACAGCAATAGTTGGTTTTTTAATTGGGATCGTTCTCAGTTATCTATCTTCTCAACAACTACAATTATTTGGTGCAGATATCTTCATCATCGATATCCTAGGTATCAGCATAATAAGAGAGTTAGGCCCAATGCTTGCCGCCATTTTAGTCGCTGGCCGTTCAGGATCATCAATGACCGCACAATTAGGTGTCATGCGTGTGACGCAAGAGTTAGATGCACTCACTGTAATGGGCATCTCGCATAGCCAACGATTGATTTTACCTAAGGTGATCGGTCTAGGCCTTGCTATGCCTTTATTGGTACTATGGACAAGTGCTGTTGCCTTAATTGGTGGCATTGTTGCCGCAGAACTAGAACTAGGCCTAAGCCACCAATACTTCATCAGCGCATTACCCGATGCTGTTCCAATTGCCAATTTGTGGCTGGGTCTAAGTAAAGGGGTTGTTTGTGGCATGGTTATTGCGCTTATTGCCTGTCATTTTGGCTTAAGAATAAAACCGAATACAGAAAGCCTTGGTGAAGGAACAACAACTTCTGTTGTGACAGCTATTACAGTCGTTATTATCATTGATGCGATTTTTGCCATTATCTTTTCCGATGTTGGGTTAATGTAAGACAATGAATAACAAACATCAGTGTGTCATTGAGGTTGAGGCATTACATACACAATTCGGTAATCACGTTGTCCACCGTGATGTTAATTTATGTGTCAATCGTGGCGAGGTTTTAACGCTAGTTGGCGGCTCCGGCAGTGGAAAAACAACGCTGCTAAGGCAAATACTTGGATTAGAAGAACCGACTAAAGGCCGTGTAAAATTGTTTGGACACGCTCGCCATCATTGTGACTTTAATCAATTAAAAAACATCAGGAATCGGTGTGGGGTACTGTTTCAACAAGGCGCGCTATTTAGTGCTTTGACGGTATTTGATAATATCGCGTTACCATTAAGAGAATTGCATACTTTAAGTGAAAAAGTTATCCGTGATATCGTCATGCTAAAGTTGGCCTCAGTTGCTATTGCTCCAGAGCATGCAAACAAAATGCCGTCTGATCTATCTGGTGGCATGATTAAGCGCGTCGCACTAGCGCGGGCCCTAGCGTTAGACCCTGAGTTACTATTCTTGGATGAGCCTACCGCCGGTCTTGATCCGGAATTAAGTGAGAGCTTTGTAGAACTCATTTTATCACTGAGACGTGAAATGGACTTATCCATGGTGATGGTGACGCACGATTTAGATTCACTAATGGCATTGTCAGATCGAATTGCTGTTTTAGCCGACTTACAAGTTGTTGTAGTGGGAACATTTAAAGAAGTTTGCCATTATCCACACCCATTTATAAAAAGCTTCTTCAAAAATGTACGCAATAAACAATCAACAAATAACCAGGAGGAAACATGGAAAATCGGGCCCATGCCCTCATAGCCGGAATATTTGTAATCGCCCTTAGTATTGCGATACTTGTCGTAGCCATGTGGTTCAGTGGCAATACCATACAACGCAATCAATATATGGTCGTTTCTAAAGAGTCTGTTACTGGCCTCAACCCGCAATCTGCAGTTCACTATCGTGGCGTTAGTATTGGAAAAGTTGAAGGTATTCAGTTTGATCCCCAAAATAACCATCAAATTCTGATTGATATTTCAATTGATGCAAATATCAATATGACCCAAGGGGTTTATGCAAAACTGGGCTATCAAGGTGTCACTGGCCTAGCCTTTATTCAACTAAATGATGACGGTGATGATTTAACGCCCCTAAAAGATGAAGCACTTATTCCAATGCATAAATCGTTATTTGATGAAGTGGCCGGATCTGGCCAAGATTTATTAAGCAACATCAATCTGCTAGTCAAAAAAATGCAAGAATTATTAGGGCCGCAGAATCAAATGCAAATTACCAACATCCTGTATAACATTGAAAAAGTAAGTAAGAATTTTGATGGTTTAGCCAATCATACGCAACCGCTATTAGATTCATTCGTCGAATTAACGACTGAAACTAGCTCCTTGGTGAGACATATTGACCACTTATTGGTAGAGATGGATGATGTGGTTATCAATGCAAACCAGCAGGGCGGAATTTTGGATAATTTATCGCAAAGTACGCAGGAATTGGCCATAACTATTCCCGAATTACGTAAAGTAACGGATGGCATCACACGCAATTCATATCATTTGGATCGTGTGCTCCAACAATTGGAAGAAAACCCACAAAGTCTATTGTTTGGGCGCACTGAACCACTAGCCGGACCAGGAGAAATAGGTTTTATTGTGCCCAAGGAAAACGGCAAATGAATAAAATATTAATTATTTTAATCAGCATAATAGCATTGAGCGCGTGTAGTATCGGCCCCAAAACAAACACAGCAATAATTACTTATGATTTTGGTTTGCCAATATCACAACAAGACGCAGCGACTAAAACATCATCAACATCCGTTAAAAATATACTTGTCGCAGATGTAAGATCGACACATGGTCTTAATAACACCATGATTAAATATCGCCTAGCTTTCAACAACCCAAGCCGGTCTTACAGTTATGCCAACAATCGCTGGGTCGCCCCTCCTTCACAATTATTGACCCAACAATTAAGCCATAAGATAGTTACTTCAACAGACTATCAGGTCATAAAGGAGAGCAGTACAGCACGATCTGATTACGTGTTGCATCTCGAATTAGATGAATTCACACAAGTATTTGAAACATTAGATAATAGTCATGCGTATATTAATATGCGAGCCAGCCTTATAGAACGCAAATCACATGTTTTGGTAGGCCAACAAACTTTTAATACTCAACAATATGCACCAACTGCCGATGCTGCTGGTGCAGTTAGTGCTTTAATTGATGGCAGCAATCAACTTATCAATGAAATCGTAGATTGGCTAATCAATACATTAGAGAATCACTGAAAACAAACTAAGAAACCTTGAGTACAAGCTGTATTCTCATCAAAATATCTAAAAACCCATATTTGCGAGCTTCCGTAAAGCGAATTGCCTGCTTACCCCGTTTCGTCACAACACTGCGTTAGGCACAAGAAATGTCTCCTTACCTATCAGCGATATGCTGCATCAATATTTTCTCTCTCGCCTTGTCTTGTCTTGTTTAGAAATCCGAATTTTTAGAGGCGCCCTGTATTTCTTATGATAGTATCCCGTCATCCAATACTTCTATAAAAAGGCCATTAACGTGCGTTCATTTTGCATACTTTTAATCTCAATGATTTCTCTAAGCGCTTGCGGCACGAAAGGACCACTTTATATTCCTCAGCCTGAAGTCGACACTACTTTTACATCACAAAATGATACTGAGCAATAATGAGCGGTTTTTCTGAATTTAACTACTTGGATGGTGAGCTGCACGCTGAATCTATCCCCCTACAAAATATAGCCGAACAATTTGGCACGCCCTGCTACGTTTATTCTCGTGCTGCAATCGTCTCTGCATATCATGCATTTGAAAAAGCCTTTGGAGCACGTGAACATCTCATTTGTTATGCGGTAAAGGCTAATTCTAACTTGGCTGTTCTTAATTTACTCGCGCGACTTGGCAGTGGGTTCGATATTGTCTCTGGTGGCGAATTACAACGCGTCATTACCGCAGGTGGCGATCCGCGCAAGATTGTATTCTCAGGCGTTGGAAAAAACCGTGAAGAAATGCGCATGGCACTTGCCGCTAATATACTATGTTTTAATGTGGAGTCTCATACTGAATTACAACAATTAGATAAGCTGGCGGGAGAGATGAACAAAATCGCACCGGTTAGTTTAAGAGTTAATCCTGACGTTGATGCTAAAACCCACCCTTATATTTCAACTGGCCTTAAAGAAAACAAATTTGGTGTACCTGTCAGCGAAGCAATCAGTATTTATCAATCGTCACAACAATTTCCTCATATTAAATTTACTGGCTTAGACTGCCATATTGGCTCTCAACTCACTGAATTGAGTCCTTTCATGCAAGCCAGTGAAAAAATGTTACATCTTTTAGAACAGTTACAATCGCAAGGGATTTTTATCGAACATCTGGATTTAGGTGGCGGATTAGGGATTCGCTATTTAGACGAAACACCACCCTCGATTAAGGATTATGTCTCGTCACTATGTACCAGCACAGCACAATTGAAACAGAGACTTCTAATTGAACCCGGTCGTTCCATGATTGGTAATGCAGGGTTATTATTAACCCGTACCGAATACCTTAAACATACACCGGATAGAAATTTTGCAGTCGTTGATGCCGCCATGAATGATCTACTGCGCCCTGCACTGTATGATGCCTACCATCATATTTTGCCCGTCCAACAAAAAACTGGTGAAATGCATGAATATCAGATCGTCGGCCCAATCTGCGAGACCGGCGACTTTCTTGGAAAAAATCGCAAACTCAGTTTGACTAGTGGCGATTTACTTGCAGTGATGTCTGCAGGTGCCTATGGTATGAGTATGAGTTCAAATTACAATACTCGTCCGCGGGCCGCAGAAGTGATGACTGATGGTAATCAAGTTCATCTGATACGAAAACGCGAAACGATCGATGAGTTAATCGCCACAGAAACTATGCTGGCAGAATAGTAACCCGTCTGCGTATTGCGGTAACTGTTCTGTGCCTCAGAACTCATCAGTTCAAGGTGCGAGATATGAGTTTACACGTGTAAATGATCATTTCATATCGCAGAAATGGTGAATCTTAGAGGCAAGCTGAATAGTTACGCAGAATAAGCACTTTGCACCGCAAGGTTATAGTAATATTCGGTATTCACATAAAATCATAATAATTTCGTAATGACTAACCAGCCAAGTCTAGAGGATAAGCAGTATCAGGATCTTATCTTGCAAGGTGTTTCACGTACTTTTGCTTTGACTATTCCGCAATTGCCAGAATCATTACGTGATGTTGTCGGCAATGCTTATCTGCTATGTCGTATTACCGACACCATTGAAGATGACAATGCATTAACTATTGCTCAAACCCGACAACTGGCTGATATGTTTGCTGAGGTTGTTTGTGGCAATGTTCAGGCTCAAGAATTTGTCGATACACTCTACCCCCTCCTCTCCGACCATACTATTCCTGCTGAACATGATTTAATCAAAAATACTCCGACTGTAATACGCATCACACACAGTTTTAATACAGCCCAACGCCATGCATTAGAGCGATGCGTACGTATCATGGGACATGGCATGGCTGATTATCAAGAAACGGAAACACTGGAAGGTTTGAAAGATCTAGCTGCCATGGATAAATATTGCTATTACGTGGCTGGTGTTGTCGGAGAAATGCTAACTGAGTTATTTTGTGATTACTCGCCGGAGATTAATCAAAACAAAGATATATTGCTGAAGTTGGCCGTATCTTTTGGGCAAGGATTACAAATGACTAATATCTTGAAAGATATCTGGGATGATCGTAAACGTGGCGCATGTTGGCTACCTCAAGATATTTTTCAGAAACATGGATTCAATCTTAGTACGCTGCAGCCAGACCAGTCAGATAAGCATTTCCAGGCAGGACTGGGTGAGTTAGTGGGGGTCGCCAAGGGACATTTAGAAAACGCGTTGGCATATACTTGCATGCTTCCTACGCATGAAAAAGGCATCCGCAAATTTTGCTTATGGGCTTTGGGCATGGCGGTTTTAACCCTAGAAAAAATTAACCAGCAACTCGACTTTACTGATGGCCAACAGGTTAAAATCACACGACGCAGTGTTAAAGCGACAGTAATTACCACAAGCTTATTAGCCAGTAACAATTGGGCGCTAAAGATGCTTTTTAAAGCGACTTCAAAGAATCTACCAGATACTGAAATTTCAAAAGCCACATTAATAAACACATAGTTCAATATCGCAACTTTTCATCTCATTTTTTTAAAATTATAGGTTATTTTGGTTATGAAATCATTGGTTACGGGTGCAACGGGATTCCTTGGTTCTGCCGTTATGCGTTGTTTACTAGCAGCAGGCCATGAAGTACGTGTATTGGCTAGACCTAGCAGTGATCGAAGTAACCTTGAAGGTTATCCTCTTGAAATCGCAGTGGGTGATTTACTTGACCATGAGTCTTTAAAACAAGCGGTGAAAGGTTGTGATAATTTATTTCATGTTGCAGCAGATTATCGTCTTTGGGTTCCTGACCCCAAAACCATGAATGAGATCAACATTAATGGGTCGCAGGCACTAATCTTGGCCGCTGCAGATGCTGGTGTAGAACGTATGGTCTACACGAGTAGCGTGGCAACCTTAGGACTCAAACAGGATGGTTCATCAGCCAATGAGGACACACCGTCAAGTTTGGAAAATATGACCGGGCATTATAAACGTTCTAAATTTCTTGCCGAACAAGCTGTTCAACAACTTACTGAAAAACATCAGTTACCATTAGTGATTGTCAACCCCTCCACACCGATTGGCCAAAACGATATAAGACCCACACCGACCGGGCGGATAGTGGTTGATACACTTAACGACAAAATGCCAGCCTATGTGAATACCGGCCTAAATATCGCACATGTCGATGATATCGCTCATGGCCATTTATTAGCTCATAAGTATGGCAAGATAAATGAACGCTATATCTTAGGTGGTGACAATATGACACTTTTACAGATTCTGCAGACTATAGACGAAATCAATGGCAAACATGTCAAACGTGCTAGTCTACCGGTTAATTTTATGTTACCCATTGCCTGGGCAATGGAAAAAATTGCTGCTGTAACAAAAAAAGAACCCCGTGCAACGCTGGATAGCATTCGTATGGCAAAAAAGATCATGTATTTCTCCAGTGAAAAAGCACAACGTGAGTTAGGTTATCAATATCGTCCAGCAGCCGACGCGCTTAAAGATGCCGTTATCTGGTTCAAAGCCAATCACTATTGTGACTGACCTGTATAATTCAAGCCATTAGCACTACATCTGATCTAATCCATAATCCCATTAAGAGTTTTTTTAAACGACAGTGATTTAAAACACAGTTGCAATCCTCTCCTATCGGTAAAATACGTACTTAGAGCGATTTTAAAGACCCGTTCCGATAACTAATTACCGCATAAAATGCGCTATCACTGACTTTCTTTCGGAAAAATCTGATTTTTCATCAATCCAATTTATAATAGGGTGAGCTGTTTATAGCTAACGCTATACAACAAATCATCATTCCTAAAACAAATTGTAGAGGAACATCATTATGGGCAAGCTAGTTTTTTTCACCATCATTGGTTTACTAATTTATTGGTTTGTCAAAAGCCGCCAAACAAACGAAACACAAGAGGACATGCCACCGGAAGCTATAGAAGATATGGTATGTTGCTCCTATTGTGGCGTGCATTTACCTAAAAGTGAGAGTGTTTCCGCTGAAGAAAAATTTTTCTGCAGTGATGAGCATTGTCATCAATTTTTAGATACGACTGAATAGGTTCTATAAATACGTGACTCCCTTTCCAACACTTTCTCGACATGGCGAATAACAGTCCGTCTGAATTCATTTATACGGACCAGTTCTGGCATTCATTATTTTATTTTAATGTCTATCGTATCGCTGTGGTCATTTGTCTTGTCGCCATTTGGAAATTCCAACTAAGTAATTTTGGTGGCCATAATTACACCTTATTTTTACAAGCGGCATGGGGACATGTGATTTTAAGCAGTATCTCGATTTTAATGAACAGGCTAAGAAACCCAAATTTTGCTAGCCAATTGACGCTGCAAATCACCATCGACATCATTTTTATCTGCATTATGATTTATGCGAGTGGTGGCTTGCAAAGTGGGTTGGGTACTTTACTCCTGGTTTCGTTGGCAGGGGCAGGCCTGATTAGTCGCGGACGTATGGCGCTGTTTTTTGCGTCGCTAGCAACCATAGGTGTATTACTACAAGAAACCTATACTTTTCTATCAATACAAGGTTATTCCGCTCAATATACACACGCTGGTTTATTGAGTATGGGTTATTTTGCAGTGGCTTGGTTGGCGCATCAACTTGCTAGCTACACATTGGCTAGCGAACAACTGGCACTTGAACGTGGTGTTGATCTGGCTAATATGGCTCAAATCAATCAATTGGTCATCCAGGATTTACAAGAAGGTGTCCTAGTCATCGATAAGCATGGTTATATTAAACAACGCAATAGTTACGCTGAGATACTCCTTGGCTTACCGCCACAATCTGATAGCAAACAACCAGAAAGGTTATCTAGACTTGCCCCTACCCTAGCAACTCGTTTAACTATCTGGCATGATGACGCTAGCACCATCTTTGACCTTCTCAAACTTCCAGATTGCGACACTGTTGTTAGAACTCGGTTTGTTTCTCTAAAAAATAGCAGTTGGGCAGGTGTCGTCATTTTTCTAGAAGATATGAGCCGTGTTCAGTCCCAAGTGCAACAATTAAAGCTGGCTGCTTTAGGGCGTCTAACTGCTAATATTGCACATGAAATCCGCAATCCGCTATCGTCCATTAATCACGCTGCTGAGCTACTCGCAGAAGAAGAACAGACAAGTCCAGTTAATCCAACACGACTACGTTTAATTCGTATCATTGGTGAGAATAGCCAACGTCTCAATAAAATTGTGCAAGATATCTTGCATCTAAATCGCCGGGATATCGCTCAACCAGAGTCAATTGACTTAGAAGTATTTTTTCTTGACTTTCTAGAGGATTTTTGTCATTCAGAATGTATTGATCGGGACAAACTCAAGCTGGATCTTCCTAATTCATGCACAATAATTTTTGATCGTAGCCATTTAAACCAAATTCTATGGAACTTATGCTGCAATGCTTGGCGCCATAGTCAACAACAAGAAAACAGTATTCATATCAAATTAACTCAAAGTGAACATAAAACAAAATCCTATTTAGACGTCATTGATGATGGGCCAGGCGTACCCCCTCAACAATTAAAACAATTATTTGAACCATTTTTTACCACTGCAGTCAGTGGGACAGGTTTGGGTTTATATGTTGCCCGCGAAATGTGTGAGGCAAATCACGCTTCACTTGAATGTATCAAGAATACAGTTGGCGGACATTTCAGAATCACATGCGAAAATAGTGTGACACATGCCTAATTTTAAAAAAACGACTTCACCTTCTTACAAAAATCATCATGCGCCAAGCATTCTGATTGTGGATGATGAGGCTGATATCATTGAACTACTCGAATTAACCCTGGCACGTATGGGTATGGATGTCGTCAGTGCAATGACTATTCATGATGCTAAACAATCCCTACAATCAAATCATTTTCAATTATGCTTGACCGACATGCGTTTGCCGGATGGCAACGGTATAGAATTGGTTGAATATGTAACCAAACATTACGCTGACTTACCTGTGGCAGTGATTACCGCTTATGGTACAGCTGAAAATGCTGTTGCTGCATTAAAAGCCGGAGCATTTGACTACCTAACAAAACCTGTTTCGTTGAATCAGCTACGAAATCTCGTCAAATCCGCACTCAGTCTGCCCCCCATTAAAGATAACCCTGATAAAATAATCACTATAGCCCACCAAAACAACCAGAAAACACTGTTGGGTGAATCTCCGCCCATGCAACAACTACGTGCGACTATTGAAAAATTATCACGCAGCCAAGCTGCTGTTTATATTAGTGGGAAATCGGGCAGCGGTAAAGAACTAGCCGCTAAAATGATTCACGAAAGAAGTGCACGCCACGAGCAACCATTCGTGCCCGTAAATTGTGGCGCAATCCCCGAAAATCTAATGGAAAGTGAATTCTTTGGCTACAAAAAAGGCGCCTTTACCGGCGCAGATAAAGATCAGGACGGGTTCTTTCAAGCAGCTGATGGCGGCACCCTTTTTCTTGATGAAGTAGCTGATTTACCTTTAAACATGCAAGTCAAATTACTACGGGTAATACAAGAAAAGAAGGTTCGAAGAATAGGCGACAATCAAGAAAGCAATATAGATGTTCGCATTATCAGCGCTACACATAAGCAACTTAATGAATGCGTAGATGACGGAAAATTTCGGCAAGATCTATATTATCGTCTTAATGTCATTGAGTTGAATATGCCATCACTACAAGAAATGCGTGATGACATTGCATTGATTGCCGATAATATCCTTTCCCGGCTCTGCAGGGAGTCGAATAGACCGAAATGTCGCCTTAAGAAAGATGCACTGATCGTATTAAATAATTATGACTTCCCGGGCAACGTCCGCGAACTCGAAAATATTCTAGAACGCACACTAGCCCTATGCGCTGATGAGGCGATTGGTAAAAGTGAGCTTCAACTCAATATCAAAGAAACAAAACCCGATATAACCGGACCAATCCAAGTTGCGACAGAAAAAGGCTTGCCTCTACAAGACTATCTTGATCAACTCGAGAAAGACTCTATTACCAAGGCATTAGAAGAAAGCAGATACAATCGCACAGCTGCGGCTAGAACACTTGGTATCACTGTCCGTTCCATGCGTTACCGCATGGAACGACTTGGTCTTAACGTGAAAAGAGCGGCCTCCTAAGCCTCTCGATTGAACACTTTAAAGTTATTTCCGTAACCGGTGACTAACCCATAATGCCGCCGCAAATAGTAAAACAGCGCCGCCTTGATGCGCAGCCGCCAACGGAATGGGAACAACATATAACAGTGTTGCGATACCCAAGCTAATCTGAATAATTAACATCAATAACAGTAAATGACAGGCCAGGCGTGTCGTTCCAGGAAGCTCGACTTTGCTGGCCTTATACCAGAAAAGAGGTACAGTAAAGGCCAATATCCAAGCAATCAAGCGGTGATCAAACTGGACAGTTGCCATATTATCAAAGAAATTACGATACCACGGCTCCAGGATAAAGATTTCCGGAGGAATGAAATGACCATTCATTAACGGGAAAGTATTATAAGCCAATCCGGCACGTATTCCGGCAACAAATCCACCAGATAACACCATCAAAAAGATTAAATGAGTCAAACCAATTGAGAACCTTCGTAATCGTAGTAATTGTTCAGTCATCGGCTTTACGCTAGTTTTTGGGGAAAGCAAATCTAGGGCCACCCAAAACAAAGCGGCAAAAATCACAAATGCCAGTCCTAAATGCGCTGTCAGTCGATATTGACTAACATGCGGATCATCCACCAATCCGCTCATGACCATGTACCATCCCATAAACCCTTGCAACCCACCCAGGATAAAAATACCCGTTAGCTTAATTCCCAATGGCCTGTCAATTTGCTTTTTAACCAGGAAATAAACAAATGGGATAAAAAATACGACCCCAATCAATCGCCCAAATAATCGATGCAGATATTCCCACCAAAAAATACTCTTAAATTCATCGACACTCATCCCCTTATTAACTTGTTGATATTGTGGTGAGTCACGGTATTTTTCCAATAACTCATCCCAATCACCTTGCGTGACAGGCGGCATCGTACCAACTATTGGTTGCCATTCAACAATTGAAAGACCAGAGTCCGTCAGACGGGTCACTCCACCGACAACAACCATGGCAAATACCAAGGCAGCACAAATTAACAACCAAACAGCGATAGGTTTCTGCATAAACGTTTTAACAATATACTTTTGAAATTAATAAAGAATAAACACTGAATCACTTGTCACGCATCAAGCGCTGCTTGTCACGTTGCCACTCCTTTTGTTTTTCAGATTCACGTTTATCATGTTGTTTTTTACCTTTAGCCAAGCCGATTTCCAACTTGATTCGGCCTGCTTTATAATGCAAGTCCAAAGGAACCAGTGTAAATCCGGCGCGATCTACTTTACCGATTAACCGACGAATCTCTTCAGCTCGCAATAATAACTTGCGTGTCCGTGTGGGATCGGGATCAATATGGGTCGAAGCTGTTTTCAATGGACTAATATGACAACCAATGAGGTATAATTCACCGTCTCGGATAATAACATAGGCTTCTTTTAATTGAACTCGCCCGGCACGGATGGCTTTGACTTCCCAACCTTGTAACACCATGCCTGTTTCATTTTTTTCCTCGATAAAATAATCATGAAAAGCTTTTTTATTCTGGATAATACTCATAGGCTAAGGTAATTTAATGGCGTTTTCTAAAATTTTGTGTATTTTATCAGTTTTTCAGCAAGACCTCATTGTAGCGGGGTGATTTACTTTTATGGCAGAAATAGAAAAAACAGTATTAGTCGGGTACTCAGCCAGCCAAATGTTTGCATTGGTTGACGGCGTCGAAGAATACCCCAAATTCCTTCCCTGGTGCGACGGCACGACCGTTAAGCCACAAGAAGGGACAACTACACACGCAACCGTCAATATTAACTATCATCACGTCAAGCACGGCTTTACGACGGAAAACAAACGTAAACCGCCAGAGTTAATAGAAATGACCTTGCTTGACGGACCATTTGAACACCTTGACGGTCACTGGCGTTTTATTCCGTTAACCGATGATGCTTGCAAAATCGAGTTCCACCTACACTATAATTTTTCACATAAAATACTTGAAAAATTAGTTGGTCCGGTTTTCCATATGATTGCAAACAGCTTTGTAGAATCCTTTATTGAACGTGCAGACGAGATTTATGGCGATTCATGACCGCACGATTGAAATTGAAGTGGCCTATGCCTTACCGAACCAGCAAATTCTAAAAAAAATTAGCGTACAGACTGATACAACAGTTCAACAAGCAATAGAATATTCTGGAATCATGCAAGAATTCCCAGAAATTGATCTCGCCAAAAACAAGTTAGGGATTTTCAGTAAATTCGTTCAACTTAACACGCCATTAAAATCGCGTGACCGTATTGAGATTTATCGTCCGCTGATTATCGATCCGAAAGAGGCCCGGCGGTTGCGGGTCAAGAAGAAGTGATTAAACTGGCCTTCTACTTGTCTTTAAGAGCAATTAATTTTTCTCCTGTCATTCGGATTAAAGACCGTACATGGCTGAACCCCCCAGACAATTCTATTCTTCGTGATCTTACAACCTTGATAAAGACGAGAAGGTATCAGTCATTGTATGATGAGAATTATTAAAATTTGAATTGATAATTTCTCTTCGTACCTTTATAACTCTCCTGGATATCCCGCCACAGCCCAGGTAAATCCGCCATCCTTTGAAATATATACTCTCTCCCTTGCAGCGCCCATGATCGTAGTATCCTGCGCAAAGCTGGGCGATATTTTGAACTCGGTAAATTGAATATTCCTTTCAAGTAGCCACTTGCCCACATTCTGTGGCCCTAAACGTAACCACCCTGCGTCATGTAAAAATATGCGATACAGACCTTTGCCGCGAACCATGACATAAGCGATTCGGTCATTGCTAAAATTGGGAGAAAATTCGATTTGTTGGATCGCATTTGCTTGTCCTATTTTGAGGTTGGTGAACGGGCTCCAAACATCACCGCCAGTACTCGAGCGGTAAACACCATTATCCGTACCTACAAGAACCAATTGATCGGTAGCAAAATCAGGTGAAATGGCAACCCAAGTATATCTCCGTGTCGATCGACCTCTCGATATGATAGATTCAGCGCCAACCTGTGACCAGTTGTCCCCTCCATCTGTCGTACGCCATACTTCTCCCGCATTATTGGCGGCAAAAACAGTCCTGTCGTTAGTATAATTAGGAGAAACAGCCAAGCTTGTAATATTTGATGTATTTGGAACGCCTTGCATACTGCGCCAACTGACACCACCATCAACGGTCTGAATAATTCCACTCCTCCTTGTTCCAAGGTAAATTTCCTGGTCAATATCGAAGTTCGGAGATAATGCAAACAAAGTGACAAAGGTAGGGCGTAGATCTCTGCCGGGAATGATTGGTATAGACAACATATCCCAACTTTCCCCAAAATCCTTGGAGAATCCCCAATACGAGAAGTTTCTTGTAGCAACCAGTGTCAAGGGGGAATCGGCACGATTCTTCATAAAATCGACATCAAAAACACTTAGCAGCTCATTACTTGTCATTGGCCAATCAGTCGAGCCAAGAGACCACGTAGCACCCTTATCTGCCGAGGTATAAATGCCACCACCAGCATAGGTTGATACAACGACTTTATGATCCTCCATAAAATCGGGGGATAAAGCTAAACCTGTGAGTAGATTTAACCTTGTTTGTTTTTCTATCCAAGTGCTGCCACCATCATTCGAGAGGAATAATCCATCGAATGCAGAGAGAAAAACTGTTTGATCAGTAGAAAAAGTGTTGGATACTTGCAGCTCACTGAACTCATTGAGTTCTGATGTTTGCTTGGTTAATTTAACGCCAGACTGATAGAGTGTCCAGGTTTCGCCAGCGTCCGTGGACTTGTATACCGCCTGTGTGATACTAGTACAGAAGACGGTGCGATCAATTAAATAGTTCGGAGAAACAGCCACGTTATTGATCGCTTCGGCGGGCAAACCGTTTAGTTTGTTCACAAACGTATTACCCGAATCATCGCTGTGAAAAATCCCATGGTTGCTGGTAGCCAAGAATATTTCCTTCGCATCTCCAGGCGCAATCGCAATATCATGGACTACCGCAGCAGTCGGATTTCCCAAGTCGACCCAGTCGACACCGCCATTAATAGATCTTCGTAAGTTTCCACTCCCATCCGCTGTCATCACCGTGGTATCCCGGGTAAAGTCAGGCGAGGCTGCAAAAACAGCAATACTGTTGCTGCCTTGCATCCGGGTCCAATCTGTTTCTATGTTTGATCGCCGGAAAAGGTGTCTATTTGAATCCACTAAAAAAAGCATATAATTAGCATCGGTACCGGCAACATTTAACGCTGCTATCTTCAGATTCTCACTGGCAAGACCTGTATTAAAAGGCTGCCACGAATCACCTCGGTCGGATGACTGATAAACGCCAGCACCTAAAGTCGCTGCAAATACAGTATGGTCGCTACTAAAAATAGGTGAGACACGTATATCGCCAAACTGGAACACATGATCCATGCCGTTCGGGAGATGAGTCCAAGTATCACCACTGTTAGTTGACCGTAGAAGTGCTGGATAGCGCCAACCAGTCAGTGCCCCATCGGTTGCTGCATACAAAGTCCGATCATTCACAAAATCTGGTGATACCCCCAATCCACGTACCATATCGTGAGGGGTGTGGGCATATGCGTCATCAACCGTGATATTGAACGCAAAGAAAAACGCAACAATTACGGCAATTTGTCGTGTTAAACTACCTTGAATCTTTTTTATTATCATTAACAATCCTTAATCAGTGGTGCCTCTTGCAGAATACATTCCCTCTTCTTCCGCTTCTTTAAAAACCATTCAGACAAACAATATCAAATGCTGAGTCAAGCTTACATTGGCAATTGCTAAACTAAAAAACATGTAACTCAGAATCGTTTATCTATCTGCTCCAGTCAATAGCTCAATGATCCCTCTGTCAATTGTATAAATGTCCCGCCTTTGATTTCTCAAACTCTTTTGTACCCATTCAACAATTGGGATGATTTTCTGATTGCCTCTAGAGTTCATCAGTTCAACACCACGATTAGGGTCACCCATTAGCCGTTCAAGCAGCTATTAGCGATTAAGGTCTATATTTAAAGCCTTTGCCTTTACCGCCAAACTATTCATCCTTTTTATTACTTTCCGCTTTTGCTTCGCGAACAATTTTACCAACAGTTGTGAAATGCATGTTAAAGAATGCAGCTATCTGTGAATAACTATATTCGCCAGTCGCATACATTGCCACAATGGCTGCATTACGGCAAGCATGAACCTCCGCCAATTTCTTCAGCGACGGTGCAGGCGGGCGGCGCTGAGCTTTTGGTATATTGAAGTCTTCAGGCAATGCTTTGGCTTTTTGTTGCATCTGTTGCACGAAACGATCATCACCAAGAAACACTTGCCGATTTAAAAGTCGCCATATTGATTCTTGTCCAATACCTTGCGCAACGAATTGACTATATCCTTGTGCCGCCTTATTTCGTTTACCTGCAAATTGTGCCAGTAATTTGTCTGTCGCTAACCATGGCGGCGCTGTAGCTTCCCCTACCATTGCGTTATAGCTGCTCCAAAGCCACTTCCCGGGATGATCCACCATGCCTGCCCTTACCGGATTGAGAACAACATAACGCATCAATTCCATCAGATAAGTGTCCGCATCAACCAAAATTGCTTTGTATCGTCCCTGGAACAAATGGCCGCTACGCTGATGGCGACGATTCGATGCCTGGGTAAACACGCCATTTAATTGACGCATACCCTTCGACAAATTGCCATCTGGCGTTTCAATCAGTAAATGATAGTGATTATCCATCAGACAATAAGCATGACAAATCCAATTAAAGTCTTTAATGACTTGTCCCAAAATCGCAAGAAACTTTTCTCGGTCAGTGTCATCATCATAAATATTTTCACGCCGATCACCGCGAGCGGTAACATGATAAAAGGCACCAGAAAATTCAATTCTTATAGGTCTACTCATGGAACTGATTATAGCGCATGCAACGCATTTAATCTAGACCTGACCCCGTGGGGCTCTAATGCAATCATCCTGGTCGTGTTCATTAAAACCCGATAATGGCTTGTTATCTTCGGGCCTCCCCTGGATTTGACTTAACCAGTCAACTATTTGCCACGTGCAAGGTTTCAAAATTAATGGAATGACTCGCAGTCCCTCTTGCTTGCGACGTTCCAGCAAAGGCGGGACTTTTTTACCAAGAATAAACTTTGAACTCAGAAAATCAGCTGTAATTAGTAAAATAGCAACATGCGCTGACTCGATGGCTCTCTCGATTTCCGGATACCAATCATCCCCCGCAGCAATCTGACGATCTTCCCAAACAGAAAGCAACCCTTGATGTTCCAATACAGCGAGTTGTTTTTGCAGGCGATCTTTCCATACCTCGTCTTTATGGCTGTAGCTGATGAAAACTTTAGGCATAATCATAGTCCATTTGCCAACCACCAACGGCGGCTATTATTATCAGATAACTACTATCAATTTTTTAAAAGGTATCAAGCCCAATACTGTACCGAACCAAATATTAACGCAAACACAACAAACAATCCCAACTAATAAACCCGTAACCGTTCAGATTGCCATTATTTGGCTTCAGAACAAGGAAAACACGCGCAATTTACAAGTGTAAATGAGCTTGATCCTAAAAAATCAGTTGATCGCTACAATAATGATCAGGCATATGAAATGAAACAAGCATTTCGTTATTTACCATTTACTGTAAAAAAAATGAATCACGCTATGATGCTTATAGCACGCTGTTGTTTCTTTTTTACTGTGTTGCAATTCGTTGCAATAACTCGTTATTACGCCTCTTTGCGCCTTGTCAAAAAGAAACAACAACGCACTCTAAGCACCATTCAACTGATTTATTAGCATGATTAACGCCGTTATGGAGCCAAATAATGGCAAGATGGACGGTTACATGGTTTACATTTAATTTTTAGCTATGTTCTAATGTTTCTTATTTGTAACAAGGTTTGGAAACACATGAGAAACATTAAACAGATTTCTTCCAGGGTCACTAGAGTTTCAGCCCTGATTACAGGCTCATTGTTAACAATGGCTGTTTTTATGGCCACCAACGTCACTGCTGCTGGGTTCATTACTGAGGACCATCAGCTATCCGATAAAGAAAAACGGGTTGGTGAAGCATATTATCGTGCTGATCAGCAGTGGATGGTTTATCAGGCTGAGGTGGCCGATGAGAACCCTTTTTATCAGATTTATTTACAGGATTTAACCAGCGGCAAAGTACAGCAGGTTTCGCCGGGTACGGGTAAAACAACTTGCGCATGGGTGCACCCTTCACAAAACAAAGTGCTTTTTTCTTCAACCCACGAAGATGCTGAAGCACAGGCCAAAATGCATGCTGAGATCGAACGTAGAAAGACCGGCGAGCGTAAATCTTACGCATGGGATTACGATGAATATTATGATATTTACGAAACCGATTTTGAAGGTAACAACATTAAGAACCTGACCAATACGCTCGGTTATGATGCAGAAGCATCCTGGTCACCAGACGGCAAGTATATTGCTTTTGCTTCCAATCGTAGGGCATATACCGACGACATTTCAGATGAAGAAGCCGTATTATTCAAAAATAACGCTTCAGCATTGATTGATATTTACATTATGAACGCGGATGGTTCCAACGTAAAACGACTGACGCATACTAGAACCTATGATGGCGGCCCATTTTTTAGCCCGGATGGTAAAAGAATTGTTTGGCGTCGTTTTTCTGAAAATGGCCGAGAAGCGGAAATCTTCACAATGAATATCGATGGCACCAACAAAAAACAGGTCACGCGCCTCAAAGCCATGTCATGGGCACCGTTCTATCATCCTTCCGGCGAGTACATTATTTTCTCAACCAATATTCATGGGCATCGAAATTTTGAGCTATATATGGTTGATGTCAACGGCAAACAAAAACCGGTTCGTGTGACCGACAAGGAAGGCTTTGATGGGTTGCCGGTTTTCACCCCAGACGGAAATTATTTAACCTGGACCAGCGACCGCACACCAGAGAAGAAAGGCCATCTATTTCATGGCAGGTGGAATCATGAAAAGGCTATGGAAAGTCTTTCATTGAAATAAAGCAGTTTCCTATTTATTAAAAAAACCGTGAGACTGTCCGAGAATAGTGGTCGTAACGAGGGCAAGTGATTTTGAGGCAGATTTTTTGATCATTTGAGGCAAATAGTTGCTCTATTTAACGAAAATGATCGGAAAATCCGTCCAAAATAGCTTTCCCGCAGCAGACATTCTATTCTCGGGCAACCTCCTAATTAACGCCTGGACCATTAGGCGTTAACCGGCTTGTGCTCAAAAGCTTGGACAAAACGGTTATTTACAAAACTTAGCAATGGCCTCATTTGACTTGTTGATTTCTATCTGACGCGCGTCATCATCAACATAAACAATGCCGCCTTTTCCATCAGGCATAGTCAAACGTGGAGAATCTCGATACACTTTGAGCCTACCCTGGGCAGCAGCACATTTGCTTTTATATTCTTCAGCTTGAGCCGCTTTCCTGGACTTTTCCTCCAACTTTTCTTCTCGACGCTTGTTAAATCCTTCCATCTCGTCAGCTAAGTTTGATGCCTGATTGGTTTCTGGCGTCGGTGCCGCTTTTATTGTTAGTTTTTTTTCAATCTGTGCAGCACCAGATGGCGGTGGTTGGTCGGTATATTGCGTTATCCCATCTTCATCAACCCACTTATAAACCTCGGCGCCAATCATCTGGCTACTTAAGAATAATAATAAAAACACTAGGTGTCGCATATTGTTCTCCATATTATTAAACCTAAATTCCTCAGTTGATCGCTACAAAAATAACCAACCTTATGAAATTAAGTATAATATTTTTAATATAATACATACCTTTTGGGTGAGCCTCGCTATGATGTTTATAGCACGCTATTGTTTCATTTTAGCTGTGTTGCAATTCGTTGCAATAACTCGTTCACTCCTCATTGCGCCTTGCTAAAAAGAAACAATATTGCACTCTAAACACCATCCAACTGAGGATTTTAGGTTAAATGGGCTAAGCAGATACGAAAATTATACTCGCTTAAACATTAATTTCTGTAACGGATGAATCAGGACTGAATTAAGTGCTTAACAGAATAAAGATTATTAAAAAACAGAATTCATCGTTGAAATGATGCAACACATTGAAGTGTTTTCGATATAATGTCGCTTTGCAAAGCGATTGTTATTATGCGGTTGATTCAAAAAGCACTCACCTTTGACGATGTCTTATTAGTCCCTGCCCATTCAAATGTATTGCCAAGGGACGTCAGTTTGGCAACCAATCTGACTAAAGAGATCCAACTAAATATCCCTCTAGTCTCTGCAGCAATGGATACCGTGACAGAAGCACGGTTGGCAATTACGATTGCACAAGAAGGCGGCATTGGGATTATTCACAAAAACATGACAATTGAGAGCCAGGCGGCTCATGTCGCCAAAGTAAAACGCTTCGAAAGCGGCGTGGTTAAAGACCCAATCACCATTCCACAAGAAATGACAGTCCGTGAAGTGCTTGAATTGATCCGATTGCACAAAATATCAGGACTGCCTGTCGTTAATGGAAAAAAAGTGGTTGGTATTGTCACCAATCGCGATTTACGTTTTGAGACAAACCTGGATCAGGCAATCAAACATATCATGACGCCAAAAAAACGATTGGTTACCGTCAAAGAAGGAACCACCCGTGAAGAGGCGTTGGATTTACTGCACAAACACCGCCTGGAACGGGTATTGGTGGTCAACGATAAATTTGAATTACGCGGTTTAATTACCGTGAAAGACATCACTAAGACCTCAGAGTATCCACTAGCCTGTAAAGATGATCAGGAGCGCTTACGTGTCGGTGCCGCGATTGGCGTTGGTGAAGGCAGTGACGAACGTGCCATTGCGTTAGTCCAGGCAGGTGTTGATGTACTGGTGGTTGATACCGCACACGGTCATTCACAAAGTGTACTCGATCGTATTTCCTGGGTTAAAAAACAGTTCCCAACGGTACAAGTCATTGGCGGGAATGTCGCAACGGCCACTGCTGCCAGGGCGCTAGTAGATTGTGGTGCAGATGCCGTCAAAGTTGGTATCGGTCCCGGTTCGATTTGCACCACACGAATTGTCGCCGGTGTTGGGGTGCCACAAATCACTGCCATACACAATGTATCAGAAGCCCTAGATGGCACAGGTATTCCGGTTATTGCCGATGGCGGCATTCGTTATTCCGGTGACATTTCTAAAGCCTTGGCAGCTGGTGCTGATTTGGTGATGCTTGGTGGTTTATTTGCTGGCACAACAGAATCACCCGGTGAAATTGAGTTGTATCAAGGCCGTTCATACAAAAGCTATCGCGGTATGGGGTCGCTCTCTGCTATGCAACAAGGCTCCAGTGATCGTTATTTCCAAGAAGCCGAACAAAAAAACAATGACAAGTTGGTGCCTGAAGGCGTAGAAGGCCGTGTTCCTTTCAAAGGCAGTATTACTGCCGTAATACACCAATTAATGGGCGGCGTGCGTTCGAGCATGGGTTATTTAGGCTGCGAGTCCATAGCTTCCATGCATGACAAGGCCGAATTTGTAGAAATCACTTCTTCCGGCATCCGTGAATCACATGTCCATGATGTGCAAATCACCAAAGAAGCACCTAATTATCACGTCGAATAAAATCACACGTCCCTATGCATCAAAAAATTCTGATACTGGATTTTGGTTCCCAGTACACCCAACTGATTGCCCGACGCGTCAGAGAAACCAATGTTTATTGCGAGCTGCATCCCTATGATGTCAGTCAACAATTTATTCAAGCGTTTTCGCCGGACGGTATCATTCTATCCGGCGGCCCTGCCTCAGTTATAGAAGACGAAACACCACGAGCGCCACAAGTTGTGTTTGAACTAGGCGTTCCCGTTTTGGGTATTTGCTACGGCATGCAAACCATGGCCGCTCAATTGGGTGGCACGGTTGAAAATGCAGTCATACGCGAATTTGGTTATGCGGAAATTCAAGTCAATGAGTCTGGCGCACTACTCAACTCGATAAACGACCGCACCAATCCAGCTGGAAATGATTTTCTAGATGTGTGGATGAGTCATGGCGACAAGGTTGAAACATTACCCTGTGGTTTCAAGGTCATGGCACACAATGCAACCACCCCAATTGCTGCTATGGCAGATGAAACACGTCATTTCTATGGTATTCAGTTTCACCCGGAAGTCACTCATACGCTACAAGGCAAGGCGATTATTGAGCGTTTTGTACATGAGATATGTGGTATCGGGCATGATTGGAATATGCCGGATTACATCGAGGAATCGGTTGGCAAAATCCGCTCAGTGGTTGGCAATGATCAGGTCATCCTTGGATTATCGGGTGGTGTTGATTCATCCGTCGCTGCAGCATTGATCCATCGCGCAATTGGAGACCAACTCACTTGCGTGTTTGTTGATAATGGCTTGTTGCGGGCAAATGAAGCCAAGCAAGTGATGGAAACCTTCGCCAACAATCTTTCCGTGAAAGTCATCCATGTCGATGCCAGTCGCGAGTTTTTTTTGCATTTGACGGGGGTTACAGACCCAGAAACTAAACGCCGCATTATTGGGCGGGAATTTATCGAGGTGTTTCAAGCTGAATCTGAAAAAATCACCGATGCCAAATGGTTAGCGCAAGGCACGATCTACCCGGATGTGATTGAATCAGCAGGTGGAAAAACCAAAAAAGCACATACCATTAAATCGCACCACAATGTTGGCGGGCTACCCGATACGCTGCATTTAAAACTGCTTGAGCCATTACGTGAGTTATTTAAGGACGAGGTGCGTGAGCTTGGCGTTGCGCTTGGCCTCCCGCGTGAAATGGTTTACCGGCACCCCTTTCCCGGTCCAGGGCTAGGCGTTCGTATTCTAGGTGAAGTTAAATATGAATACGCTGAGTTATTACGACAGGCCGATCATATTTTCATTGAAGAATTACATCACTCCGGTTGGTATGAAAAAACATCACAAGCTTTTGCCGTATTTCTCCCAGTCAAGTCTGTCGGTGTAATGGGGGATGGACGCACTTATGAATATGTAATTGCACTACGTGCCGTGCAGACTCAAGATTTCATGACCGCCAACTGGGCTGAACTCCCCTACACATTGTTAAGCAAGGTCTCCAACCGTATTATTAATGAAGTTCGAGGGATTAACCGCGTGGTTTATGATGTTTCAGGCAAACCGCCTGCAACCATTGAATGGGAATAATTACCTGCTTCCATTCTGAAGCGCGTTCTTTTTCACTTCACCAAAGGTGGTTAAAATTAATCAGCACTTTCACAATTGATGATATGCTTTAATACCGATTCTTACTATTGATAAAAGGATTATCCCATGACTAAAAAACTCCAAATTATTAGTTTTGTTATATTCTTCTCTATCGGTTTTCTTTTCAACACCGCATCGGCCAAAGATTGGCCGACACAAACGATTATTCCACTAGATTTGGCGACTAAAGCCGCACAAGCGGCGATTAAGCAGTGTCATGATGATGGCTTCAAAGTTAGCGTGGCCATTGTCGATCATGCCGGGTTGCTCAAAGTCCAATTAAAAGCAGATGGTGCCGGTCCGCACACTTTGGACAGCAGTCATCGTAAAGCGTATACCTCAAATAGTTTGCGTGGCCCAACTCAGAAATATGCCGAGTTAATCGTAAATAAAACCGACTTACACAGCTTGGCACATATGAATGAGAATATTCTTTTGCTAGGCGGCGGCTTTCCGATTATTAAAAACGGCCAAGTTGTCGGTGGTGTCGGTGTTGGTGGCGCCCCGGGTATTCAGTTCGACGAAGTTTGTGCCAGTGAAGCACTCAAGGTTTTAAAGGCAGATGATACGTTTGAAGCTAAATAGCTTTTTCATTGACTAACTGAATATAAGAAAGAAAGATTTCTTCTAGAAATAACCGTGGGTTTAATGGGTGCTGTGACAGCCGTTGATGCGTATATAACGTTCGCACATAGGTAATACACGCATGAGTATTTATGTTTGCGGCCAATGATTCAATCATCGCTTGCTGGTCATGATAGTAACGGACTTTTCCACAAACCGCATAACTGACCAGATCATAGCACCATTTTTGCAACCAACTGACCAGGGTAGACAAATCCACTTGCTGCATGGTTAAAGCCAGAGAAATCGGATTTAATTGCATAGGCGAACTGATTTGTTGGATAAATTGTTCATGTTGAGCAAATAATTCGCTGTCATTAAACTGCAGCGCAGTGAGTGGTGCCAGACCCGCTGCCGTCAGGCAGGATTGCGGGTCTTTAACCGCTTGTTGCACCAGCCAATCTAATGATGTTTTAACATCTGGCGCTGGCATGGTAATTTGCTGGCAACGGCTGCGAATAGTCGGTGGTAAATGCTGAGGATGGTGCGTCACTAATATAAACAAGACTTGTTCTGGCGGTTCTTCCAGTTTTTTTAATAAGGCATTGGCTGCGGCCTTATTCATTGCCTCAGACGGATAAATGAGTACAATCTTGTAGCCGCTCTGATGACCAGACATATAGACAAAATCGGTCAGATTCCGTATTTGCCCTACACTGATTTGCTGGCTGGCTTTTTTCTTACTTTTGCTGTTGCCTGCTGTCTCTTCAGCTCCGGCACGATCGGTATCTTCACTGACAACCTCTGACAACGCTTCGGGTACAACTTGGTAGAAATTGGGGTGGGCACCTTGTTCAAACCAATGACAGCTTTGGCATGTGCCACAGGCCTGGATGTCTTCCTTAGCGTGATCACACAACAAAGATTTTGCAAAATATCGGGAAAAATCAAATTTACCAATACCTTGGTGACCTTTTAACAGTAATGCATGGCAGCGTTGTTGTGTAGCAAAGTTGCGCGTGAGTGTTTGCCAAATTTCTTTTTGCCAACTATAAATATTACTCATTGATCATTAATCCTAAAATCTTCACTTGGATGGTGTTTAGAGTGCGATATTGTTTCTTTTTGGCAAGGCGCAATGAGGAGCAATAACGAGTTATTGCAACGAATTGCAACACAGCTAAAATAAAAGAATAGCGTGCTATAAACATCATAGCGAAGCTCACCAAAAATATATTGAGAACATTATTCGCAATTTCATAAGATTGGTTGTTTCTGTGGCGATCAACTGAGGGATTTAGGTTAATTGCTCTAATACCCGATCAACTTCGAGCTGCACCTCAGTCAACGATTGACTGGCATCAATACAATGAATTCGTTGTGGGAATTGCTCTACTCTGATTAAATAGGCCGCCCGAACCCGTTGAAAGAAATCATCCCGCTCCTGTTCAAATCGATCCACCGTCAGCCGGTTAATACGTTGCTGACCCAATTCCACTGAGACATCAAAATATAACGTTAAATCCGGTTGAGTAGCACCAAGAGTCCATTGCTCAAGGGTTTCCAGTTTCTCAAACGCAAGCCCCCTACCCCCACCTTGATAGGCAAAACTGGCGTCAGTAAAACGATCTGAAACAACCCATTTGCCCTGATTAAGCGCCGGCATAATGACTCGATCAAGATGTTCGCGTCGTGCTGCAAACATTAATAGCGCCTCTGTTTCTGGGTGCATCGCACTGGTTTTATCTAGTAATAGCGTTCTCAACTGCTCACCTAACGGTGTGCCGCCCGGTTCTCGGGTGACCATAGCGCTTAAGCCCTTAGTGCGCAAGAATGCGGCTATTCTTTCCAACTGTGTCGACTTACCCGCCCCATCAATGCCTTCAAGGGTGATAAATTTGCCTCTTTTTTTATGCATTCTGTCGATCGATAAATGTTGATCAATTCCCAAGTTTTAACTAAATAAGCTAACATGTTGTATCAAACAATCAAGTCATTTTTCCAATATGCACATTAATGCTGAAGGCTATTTAGATAGCGCACACTTTATACCCTCTCCCAACTTTGATCAACGCCCGCAAGGTATAGAAATTAGTTTATTAGTGATCCACAACATTAGCCTGCCGCCTAATCAATATGGTGGTGATGGCGTGATTCAGTTATTTACCAATCAAATCAATCCTGATGAACACCCTTGCTATCAAGAGTTAGTCAACTTAAAAGTATCTAGCCACTTCTTTATTCGTCGTGACGGCAGCATTATTCAGTTTGTGCCTTGCAATCAACGTGCCTGGCACGCAGGGGAATCCAATTGGCAAGGCAAAACACGCTGCAATGATTTTTCTATCGGAATAGAGTTAGAAGGCTGCGACACAGAGTCCTTTACTGAGCAACAATATTCTGCGCTGACACCGCTAACCCTAGCATTACAAGACACCTACCCGATTACCGATATTACCGGTCATGCTGATATTGCACCGGGCCGAAAAACAGACCCTGGTCCCTATTTTGAATGGTTGAAATTTTTCCAGGCCATTAAAAAACCATCTCTTTCTAATCAGCGATAGTTGCTTAAATTCTGAAAAATGATTACCTTGATCATTGCATGGTCATAAAATAATTATTAGGAAAATTTTAGTGATTAAACTTTGGAACTTAGTTTGATCAAATGCTTCCAAACCAATTCATGCAGTTTAATAACGTTCTCATACAAAAAGAGGGAAAAATGAAAAATCTAACTGATAAGTCAACTTTGAAACAAACGTTGATGTTGCTTGCCGCAACATCATTATTGGCTATGAGCGCCAATGCCCTAGCCTACGGTAATAAACCGGCGGAAGCAGAGCCATCAGTTTATTTTGTTGAACCCGCTGATGGCGCCACCGTCAGCCAGGAATTTAACGTGGTCATGGGTCTCAAAGGTATGACCATTAAACCCGCTGGAGACATGACGGAAAACACCGGCCATCATCATTTATTGGTTGATGAAGAACCGATTGCCGAAGGTGAAGTCGTGCCACCGGGTTCACCAACCCATTTGCATTTTGGTAAAGGACAAACTGAAACCACACTAACGCTGGAACCAGGTCAACACACGCTGATGCTGCAATTTGCAGACGGTGCGCATCAATCATATGGCGAATCACTGCGTGCCAGCATTACAGTTAATGTAGAGTAAACCAACATGGGGTCTAACCTGAACATTGCATCAATACATTATATTTCAGCATGCAACTGTTGCAATTTTCAGGCTAAAGACCTCATGTCTTTATTACCGTTTAAAAAATAACGAACAAGGCCAAATAAAAATGTCTGAAAATAACCTTGCACAAGAAAATCAGCCAAACGGTGAGGAAGCCATAATCCAAGATCTGGCCGAGCGACTAAAAGCAAAAATTATCGAAGACAACCAATCCGGCATCATGCGTCGTGACGCACACCCCAAAATGCATGGGGTGGTCAAAGCCGAGTTTACGGTTGAACCAAATCTACCGGAATCAATGCGGGTTGGCATTTTCAGTGAAGCAAAGACATACCAGGCCTGGATTCGCTTCTCAAATCAGAGCGGCACGATCAGCCCGGATATTGATCGCGATATTCGCGGCATGGCCATTAAGCTCATGGGTGTACCTGGGAAAAAATTACAAGAAAATGAAGAGGATGAACTAACACAGGATTTTATTTTAATCAGCACCAACGTTTTTGTGACCAAGGATGTTGAAGAATTTAATGGTTTAATTAAGGTACTAACGGGCAGCATCTTATCAAAAATTCGATTTTTCTCAACACACTGGCGGGTGATTGGAAATTTATTAAAATCAATGAAGAAGTTTGCCAACCCACTACAAATTCGTTACTTCAGCACCACACCTTATTTGTGGGGCGAACAAGCAGTTAAATATTCAACCATACCGCATATCACTGCGGCTGATGAAATCCCAGCTAATCCAGATGATAATTTTTTACGTACCGCCATGATCCAACAATTGGAACAAGGTGATGTAAATTTTGATTTCTCGGTGCAACTTCAAACCAATGCCGAAAGCATGCCGATTGAAGACCCTGGAAAAGAATGGCGTGAAGAGGAATCACCGTTTCACAAAGTAGCTACCATCAGAATCCTCCAGCAAAGCTTCGATCATCGACAACAAAATGAATTCGGTGAAAACTTGTCATTCTCCCCCTGGCACAGTTTACCGGAGCATCGGCCACTCGGCGGCATCAACCGCGCACGCCGCGTAATCTATCCATTTATCTCAAAATTCCGCCACCAGAAAAATAAGGTACCGGTTAAAGAACCGACTAACTGGGAGATTTAGTTCTTCGCCATTCCATTTGTTTTTATAGACTAATCTTCCATCACTTTAATTCCACATCGACAATTACTTGCTTTTTATTCTATTATCAAGCTTTCAACCTAATATCCTCAGTTGGATGGTGTTTAGAGTGCGTTATTGTTTCTTTTTGGCAAGGCGCAATGAGGCGAAATAACGAGTTATTGCAACGAATTGCAACACAGCAAAAATGAAAAAATAGCGTGCTATAAACATTATAGCGAGGCTC
>JAJFJJ010000069.1 GCA_021774195.1 Nitrosomonas sp. | reverse complement strand
GGAGTGATGAATAGGACAATCTGTCTCTCAACCGTTGATTGGAAAAACTTCGTTTTACCTCAAATAACAGAGTTTGTCCAGAATTTATACCTACCTTTATGTTTTAATTAATAATACAGGGAGAGCGTGAATCCGCCGTGATTGTGTTCGAGCTTGCCATTGGGGAATAGTGGATAAAATGCCGAAACTATCATGAGACGGTGCCAAAAACCTCTGGGGAGAGCATACGCTAATTGTTGGCGTATCACAGAAACAAACAAAACTTAAAAATGACGGAATATAACGGATGGTTCATTACGTCTCGCCAAAAAGAAACAATAACGCACTCTAAACACCATCCAACTGAGGATTTTAGGTTCAAGGAATCAATGGTAATTCTCTTTGTGGTGAAACCGTTGCTGCTTGTGAAGAATGAGCGGGAGAAAGCGAGCTGACTCGTACCCCAAGTAATCTGAGCCTTTTTTCAAGTGATATACGTCGTAAGCATTCTCCTGCTGCGCGCCGTATGGTTGCAGGGTCCGCAGTGTGTGCTGTGAGTGTAAAATCTCGTGTCACGGTATGAAAGTCCGCGAATCGTAGCTTAATGCCGATGGTGCGCCCGGTGTACCCTTTACGCTGTAGGTCTGCTGCTACACGTGTACACAACGCGGTGAAAGCTTTTGATAAAGCCGGCCGGTCATGGCGAGGATGAAGGTCTTGTTCAAAAGTAGTTTCCCGGCTGATTGATTTTGGTTCGGAGTGGGTTATAACGGATCGGTTATCAATGCCATGAGAAACCTCATGCAACCAGGTCGAAGTGCTGCGGCTAAAGTGACTTTGCAGAAAACTCAGTTTCGCTTGTGCTAACTCGGCAATCGTTAAGATGCCTATTGAGGCCAATTTTTTACTTGCCTTGGGGCCAATGCCGTTGATTTTGCGCACCGATAACGGCCAGATTCGGTCGGGGATGTCGGACATGCTAAGGATTGTTATGCCATCGGGTTTCTCCAAATCGGAGCCTATTTTTGATAACAGCTTGTTGGGTGTGATACTAATAGAGCAAGTGAGTCCGGTAGCGTTGTACACGGCTTGTTTGATACGTTGTGCGAGGACAAGTGTCTCGTCGGGTAAGTCAGTGATGTCGATGTATATTTCATCAATACCGGTGTTTTCAATCTTTGGAGTAATGCCAGCAACGGCAGCTTTGAACAGCTGTGAATAATGGCGATAGCTATCAAAGTCGGTGGGTAGAAGAATGGCCTCTGGAGCAAGTTGCGCTGCTTTCATCATGCCCATGGCTGAAAAGACACCCATTGCACGAGCTTCATAAGTTGATGTTGTAACCACACCCCGACCGACGTATTCTCGTAGTTGATAAAACTGTCTACTGCCATCAGTCTTAATCGTTGGTTGATGCGTTGAGCGTCCGCCGATAACAACCGGCAAACCTTGTAATTCAGGGTAACGAAGCAGTTCGACGGAAGCATAGAAGGCATCCATGTCGAGATGAGCGATACGTCGTGGTGTGGCGTCCATGATTTATTACGACATAGTTTGCTCAGCTATTGCATCTGCAAGCTTTTGTTGGCGATGACCGGCGTGAAGGTTTGCTGCAGATGTCACGTTCAGAGAGGCGTTTTTTATCAACCATAGGGTATAAATGTCCTTAACTGTATTTGCGCATATCGGGTTAATTAAATTTAATATTCAAAGTAAAGCTGCTTCGGAGGGCACTTTGAAATTGAAGTATAACAATATTGTGATATTTTATGATATTTGCCAGTAAGTCGTTACAGTCGTTTGGTGTCTTGGATGCTTGTTTGGGTGGGGGTTTTTAATTCATGTGGTTAGTGTGTTATTGGTGGTGAAAATAAAATTGAAATGATGATGTCTAGCCTGAATATTGCACCAGATGCTGGAATTTTAACGCCGAGCTGTTTTGAATTGAGCGTGCTCGCGACCGGAGACGCAGTTATTCTACGGCATAGGGAGCATGTGCGTTCAATTCAAAACAGAACAAGTTAAAAACTAGCAAGCGAAACCTTGGGTACATAGTGTGTGTTCATAAAAATCGCTAATAGTCAATAAACATAAGGCTTGTAAGCTGAAATATCGCGTACTGGTGCAATATTCAGGTTAGAGGTGCTCTTTGGTTTTTATTATTAAAAATGGATAGTAAAAAATATAATTGGTCTTCGAAATTAAAGCAATGTATGGTTGGGAAACTTTATTGAAAAGGTATCTATGCAAAACTTTAGAAGATGTGGTGTTCACTATTTAAGCTTTTTGATTGTCCTTTCGCTATTATTATTTACTTCCGGCAATATTTTTGCTGGTTCATTAGTTATCGATACTAAAGGTTACACTTCCGGACAACTCAGCAAGCTAAATCGTGAGAGGACGTTTGGCGACACGATTGTTGGGGAAATATTATTGGGGAACGAGAGTGTTACACTGCAGAACCTGAATAACCAATCTGTGAATCTTGTTACCAATCCTTGGCGATTTTGTTTTAATGAAGATCATTACGATGAGCTTGAAGAACTCATAGGGAACCATGTGGTGGTCGAATACAGAACGCCAAAAAGTAGTCGATTACTGTCGTGTTCGGCTACGAACGAGCTACTTGCAATCTCTCCTGTCACAGAAGATTACAATCTGGAAATAAAACAGTTTGTTGGTAATATCAGCACGTTTGACCGGGAAGTTTCTCATGGTGTTGAGTTTGGAAGAATAACTAACCTCATACACAATAAAGATTCATTCAGAAGTTTTTTCATGACCATACAAGTCGGGAATGGTGGTGATCGGTTTAGACATTTCGTTATAGATGATTCGGATCTGTTTGAATTTGCCGTTGAGAATTTGAAAATTGCTAATAGAGTAAAAATACATTATAGCGACCGACTTTCAACCCGTACATTTGACAGACAAGTGATTAAGTCCTTTGTGTCAGAGATTGAGGTAATTGATTGATATAACGTCACATCAACTGATATTTGCGACTTAATTCATGTTTGTTAAGAATGATTTGTCAGAATCATAACGTCATGAATTTGGCAGAAAGTGAAATTTTCGTCAAATTCAGAACTAATCTTTCTAGTTATTAGGTAACTATTCAGTATATTTCGGTAACTGTTCTGATTGCCCCTAGAATTCATCAGTTCAAGGCGCAAAATGTGAGTTTACACGTGTAAATGATCATTTTGTAACGCAGAAATGGTGGATTCTAGGGGCAAGCTGAATAGTTACGTTATTAGTTTTGTTTCCTGTTGACTATATCTTGTAAAATCCGGCATATATTTTCTTTTCCGCTCATTCTGTTTTTCAAACCCGTGACCTTTCTGAATTAACAAAGCTTAATGCATTCCTTACCTTACTGGCGTCTTTCCGGGTTTTATTTTTTTCATTTTGCGGTGCTTGGCGCCTTTGCGCCATACTGGAGTTTGTATCTTCAGTCACTTTCTTTTAGTGCGTTGCAGATTGGTGTTTTGATGTCACTACTGTTGGTAACACGAATCTTTTCACCGACTGCGTGGGGTTGGTTAGCGGATCATACAGGGCGGCGAGTGATGGTGGTGCAACTCGCTGCGTTGGGTGGTTTTGTGAGTTTTATCGGATTTTTCTTTGGCCAGTCTTTTGCTTGGGTTTTCCTGGTGATGTTGCTCATGAGCTTTTGCTGGAGCGCTGCATTACCGCTGATTGAAGCAGTAACGCTATCGCATTTAGGTGATAAAACAGATCAGTACGGTCAAATACGATCTTGGGGATCAGTCGGGTTTATCCTCGCGGTAGTCGGCATGGGTTACTTGTTGGATGTGGTGGAAATTATCTGGTTGCTTTGGATTGTGTTGGCTTTAAAGCTAGGGATTGTGATTTTCTCACGTAGTATTCCTGAAACTGAAGTGATTGGTAGTAGTGTCGATCAGGATTCAATACGGCAGGTTTGTAAACGCCCGGAAGTGATGGCGTTTTTGCTATCCAGTTTGTTGATGATTTTTGCGCATGGTGTTTATTATACATTTTACTCGATTTATCTAGTGGAACATGGCTATGACAAGGGTCTTGTCGGTTGGCTTTGGGCGGTTGGGGTAATTTGTGAAATCGGTGTTTTTTTTCTAATGCCTTGGATGATGCAACGTTTTAGTTTAAAGGCAATTCTGGTGTTTAGTTTTGCCTGTGCGATTCTGCGTTTTTTGATGATCGGTTGGGGAATAGAGTGGTTGGCGGTGATTTTGCTTGCACAGGTTCTACATGCAGCAACTTATGGCACACACCACGTAGCAGCCATAATGGTGGTGCATCATTATTTTCATGGACGGCACCAGGCCAAAGGACAAACCATCTATACCAGTGTTGCCTATGGTATTGGTGGTACTCTAGGTGCCATTATGAGTGGTTACACTTGGGATAGTTTGGGCGCAGAAATTACATTTACCATTAGTGCCGCTTCAACTCTGTTGGGAATGCTATTAGTAATTTGGAAAATGAATACGATAAAGAACTAGGGGGTGTTCTCAATTAGCAAACTGTTGCTGCTGGAAGCCATTTTGGTCCTTAGCAAGGCAGAATGAGCGCAATGAAGTTATTCTACATAAGCGAATGATAACACTGCAAAGGGCTAAAATGAGTCCAGCCCTACGGGTTGTCACTGAAATGGTGCCATGCCGTGTTATTTGTCTCTTATTTGGAATAACCAAACGACGCTCCGCATGCCTTGCCTGGCACCATTTCAGTGACAACAGCAATAATTTACTAATTAAGAACACCCCCTAGAGTCTGTTTCTTGCGTTGACTTTATGGGATAATTCCAAGTTATTTGAATATCGCTTGGGCATGATGCAAACTTTATACGACAAACTTTGGAACCAGCATGTGGTTCATACGGAATCCGACGAGCCGGGAAGTATGGCATTGATCTATATTGATCGTCACTTGGTGCACGAAGTGACCAGCCCACAGGCTTTTGAGAGTTTAAAATTAGCTGGGCGTAAGCCTTGGCGGTTGAATTCTATCCTGGCTGTAGCTGATCATAATGTGCCGACCACTGATCGTAGTCAAGGTATTAATGATCCCATTTCACGGTTGCAAGTGGACACGCTGGATCAAAACTGTGATGAGTTGGGCATTACTGAATTTAAAATGAATGATGTGCGTCAGGGTATTGTGCATGTCATCGGCCCGGAACAAGGCGCGACATTACCCGGTATGACCGTTGTCTGTGGTGATTCACATACAAGTACTCATGGCGCTTTTGGTTGTCTGGCATTTGGGATAGGCACATCGGAGGTGGAGCATGTGTTGGCAACACAATGCTTGTTGATGAAAAAAGCCAAGGCCATGCAGATTGTTGTCAGGGGGCAGCTGGGTTTGGGTGTAACCGCCAAAGATATTGCATTGGCAGTGATTGGTAAAATAGGTACCGCAGGTGGAACCGGATATGCGATTGAATTTGCCGGTAGTGCGATCCAAAGTTTATCGATGGAGGGGCGCATGACATTGTGCAACATGGCGATTGAAGCCGGTGCACGTGCTGGAATGATAGCCGTTGATGACACGACTGTTGAATATATCAAAGGTCGTCCATTCGCACCACAAGGGGAATCGTGGGAAAAAGCAGTTGCCTATTGGCGGACGCTGCAAAGTGACTCTGGCGCTGAATTCGACGAGACCATCGTTCTGGATGCCGAAGCGATCAAGCCGCAGGTGACCTGGGGTACTTCTCCCGAGATGGTGACCACCGTTGACGGCAGGGTGCCGGACCCGGCATCTGTTGTCGATGAAGTCAAACGCCATGACATGGAGCAAGCGCTAAAATATATGGGGCTTCACGCCAATACGTCGATTAAAGATATCGCGATTGATAAAGTGTTTATTGGTTCATGTACCAACTCACGTATTGAAGACTTGCGTGCGGTGGCCCAGGTTGTGAGGGGTAAACAGGTTGCTGCAAGGGTAAAATTGGCATTGGTGGTACCGGGTTCTGGTTTGGTCAAAAATCAGGCTGAGAAAGAAGGGTTGGATGACATTTTTCGTGCGGCAGGTTTTGAGTGGCGCGAACCGGGATGTTCTATGTGTTTGGCCATGAATGATGATCGCTTGGCATCAGGTGAGCGTTGTGCCTCCACATCTAACCGCAATTTTGAAGGGCGTCAAGGGCCTGGTGGACGCACGCATCTAGTTAGTCCTGCTATGGCCGCCGCCGCCGCAATAGCTGGCCATTTTGTCGACGTGCGTGAAATGAGCGATAGCTAGAGAAAACAGAATTTCAATTATTAAGGTCATTCTAATGAAGATACTATCGGTGATGATCGTTTTAGTCACAATGATTGGTTTAACAGCATGCAATACGATGGCTGGTATTGGTAAAGATTTACAAAAAGGTGGAGAAGCGCTTGAGCGTTCGGCGCAATAAAAGCTAACCCATGGAAAAATTTAACACATTTAATGGTCTTGTGGCCCCGATGGATCGCGCAAATGTTGATACAGATGCGATTATTCCCAAGCAATTTCTGAAATCGATTAAACGTTCTGGGTTTGGCCAGAATTTATTTGATGAGTGGCGCTATCTTGATCATGGCGAGCCGGGTATGGACGCTTCTCAGCGTCAGACTAATCCAGAGTTTGTCCTTAACAAGCCGCGTTATCAGGGAGCAGAAATATTATTGGCACGTGCCAATTTTGGTTGTGGTTCCAGTCGTGAGCATGCGCCATGGTCTTTGCAAGATTATGGTTTTCGAGTCATCATCGCGCCGAGTTTTGCCGATATCTTTTTTAATAACTGCTTCAAGATTGGCCTGTTGCCGATTATTCTGGAAGAAAAAATACTGGACCAGTTATTTGAAGCGGTGAAAGCGACTGACGGCTATTGTTTGACTGTTGATTTAGAAGCGCAATCAGTAAATACACCAGATGAGATAAGTTTTGGTTTTGAAGTGGATACATTTCGTAAACACTGTCTGGTGAATGGATTAGATGAAATCGGATTGACATTGCAGAAAGCCGATAAGATCAAACAATTTGAGCAGCAAAGACGTGAACAGCAACCCTGGTTGTATGCGTAAATAATAAATTTGGAATAATATGAAAATTGCGGTTTTGGCGGGTGACGGTATTGGCCCGGAAATTATTGCACAAGCAATAAGAGTACTGGATGCTTTAAAAGCGGACGGTATGAGCATTGAGTTGGAACATGGCTTAATTGGTGGTTGTGCGGTTGATGCAACCGGGGAACCTTATCCAGAAGTAACGCATCAATTGGTGAGCAATGCTGATGCGGTTTTGCTCGGTTCAGTGGGTGGACCGCAATATGACACGCTACCTCGTCCTCAACGCCCCGAAAGGGGGCTGTTGGCCATTCGCAAGGCACTTAATTTATTTGCCAACTTGCGGCCAGCAATTCTCTATCCAGAGTTGGCAAATGCCTCTAGTCTTAAGCCTGAGGTAGTTGCTGGTTTGGATATTATGATTGTACGTGAGTTAACCGGGGATATTTATTTTGGCGAACCGCGTGGGATTGAACAGCGTGATGGGCAGCGGGTTGGTTTTAATACCATGATTTATAGTGAAGCCGAAATAAGCAGAATTGCCCATGTGGCTTTTCAGGCGGCGGCTAAAAGAAATCAAAAATTATGCTCAGTCGATAAAATGAATGTGCTGGAATGTACGCAATTGTGGCGTGACGTGGTGATCGAAGTGTCGAAAGAATATCCACAGGTAACGCTTTCACATATGTTGGTGGATAATGCAGCCATGCAGCTAGTACGTGATCCAAAACAATTTGATGTGATTGTAACGGGTAATATGTTCGGTGATATTTTGTCTGATGAAGCCTCTATGTTGACAGGGTCCATTGGTATGTTACCTTCTGCATCGTTGGATCAGAATAATAAAGGGCTGTATGAGCCGATTCATGGTTCGGCACCGGATATCGCTGGAAAAGATATTGCCAATCCGTTGGCGACCATTCTTTCAGTGGCCATGATGTTACGTTACACCTTTGATCAAGAAGAAGCTGCGTTGCGGATAGAAACGGCGGTACAGAAGGTTCTGCAACAAGGGTTGCGTACCAGCGACATTGCGGCACCAGGGGAGCAGGCAATAGGTACACAAGCAATGGGTGATGCGGTTTTGTCACATTTGTAAAATTTCAGGAAGATAACTAAGCGATGAAACGAGTTGGGTTTGTAGGCTGGCGAGGTATGGTGGGTTCTGTTTTAATGCAGCGTATGCGTGAAGAAGATGATTTTTCACGAATTGATCCTGTGTTTTTTACTACGTCTCAAAAAGGTGGCGAAGGCCCGGATGTCGGTAAAGAAATTCCACCGTTAAAAGACGCGTATGATCTTTCTGAGCTAGCGGAAATGGAGATTATTATTTCCTGTCAGGGTGGTGATTATACCAATAAAGTTGCAAATCAATTACGTCAGACTGGCTGGCAAGGTTATTGGATTGATGCTGCTTCTGCGCTACGGATGAAAGAAGATTCTGTGATTATTCTTGATCCGGTAAATAAGTCGGTTATCGAGCAATCACTGGACAAAGGTGTAAAGAATTATATTGGTGGCAACTGTACCGTTAGTTTGATGTTAATGGCGGTTGGTGGACTGTTTGAGAAAGGCATGGTTGAGTGGATGAACGTGATGACCTATCAAGCAGCATCTGGCGCAGGCGCCCGTAATATGCGTGAATTGCTACAACAAATGGGTGAGGCGCATCGTGTTGCTAAGGATCTGTTGGATAATCCGGCTTCGAGTATCTTGGACATCGACCGTGAAGTTGCTGGAACATTACGTGATGATAAGTTTCCGGTCGAGAACTTTGGCGTGCCATTAGCCGGTAGTTTGATTCCATGGATTGATAAAGCGGTAGATAATGGTCAAAGCAAAGAAGAATGGAAAGGTCAGGCTGAGACCAATAAGATTATTGGTCGGCATGATCATAATATCCCCGTTGATGGTATTTGTGTTCGAGTTGGTGCCATGCGTTGCCATAGCCAGGCGTTAACGATTAAACTAAATCAAGATGTGCCGCTGGATGAAATAGAAGCGGTGATTGAGAATTCTAATGAGTGGGTGCATGTCGTTCCGAATGAGCGCGAAGCGACTACATCAGAATTGACGCCAACGGCTGTAACAGGGACATTGTCTATCCCCGTTGGACGGATACGGAAGTTGGCTATGGGTGGAGAATACTTGTCTGTGTTCACAGTAGGCGACCAACTGCTTTGGGGCGCGGCTGAGCCACTTAGAAGGATGTTACGAATTTTGGAAACGCGTTGATCTGTTCACTCACTCTGTCTTCGAGTCAGTGATGGTTTTGTACCTATAAGTTCTTATTGTAGGTTACTCTTTAGTCAGAACTTTTTCCTTAACAAAATGTGTGTTTACATGTGTAAATAATCATTTTTTAACACAGAAGTGGTGGGTTCTAAGGGTAAGTTGAATAGTTACTTAATTGTTGCTTGGCCTGTAGAAAGAGTTGTGTTATGAATGACTATTAACGGGATATTCAGGGGAAAATGACTGTATGTCCCGTTTTAAGGGTTTCTTGTAAAATGAATTAGCCTATAATAAGTTGCATAATTCTTACTTGCGTTAATTAGACGCAATGTTAGCCTAGTACTCCGTCTACTTAATATTGACGAATACAGTTAGCTTTTCGGCGCCACTGGCGGTATTAGGTCTCTTGACAAGGGAATAACCATTGTCTGCGTGCTGCGTCTTGCGACGAAACATCTTGTAATTGCTGTATCCATCAATATTAAGTAGACGGAGTACTAACACATTTATCTTCAAAGAACAAGAGAGGGTGCCTCTGTGTATAATTCTTATTTTAGAGTATGCTTGATTGTAATCGTGTTGATGTTACCGCTGGTGGTTAGTGCTGCTGGATTAGGTCAACTAAAACTCAATTCATCTCTGGGGCAACCGCTAAGCGCGGAAATTGATATTTCGGCCAGTGAAGATGAGGTTTCCTCTTTAAAAGCTGAGCTCGCTTCACGCGAATCGTTTGCCCAGGCTGGTATCAGTTACCAGCAATTCTTTCCTTCCCTTAATATTTCTATTGAACCGCGCGTAAATGGTGATCCATACGTCACCATTACTTCACCGCAAGCGATTAATGAACCGTTTTTGAATATTCTGCTTGAACTGAGCTGGAATTCAGGTCGTTTATTGCGTGAGTATACAGTGTTGTTGGATCCCGTTGAGTACGAAAAGCCGGAACCTATAGCACCTGTGTTTAGAACGGAACAGGTAGCCGTAGTTGAAGAACCTGAACCTGAACCTGAACCAGTTTCGCCGGTTACTGTAGAAGTAGAAAAACAAAAACAAGTTAAAGTAGTACAAGCTGGAGTAAATGGTAATAGCTATGGACCGGTAGAGCGCGGTGATACATTATTTAGTATTGCGCGAAAAATAACAAAAGAACCTTTAAACTTGAATCAAGTGTTAATGGCTTTGTATCGTACTAATCGTGATGCTTTTATCGATGATAATATGAATTTGCTGCGAGCAGGTGCTATTTTACATATACCGGATAACAGTGAAGTTCTGGCAATTGATGGAATGGAGGCGAATGCTGAAGTCAAAATTCAAGTGGCAAATTGGCGTAAATACAGCGATAAACTTGTTGAAGGTTTAAATGAATCACCACCTTCCGATACGCCAAAACAATTTGACTCAGGACAGATTACAACCAGAATCGAAAATGATAGCGCTTCTTTAAATGAAGGAGCAGAAGAGGTTTTACGCCTATCAAGCGGTGCCCACTTAATCGATGAGCTAGGCGATGGTTCTGATGCGTCAATGATAGATCGCATACGTATGATGGAAGAAGACGCAATCGCACGTAATCTTGCGTTGGAAGAAGCGAATGAACGAGTTGCTATGCTGGAGAAGCAAATTAATGATTTACAGCGACTGCTTGAGTTACAGCAACCATCATTAGCACAAGCACAGCTTCATGCAGAAGCGATTTTAGACGATGAAGTTAAACCAGAAGCTGAACTCGATACTCTAGAGGAAGTGATTTCTGTTCCTGATTCCGGATTAGAAATAGATGCCGCAATAGTTGGTCAGGAAATGATTGAGTCTATTGATGCACCAATCGATGAGGCTGTTCAAGAGCCAACCGTTATACCAGAGCCGATTCCTCAAGAGCCTATTGATGAATCAATTGCCAGTCCATTATTACTTGCTACAGAAGAAAAATCTTATATGGATTCGGTAATGGGCAATATTGAATATGTTGCTGGTTTGTTGGTTGCTTTATTACTAGGACTGCTAGTTGTCATTAAAAGGCGTAAGAAGAAAGAAGAAGATAATTTTGATGATGATATGGACTTTGCGGATGACGTTTCCCCGTCCATGCGTAATAAAATGGCTTCTTCAGTTGCGGCTGGAACCACGTCTGCAGTTGTAGCGGACAATTTATCAAATGAGAAAACAATTGCTGGTACTCAAGAAGAAAACGGTCATGATGAAGACTTTGATAATGAGTCCAACTTTTTTTCGGCACAAGCTTTTGACGAGCCCAAAGTCATAGATGAAAATGTGACGCCCGAACCAATTCAAGAAACAGTTGATAATTCATTTGATAAATTTACACCTGATTATGAGCTTGAATTAAGTTCAGATGAGGCTAGTAGAGCGCAAACAATGAGTGATGACTTGTTTGTGCTAAATGAAATTGATGCGCCAGTAGAAGCAGACCAAGGGATTGCCCCCGGTTTTGTTGCAGATGATACAGTAAAAGAAAAAGATGGTGTTTCGCAGTTTGAGCCCAATAGGGATGAGGTAATGGAGCGTTCATCTCAGTTGCCGTCTGCTGCAGAGAACGAAATTGAATTTGATCTGAATGATATTAGTGATCAAAAAACTGAAGTTGCTCAAGAAAAGAATCAGGAAGATGAATTGGCAACAGACTTGCAAATTGAGTTGCCAGGTGAAATGGAGTCCTCAAAAGAATTTGAGACTGTAGAATCGGCCGTTACAGATGAAGTCGAGTCTAATGACAAGGTTGATTTAGATGATGCACAGCCTTTAGAGCCCCGGGGTGACTTGGAAGCAGAAGCGGAAGCATTGAGCTACGAGTTTGAGAAGGGTGCAGCTGTAAAATCTGATGCCAATGATAACGAAATTGAGGTTGGTCAAGAAGAGAGTCAGCAAGATGGGTTGGCAACAGACTTGCAAATTGAGTTATCAAGTGAAATGGAGTCCTCAGAAGAACTTGGGGCTGTAGAATCGGCCGTTGCAGATGAAGTCGAGTCTAATGACAATGTTGATTCGGATGATACACAGCTTTCAGAGGCCCCGGGTGACTTGGAAGCAGCCGCTGAAGCGTTGAGCTACGAGTTTGAGAAGGGGGCAGTTGTAGAAACTGATACTAAAGAGTCACCAATGGAGACACCTGATACTCAGCCGGAAGAAGGGGATACTGGAAACGATAAAAGTATTGACTTTGAGTTAGATACTTCTTTGCTCGACTTACCTTCCGATGAGTCTGTAGATATAGGAAATGACTCTGTATCTGATGGAAATGCTGCTTTAGGAGGTGATGCGTCAAACAATAGTCAGGAAGAATCTTCAATTGAAGCGGAAATAGCTTCACCAAAAATAGATTTTTCTGATATTGATCTGAATATAGAGGATGATGCGTCAAGTGAAAAAATAAACAGTGAACAATGGCAAGAAGTAGAAACAAAAATTGACCTTGCAAAAGCCTACCAGGATATGGAAGATGAAGAAGGTGCAAGAGAAATGCTTGAAGAAATCATTCGTGATGGCGATGTGCAACAAAAGGAAGCGGCAAAAGCGTTGTTGGAGAAGCTATAATTGCCATTTGTTATGTCACGGTGCTTTTTTGATCGCGCTCATACCATATAAGAAAGTGGTTTCCATACTGTGAGAATCGCTTTAATCCTTGAGTATGATGGTAGTCAATATTGTGGCTGGCAAAGTCAACTAGCCGCCTGTGCGGTACAAGACAGTCTTGAAGTTGCTTTGTCAGATATTGCCTGTGAGAAAATTCGTGTTGTTACTGCTGGACGGACTGATGCTAATGTGCATGCGTTGTATCAAGTGGTTCATTTTGATACTTCTGCTACCCGCCCAATAACGGCATGGGTGAGAGGTGTCAATGCGTTACTACCTAAAGATATCGCCGTAATATGGGCATCTGAAGTTTCCGATAAGTTTCACGCACGTTTTAGTGCAATTGAGAGGCACTACCGATATTTGCTGTCAGACCATCCTGTTCGTCCCGGTATTCATAACCGAAAAATTGGTTGGTATCATGGTGAACTTAACTTAGAGAGCATGCAGCATGCAGCTGATTTGCTTGTTGGAGAGCACGATTTTTCAGCTTTCCGTGCTTCGGAATGCCAGGCAAAATCTCCCATACGCACCATTACTCGATTAGCGATATGCCGTCATGGTAGTCTTATCGTTTTTGATATCCGTGCCAATGCATTTTTGCAACATATGGTGCGTAATATTGTGGGGTGCTTGGTTTATGTTGGCAAGGGTAAACACACACCTGAATGGATACAATTATTATTAGAAAGCCGTAATCGCGCATTGGCCGCGCCGACCTTTTCAGCTGATGGTTTGTATTTATCACATGTTCAGTATGATGCCAAATGGGAATTTCCAACATTTTCACCAAATCCGATTATTGACTGCTTATCTAGTCGATAATGTAATACAATTATAAGTTCGGTTAAATTAGAGTTTTAATATGTCTGTTCGTGTGAAGGTTTGTGGTATTACGCGTTTGGAAGATGCACTTGCAGCAGTTAATAATGGTGCAGATGCCATTGGTTTTGTGTTTTGGGAGAAGAGTGCGCGTTATGTTACGCCAGATATGGCGCGTCAGATTTCAGCGAAAATTCCCGCTTTTGTAAACACGGTGGGTGTGTATGTTGATCCAACTCCGGAATGGGTGAATGAAACCGCACAAGCGGCAAAATTAAGCTTATTACAATTCCATGGAGATGAATCAGTACAGTTTTGTGAGCAATTTCTATATCCTTATATCAAGGCTGTTCGAGTTAGAGAAGATTTAGATTTGTTACAATATGCACAGCAGTATCAAAATGCGAAAGGCTTATTGCTGGATACTTATGCCGCCAATATGCCGGGTGGTACCGGGCATGTATTTGATTGGCGTTTGATTCCACAAGATTTGCCTTTGCCGTTAATCTTGTCGGGTGGGTTACATGCGGGCAATGTGGCGATGGCCATTCAGAAAACTCAACCTTGGGCTGTCGATGTGTCTAGTGGCGTGGAAGCAGCAAAGGGTATTAAAGATGAAAAGAAAATTATTGCTTTCATGCAAGGAGTTAGAGAATAGTGAGTGTTTATAATCTTCCAAATGAAAGTGGCCACTTTGGCCCTTATGGAGGGGTGTTTGTTGCCGAAACCTTAATTTCGGCGTTAGATAATTTGCGTGAGCAATATGAGCGTTATCGAAATGATCCGGATTTTAAAGCAGAATTTGCTTACGAGTTAAAACATTATGTAGGCCGTCCAAGTCCGATTTATCATGCAAAAAGATGGTCCGAACACTTGGGTGGCGCGCAAATTCTTTTGAAACGGGAAGATTTGAATCATACGGGCGCGCACAAGGTTAATAATACGATTGGACAAGCTTTATTAGCGCGGCGCATGGGTAAAACCCGTGTCATTGCGGAAACAGGTGCAGGTCAACATGGTGTGGCTAGCGCTACAGTGGCAGCGCGTTATGGTATGGAATGTGTTGTTTATATGGGGTCTGAAGATGTAAGACGCCAAGCCACCAATGTGTATCGAATGAAGTTGCTCGGCGCAACCGTTGTGCCGGTTGAATCCGGCTCGCGTACGTTAAAAGATGCGTTAAATGAGGCCATGCGTGATTGGGTAACCAATGTAGAAGATACATTCTATATTATAGGCACAGTTGCAGGACCGCACCCCTATCCTATGATGGTGCGTGACTTTCAGACAATTATCGGTAATGAAGCAAAGGAGCAGATGCAAGAAGAATATGGTCGTCAGCCTGATGCTTTGATCGCTTGTGTAGGTGGTGGTTCAAATGCGATAGGTCTGTTTTATCCTTATATTGATGAAAACAATGTAGACATCTTTGGTGTCGAAGCAGCGGGTAAAGGGGTTGATACTGATCAGCACGCGGCCACTTTGATGAAAGGAAAGCCAGGGGTATTGCATGGTAACCGTACCTATTTGATACAGGATGATAACGGACAGATTATCGAAACGCATTCTATTTCTGCCGGGTTAGATTATCCTGGTGTTGGTCCGGAACATGCCTGGCTTAAGGACATTGGGCGTGCTGAATATGTTGGTATTACCGATAATGAAGCGTTACAAGCCTTTCATGATTTATGTCGCTATGAAGGTATTATGCCTGCGCTTGAGTCGAGCCATGCATTAGCTTACGCTGCTAAATATGCGCCAACTCTAGATAAAGACAAACTGTTATTAATCAATCTGTCTGGTCGGGGTGATAAGGATATGGCAACGGTTGCCCAAATGTCTGGGATAACACTCTGATCAATCTTATCAACAGCACATATAGTTACGTTAAAAGTAATTGTGTTGAACACTAATCAAAGAATTCAATGAATCGTATTGCTGAAACATTCGCTACACTGAGTGCCAATAATAAAAAGGCCTTGATTCCGTTTATAACTGCTGGGGACCCTAACCCTTCAATGACCGTTAAGTTGATGCATCAACTGGTTCAGAGTGGATCTGACGTCATTGAATTAGGCGTGCCTTTTTCTGATCCTATGGCCGATGGTCCAACCATTCAACGTTCTTCAGAACGGGCTTTGAAACATCATGTTAGTTTGCACGATGTGTTGGAAACGGTTTCTTCGTTCCGGCAAACTGATATGCGTACGCCGGTTGTGTTAATGGGGTATGCTAATCCTGTAGAAGCTATGGGTTATGAAACCTTTGCCGCTAAGGCGAAAGCGTGTGGTGTAGATGGTGTTTTAACAGTTGATTATCCTCCTGAAGAATGTGAAGAATGGGTCAGATGTCTTGATAAACATGACATAGACACTATTTTTCTGTTGTCACCAACCACATTAAAACAACGTGTCCAGCAAGTCGCTAAGTTAGCAAAAGGCTATATTTATTATGTTTCACTCAAGGGTGTAACTGGTGCATCCCATCTTGATTTGAATGACGTTAAAAACATGTTAGATCAATTACGGGAGTCTATTACTATACCCATAGGAGTCGGTTTTGGAATTCGTGACGGCGCAACAGCTAAAGCGGTTTCTGAGCTTGCAGACGCCGTTGTGGTTGGAAGCCGTATTATTGATGAGATAGAACACTCATCTGAAACTGAAGTTTTAGACAATGTCGGGAATGTGGTCGCATTGCTACGTAAAGCTATTGATGAGAATTAATCAAATAATGTTTACATATTGCAAGGTAGTGCTATGAGCTGGTTTCAAAATATTATTCCGCCTAAAATTAAACGACGTGAAAATGGTGGTGATAAAAAAAATGTTCCGGAAGGTCTTTGGAGTAAGTGTGAGGCTTGTGAGGCTGTACTCTATTACACCGATTTGGGCAAAAACCTTAATGTTTGCCCAAGATGTGATTTCCATAATAGACTGTCAGCACGTGATCGCCTTGACTTGTTACTCGACCCTGATGGGCGTCAGGAAATAGGTGCAGAAGTTATAGCAACTGATCCGCTAAAATTTAAAGACAGCAAGCGTTATGTAGATCGTTTATCTCAAGCACAGTCAAAAACTAATGAAGATGATTCATTGGTCGTAATGTATGGTGCGATTAAGACTGTGCCCATGGTTGCTGCTGCGTTTGAATTTGGTTTTATGGGTGGGTCTATGGGTTCTGTTGTTGGGGAACGGTTTGTACGCGGTGTTGATGCTTGCGTCGAAAAGCAGACGCCGTTTATTTGTTTCTCAGCGAGTGGTGGCGCACGAATGCAAGAAGGCTTGTTCTCGTTGATGCAAATGGCCAAGACTTCAGCCGCTCTGACACGTTTGAGCCGTGAGAAATTGCCATTTATATCGGTATTAACCGACCCAACAATGGGTGGTGTGTCAGCTAGTTTTGCATTTATCGGAGATGTCGTTATTGCAGAGCCTGGTGCTCTAATTGGTTTTGCTGGTCCACGTGTGATAGAGCAGACTGTGCGTCAGACGTTACCTGAAGGTTTTCAGCGCGCCGAGTTTCTGTTGCAACACGGTGCGGTTGATATGATTGTTGACCGCAGGCAAATGCGCGACAAACTTGTTAATATCTGTACATTATTAAAGCGTGTGCCAACACCAACTTAATTGAGCAAATTTGTGTAGTAGTCTCAAATGATCGATGGCTCCAATAACCCAATATTTCCTTCATGAGTCGGCAACAATTATCTTAAAATGGATGAAGCCGGTTTAAAAGTCAAATCATTATCAGAGTGGTTGACATACCTAGATTTATTGCATCCAGAAACCATTGAAATGGGATTAGGTCGGGTTGAAAAAGTATGGTTTCAGCTTGATTTGAAAATTAATTTTCCTGTCATTATCGTAGGTGGTACCAACGGGAAAGGGTCTGTTTGCACCATGCTAGAGGCAATACTTTCCTGTGACGGTTACCATACGGGTTGTTATACTTCGCCGCATCTGATTCGTTATAATGAGCGTGTACGTATTCAGCAACAAGAAATTTCAGATGATTTCCTCTGTCAAGCGTTTGAAATAGTCGATCAAGCGAGAATCAATTGTGGTGTTTTATTGACTATTTTTGAATCTGTAACATTGGCAGCAATGGTTTCGTTTATACAAGCCCGTGTTGATGTGGCTATTTTAGAAGTTGGGTTGGGTGGGCGATTAGATGCTGTGAATATTTTTGCAGCAGACTGTGCAATTATAACCAGTCTCGGACTTGACCATACAGACTATCTTGGTAATACAATTGAAGCGATAGGTCGAGAAAAGGCGGGAATTTTCAGGCAGGGTAGACCGGCGATTTGTGCTCAATATGATCCGCCTGTATCAATTTATAAGTATGCTAAAGAACTTGTTGCGACTTATCTGCAAATTGGGCAACAATTTGGGTATTCTAAGAAAGTCGATCATTGGGACTTCTGGGGGCCTCATGGTAGGTGTTATGCCTTACCTTACCCGGTTTTACGTGGTGATAAACAATTACAAAATGCCAGTGCATGTCTAACCGCATTGGCTATGTTGGATAGCACAATACCGACGAGTATGGGTGCTAAAAGGCAGGGTTTATTGACAGCTAACCTACCTGGTCGTTTCCAAGTAATACCTGGGGAGCCCGTAGTTGTTTTGGACGTGGCACATAACCCCGATGCTGCACATGTGTTGGCTGAAAACCTATCAACAATGAAAGTTTCTGGGCGAACCTTCGCCATATTTTCTATGTTGAAAGATAAAGAAGTCTATGGTGTTATAGATGCGATTAAAAACCAAATTGATATTTGGTTAGTTTCAGCAACTTATGGGCCAAGAGGTATAGACGCTGATGGTTTGATAGCAGAGTTACATAACGCCGGAATAGATCAAAAGAACGCTATCATTCATTCATTTACTGATACTGTGGCAGCCTATGTATTCGCCTGTAAACAAGCGAATAAAAATGATAGAATCTGCGTGTTAGGTTCGTTTCATACGGTGGGTGCTGTGTTGCAATATCAAAACATAGTACAAAGTGAGTAATAATTGGGTTTTCAGATGAATAAAAATATCAGTGAAGAAGAGTTATTACTAAGGAAACGTGCAAGAAGGCGTTTGGTGGGCGCTACGGTATTGGTCGTTATTGCGGTGATTGTTTTGCCAATGGTGTTTGATGAGCCAAAGCCGGAATCTGAGTATCAAGAATTAACGATTAATTTTAAATCAGATGATGTGCATCAAGAGACTCAATCGGAGCTTGTGCCATCTAAAAATCTATCAGAAGTAAAAGTCCATGAAGAGATTGATCCAGCTGATTCGCTGCCATCTGAGTTTTCTGAAACGATAGTTAATGATCCGTTCCCTCATCAACCCCTTCTAGAAGAAGGGATTAAACAGACACATGTGCCTATTCCAGGTATCAAACCTAAATTTAGCCTTGTTGAACAAATTGTTGAGGTGAAACCAACTCTCCTCCTTGATGGTAGGTTTGTTGTACAATTAGGCGCTTTCTCTGATGTCTCGAAAGCGCAACAGCAACGAAACAAATTGGTATCAAATGGTGTAAACGCTTATACAGAAACAATCAAAGTTAATACTAAGGATGTTACGCGTGTGCGTATCGGCCCTTTTACAACGCGACATTCTGCTGAAGATGAACTCGCTAAGTTAAAGAAAATGGGGCTTGATGGCGTGGTAACTGCACAGTGATCAGAAATTTTTTATCAATAGCGCAAAAGAAAATATCTTCGTACTTTAATTTTCTAATCAATTAATCTCATACGCCGCTAACTAACTCAATATTCACGGTTTTTCTATGACCATACTTGATTATGTCGTTTTAGGCATATTTGCTGTATCAATCATTTTAAGTATATTGCGCGGATTAGTACGGGAAGTGTTATCAATCGCTGGTTGGATCATCGCATTTGTCGCAGCTGGTTCTTTTGCTACTGATTTCGAACCGATGTTGCCTTCTGAGATTGGTGGAGAATCATTACGAATGATTGTTTCATTTGTTGTGTTATTTATTTCGGTATTACTTGTTTCAGGGTTAGTAACAATGCTGTTGTCTGCCATGATTAAAGGTGTTGGTTTGGGGACTATAGATAGATTAACCGGCGCCATTTTTGGTTTCTTACGTGGTTTTGTCGTAGTAATGACAATAGTTTTAATTGCTGGCTTGACTACGCTGCCTCAGGCGTCATTTTGGCAACAAGCACAGTTGAGTAGTACTTTAGAATCAACAGCTTTGTATGTAAAGAAATGGTTACCATACGATTTATCCAAACGAATTAGTTATGAGAAAAAAGAAGAAATTCGTTCTTAAGTATATGTTTCTCAAATTTTCTTTATATTCCTCAAACGTGATCGTCTAATTTTTTAAGAGAAAGTAACAATACTTACGGAGTATTTTATGTGCGGAATTCTCGGCATTGTCGCAAAATCACCAGCTAATCAACTGCTTTATGATGGTTTACTTATGTTGCAGCATCGGGGGCAGGATGCAGGTGGTATTGTCACTTCTCAGGATAATACGTTTCACATGCATAAAGGTCGTGGTATGGTCAGGGATGTGTTTCGTACCAGGAGTATGCGCTCATTATCAGGCAATGTCGGCATCGGTCATGTGCGTTATCCAACCGCAGGTTCCTCAGGTTCTTCAGCAGAAGCTCAGCCTTTTTATGTCAATTCGCCATTTGGAATTGTACTGAGCCATAATGGTAATTTAACTAATGCGGAACAGTTGAATCAAGAATTGTTTCGGGCTGATTTGCGTCATGTAAATACGAATTCTGATTCCGAAGTGCTGTTAAATGTTCTTGCTCATGAGCTACAAAGTAGCACGTGTAATTTTCAATTAGATCCATCCACTATTTTTTCAGCAGTGGCAGGGGTCCACAAACGCTGCAAGGGAGCATATGCGGTTGTCGCGATGATTGCCGGTTATGGCTTATTGGCTTTTCGTGATCCTTACGGCATACGTCCATTGGTGTTTGGCACTGCTGAAACGGATCACGGTACAGAGTATTTAATCGCTTCCGAGAGCGTCGCCTTGGATACTTTGGGTTTTAAATTGATTCGTGACATAGCACCGGGGGAAGCAATTTTTATTGATGAGCAAGGTGACTTTCATCATAAGCAATGTGCAGATAAATCGTCACTGAACCCGTGTATTTTTGAGTATGTTTATTTAGCACGACCGGATTCTATGATTGATGGCGTTTCGGTCTATGAAACACGATTGAATATGGGCGAACATTTAGCCGAGAAAGTTTCCAAATCAATGCGACATTTAGATATTGATGTGGTTATTCCTATTCCCGATTCAAGTCGACCAAGCGCTCTACAGCTTGCGAATCACTTGGGCGTTGATTTTAGAGAAGGGTTTGTAAAAAATCGTTATGTTGGCCGTACTTTTATTATGCCCGGGCAACAACAACGTCGTAAATCGGTGCGACAAAAACTCAATGCGATGAGTATAGAATTTCAAGGTAAGAATGTATTGCTTGTTGATGATTCGATTGTTCGAGGCACAACTAGTCGAGAAATCGTTCAAATGGCGAGAGAGGCAGGCGCACGAAAAATTTTCTTTGCTTCTGCTGCACCACCGGTACGTTTTCCCAATGTTTATGGTATTGATATGCCAACACGACAGGAGCTTATCGCTACTGACCGGGATGATGAAGAGATTTGTCATGAAATTGGTGCCGACTATTTGGTCTACCAGGATTTAGATGCCTTGACGAGAGCCGTTTCAAAAGTAAAGCCGTCATTGAATAGTTTCGAGACCTCTTGTTTTAATGGTGATTATATTACTGGTGATGTGACGCAGGAATATTTAGACTCTATTGAGTTACACCGAAACTCATCTCAACCAATCTCACGAATTCGGTCTAAGACGCAGCTTGACTTAAGCCTGGTGGTCTCTGATTAAATAAATAAATTTTGGGAGTAAAGTTTTAATGTCTGATTCGCTAGAACCAGAAACACTTGCCATACACACAGGCATACATCGTAGTCAGTTTAATGAACATTCTGAAGCAATGTATCTGACATCAAGTTTTGTCTTTGATAGCGCTGCTCAGGCGGCTGCTCGTTTTTCAGGTGAAGAACCGGGTAATATTTACGCACGATTTACCAATCCTACGGTTACCGCATTTGAGGAAAGACTCGCTGCGTTGGAGGAAGCTGAGACCTGCATTGCAACGTCAACAGGGATGTCGGCGATTTTGGCAAGTGTAATGGGATTGTTGTCTGCTGGTGACCATATTGTTGCATCACGTAGTTTGTTTGGTGCTACCGTTAATTTGTTCAATAATATTTTGAAACGTTTTGACATTGAAACTACTTTTGTTTCAGCGACAGATGTTAGCGCATGGGAAGCGGCTGTTAGACCAAATACAAAACTGTTCTTTTTAGAGACACCTTCCAATCCACTGACGGAGATTTCTGATATTTCTGAATTATCTAAGGTGGCCAAGAAGGTCGGCGCATGGTTAGCTGTTGATAATTGTTTTTGTACGCCAATTCTTCAACAACCGCTAAAATTGGGGGCTGATCTCGTGATTCATTCCGCAACAAAATATCTCGATGGACAAGGTAGGGTATTGGGCGGGGCTGTATTAGGAAAACGCGAATTGTTGATGGATGGTGGAATCTATACGTTCCTCCGTACGGCAGGACCAACATTAAGTGCTTTTAATGCATGGGTTATCTTGAAAGGTCTTGAAACACTGAAAATTCGTATTGATGCCCATTCAAATCATGCCATGCAAATGGCGCTTTGGTTAGAACAACAACCCAACGTTGAAAGGGTCTATTACCCGGGTTTACCATCTCACCCGCAATATGATCTTGCAAAAAGCCAACAAAAGAATGGTGGTGGTATCGTGACATTTGAAGTAAAAGGTGGAAAAGATGCTGCCTGGCGAGTTATTGATGAAACGCGTTTAATCTCCATTACTGCCAATCTTGGGGATACAAAAAGTACATTGACCCACCCGGCAAGTACGACACATAGTCGCATTAGTCAGGAAGCGCGAGATGATGCAGGGGTGACGGATGGTCTGCTACGAATAGCCGTTGGATTAGAAGCAGTTAAAGATTTACAAGCTGATTTATCACGAGGCTTGGCTTGAGCCAAGTATTGGAAAAATCAGCTTGTAGCGGCAATTATGGTTTTTTTCGCTAAACGACCTCAGCTTTCTGAATGATAACGTCATCTACAGGAACATTCTGATGACCACTTCTGTCACAAGTTTCAACCTTCTTTATTTTGTCGACGATATCCTGGCCTTCGGTTACTTTGCCAAAGACACAATAACCAAAGCCCTGTGAAGAGGTGTCTTTGTGATTAAGAAAGCCGTTATTAGTTACATTGATAAAGAACTGAGCGGTTGCTGAATGGACATCTGCAGTGCGTGCCATGGCAATAGTGTAGGCATCATTTTTAAGGCCGTTAGCTGCTTCATTCTTGATAGGGTCTTGAGCTTTCTTCTGGCGCATGCCTGGTTCGAACCCGCCACCCTGAATCATAAAATCGTCGATCACTCTGTGGAAGATGGTGTTGTCATAATACCCGCTAGTTGCATAATCTAAAAAATTTTGTACTGTTTCTGGTGCGTTTTCGCTGTCCAGTTCAAGTGATATGACACCAAAGTTGGTATGCAGTTTTATCATAAGAGTCCCTATTATTTATTATTTGTGTTAATCGATAACTATTCAGCTTACCTTTAGAATTCACATTTTGTGCCTTGAACTGATGAATTCTAGAGGAAATCAGAATAGTTACCGCAACATACTGAAGAGTTACGTTAATTGTTGACTTAAATTATTCCGTATTTGGCAGTGATACGCTCTCGATAATAATAGTATTCTTGGGTACGTCACTTCTAAATGGACCGCCTGATCCGGTTGGTGTTGCAGCGATTTTATTGACGACTGCTAGTCCATCAGTGACGCGTCCAAAAACGGTATAACCATAACCACGCTGATTGGGGGCTGTGAAATTAAGGAAAGTGTTATTGGCGACATTAATAAAAAACTGTGCTGTGGCTGAATGTGGGTCAGAAGTTCGAGCCATGGCAATAGTCCCTATCTCATTCTTAAGGCCATTATTTGCTTCGTTCTCTATCGGAGAACGTGTGGTTTTTTCCTTTAGTGTGGAATCAAAACCGCCTCCTTGAATCATAAAGTTTTGAATGACCCTATGAAAGATCGTGTTATTGTAAAAGTCCTCTTCAACATACTGTAAAAAATTTGCGACAGTTTTTGGCGCGTTGTCTGGGTAAAGTTCTATTGTTATATCGCCTAGATTGGTTTTTATGACGACTTGTGGATTGGCTGAAAATGCAGATGAGCTGATTACAAGTAAAGTGATTAAAACAATTAAATAGATAATACGCATATATTTTTCCTGATGAAAAAGTGTTGAAGGAGCTGGTTTTTAATTTGTTGAGCATGTAGGCTTCATACTATTAAAAATGGGTATGTTATACTCGCCAAGTTTTTTTCTGACCCAGATTTTTTAGTATCTGCGATTCTATCAAGAAGGTAGATAAATCTACAAATATAATATTTTCCACATAATGCTTAAAATCTATAACTCACTGAATCGCGAGAAACAAGAATTCATTCCATTAACACCGGGTAAAGTAAAAATATATGTTTGTGGAATGACCGTTTATGACTATTGTCATTTAGGTCATGCCCGAGTCTTGGTAGTATTTGATACGGTCGTGCGTTGGTTGGAGGCTTGTGGTTATGAGGTTATTTATGTCCGAAATATTACCGATGTAGACGATAAAATTATCCAGCGGGCCATTGAAAATAATGAATCTATTGAGGTTTTGACCGACCGTTTTATCCAAGCTATGGATGAAGATGCAGCAGCCCTCGGTGTGGTAAAGCCGACGCATGAGCCACGTGCCACACGGTATGTTGAGAGTATGATTCATATGATTAGCGTATTAATAGAAAAATCACTGGCTTATCCGGCAAGTAACGGTGATGTGTACTATGCAGTACATCATTTTGAAGGTTACGGAAAATTGTCTGGAAAATCTTTGGAGGATTTGCGGGCAGGGGAGCGCGTAGAAGTAGACCAACATAAAAATGACCCGCTAGATTTTGTTTTATGGAAAGCGGCTAAGTTGGGGGAGCCATATTGGGAGTCGCCTTGGGGGAAAGGTAGACCGGGTTGGCATATTGAATGTTCGGCGATGTGTGAACAGCTATTGGGTGAGCATTTCGATATTCATGGCGGTGGTCAGGATTTACAGTTTCCTCATCATGAAAATGAGATTGCCCAAAGCGAGGGTGCGCACAATCATCCATTTGTGAATTATTGGATGCACAATGGGTTTGTTCGTGTGGATAGTGAGAAGATGTCCAAATCTCTAGGTAATTTCTTTACGGTTAGAGAAATCTTGGAACAATATCAACCAGAAGTTGTACGCTTTTTTATTTTGCGCGCACAGTATCGTAGTCCTTTGAATTATTCAGACGCACACCTTCAAGATGCCAAAGCATCGTTGGATCGTTTGTATATTTCGTTAAAGGAAATTGGCGAAGTAGAAACTTCAGAGATTAATTGGGAAGACGTTCATGCCAAAACCTTCATGGCAGCAATGAATGATGATTACAATACACCTGAAGCGATAGCAGTGCTGTTTGAATTAACAAGTGATATTAACAAAACCGGTTCAAGATCGAATGCAGGGTTATTGAAATCATTGGGGGGGCTACTTGGATTGTTACAACAGAGTCCTCAAGATTATTTGCACAATAATACATTCAAGGATAGTGACGCACAATTGTCTGGCGAACAAATAGAGGAAATGATTGCGCAACGTATTAACGCAAGAAAAGATGGCCGCTATTCAGAAGCTGATGCAATCAGACAACAATTAACAGAAGCAGGTATTATTCTTGAAGATGGGAGTAAAGGGACAACCTGGCGGCGACAATAACGCTGCTATTATTGCATCTATATAACATTCGAATCTGCTAGAAATTTAAGACTATCAGCCATTGATAAACTGACAAGTGTGAGATATTGACATGGAAAGTTATGAAGCTTTGCTGGCAACATTGGCACTAATGATGGGCGTGTCATGGGCTAGCGGAATTAATTTGTACGCTGCGTTGTTGGTATTAGGGGTTGGCGGATCTACCGGACATATTGATTTGCCGACCGAATTAGCCGTATTAGAAGATCCTTTAGTGATTGCTGCGGCTGGTTTGATGTATTTTGTGGAATTTTTTGTCGATAAAACACCTGGTGTAGATACAGGTTGGGATACGATTCACACTTTTATTCGTATACCGGCTGGGGCAATGTTGGCGGCAGGGACGGTTGGTGATGTCACTCTGGCATTAGAGATTGCTGCTGGAATACTTGGGGGCGGTATTGCCGCGACCAGTCATGCCACAAAATCTGGTACACGCTTATTGATTAATACTTCACCAGAACCATTTAGCAATTGGTCTGCATCTATCGGTGAAGATTTGTTGGTTTTTGCCGGTTTATGGGCAGCATTGCAACATCCTGAAGTATTTCTGGTGTTGTTCGTTGGTTTTATGATTTTGGCCATGTGGCTGCTACCAAAGCTATGGTATTTAATTAAGACCATTTTTCATAGAATCGGTAAATTTCTTGGTTTGATTCAAGATGATCCTATTCAATTTAATACACCAAGCATTACAAACAAAACAAGCAAACTGCCAAAACGTAATGATTCAGATCATCAATGATGATTTCTATAATCTGGGTGATGAGGATTACGTAAATGACATGCCATGCAAAATAGACTCAGACCAATCAGTCTATTTTACTGGCCGCTATAAGACTCGAGACGAAAGCATGGCTCGGGTATATTGGAGTGGACATATACACTTGCGCAAGTGGGTAAATATTTTAATGTGAGCTATGCAACAGTCAGCCGGATAGTTAATGACCCCAGGTTCCGTAAGACCCTTACTCCGCTCTTCCCTGACCCAACCAAGTAGAAAACTCGCTCAGCGTCATTATCAGTGGAGATTCGAGTTGGTCTTTGATGATAAGCAAATCTTGGTCACCGCTGACCAGGACAGCCGCATGACTAGTGACCGCCAGCGTCAAAAACATCTGATCTGCAGCATCACGTACTTGCGGCAATGGTGCCGAGCTGCAACGCATTGGCACTGTTTCTGAGTAGGGTATGTAATCCGCTAACAATAATGCTTGTTCCGATTTGGTGAGTTTGAATTTTGGGTAGGTCAACACTTTGAGTAGTTCGTTGACTGTTGACTGGTTAACCAACGGTATGATGTCACCCGACTGCCAACAGTGACGCAACCAGGCCATTCTTTGGCGGGAAAATAATAAGGCCGACACTACACAGTTGGTATCAAGTACCACCCGATGACTCATGCACCGCCTTTTCTTGCCCAATCAATCGAGTCCGTCACGTCCTGCGCGTCAATACCCAGCGCGTTGAGTTTTGCACGCACTGCATCCGCTTGCTGAATTCGTACTGGAGTCAGCACAATACGGCCATTCTCAATTTCAACCTCAAAATAGTCAGGTTTACCTAATGAATTGACAACAGATTTCGGTAAGGTGAGTTGGTTTTTACTAGTCATTTTAGCAAGCATGGTAACATCCTGGGAAAGTAATGAAGTAAGGATATTCTACTCGCATGGTGGCTTAATACCAAGTTCGTGACAAAATGCAGCGATGCTTGTATCTGACTTTTTACTAATTTGCGCCAGCTCCTTCAATTGTGCGGTAATGGCATTCAGGTCAATTTCATCTTCCGCCTCAAAAGTATCCACACATCTCGGAATATTCAGCAAATATCTGCGGGTTTGGAATGGTGTTTACAGCAATTGTGTCTGACCCTAATACCGCACAAATTAGACCCTGACCAATTACTTAAAGACATCCCGGAAAACAGAAACAAGCCTTCGCAAAACTATTAGTCTATTTTGCCGACCGCTATAAGACTCGAGACGAAAGCATGGCTTGGGCATATTGAAGTGGACACTATGCACTTGCGCAAGTGGGTAAATATTTTAATGTGAGCTATGCTACAGTCAGCCGGATGGTTAAAAAGTTAGAAAGGAGAGG
>JAJFJJ010000068.1 GCA_021774195.1 Nitrosomonas sp. | reverse complement strand
TTATTACAACGAATTGCAACGCAGCAAAAGATAAAGAACAGTGTGCTATAAGCATCATAGCGTAGCTCACCTGAAGGGTGTGTGGCATTTGACAGAATATTTGTTTTATTTCATAAAACTAGACATTTCTGGAGCGATCAACTGAGGATTTTAGGATTAACCAAGTAAATCTCTTGCGCTGATTGACTCTTAGGAGGATGGGGCTGACAATTAGATAAGGACTTAGTCGCAGAAAATCAGGTGTAACCAGATTGTTTGATACCATATACTTTCATTCTATAAGCAAGGGTAGATGGTTTAATGCCAAGCAGCTCGGCGGCGCCGTCTGTGCCTGATATACGCCAATTTGTGTGGCGTAAGACTGCGACTATATTTAGTTTTTCTTTTTCTCGGAAAGTTGCGTCGGTAACAAATTCTTCATCATCGGGCGCAATTGTTACCAAGGTTTTTTTGATTTTATTATCATTAGGCATCGCCAGATCAAGCCTGAGTCGATTACCTTTGCTGAGGATGACAGCACGCTCAATAACATTTTTGAGTTCTCTAATATTACCAGGCCAGTTGTATTGACATAAACTGTCGATTTGTTGTCGGGTCAACGTCAAAGTGTCACGCCCTTGTTCCTTACAAACGCTATCTAGAAATTGTATCGCCAAGGCTCCAATATCTTTGTTACGCTCCCGTAATGGTGGCACCTCAATAGGGAAAACGCTTATCCGATAATACAAATCCTCACGAAACCGACCAGCCGCGACTTCAGCCTTCAAGTCGCGGTTGGTTGCGGCAATGATGCGGACATCTACTTTTATGGTTTTGTCATCACCAACACGTTCAAATTCATGCTCTTGTAATGCGCGCAACAATTTTCCTTGTAAATCTATGGGGATCTCACCAATTTCGTCAAGAAAAAGTGTGCCGCCTGCAGCGAGGTGAATACGACCAATCCGGTCACGATGGGCGCCCGTAAACGATCCACGAACATGTCCAAAAAACTCGCTTTCAAAAAGATCTTTGGGAATAGATGCGCAATTAACTTTTACCAGCGGTTTGTCGGCTCGGGGGCTATTCGCGTGAATTGCTCGCGCAACCATTTCTTTACCGACGCCTGATTCACCCAGAATCAAAACGCTGGTTGGTGTTTTAGCGACGGCTTCTATCTGAGCAAGCGTGCGCTTTAAAGCTTGGCTTTCTCCAATAATTTCACCAAAATTAATGGTGATATTAATTTCATCGCGCAGATAATCACGTTCACGTTCAAGTAAATCCTTTAGTGCTTTGATCTGTTCAAAAGCTTCTTCACGTTGTTTTTTGCTTTTATTGCGCTCAGTGATATCACGAAAGACGACGACTGCTCCCTTGAGCTTACCTCCTTCTCGTATCGGCGTACTCGTATATTCAACCGGAACCAATGTCCCATCTGTATGCCAAAAAAACTCATCATCGCCCTGGTGTATTTTGCCATCAGTGAAAGCAGCATAAATTGGGCATTTGCTACTTGGATAAGGGGTGCCATCAGGGTACGAGTGATGGTGAATAGCGTGCAATGACTTTCCCATTACATCTTCACTACACCAACCCAATATTTGAGTTGCAGCTTCGTTGACAAAGGTTGTATTGCCTTGGGAATCAACTCCATAGATCCCGTCCCCGACTGCATTAAGAATCAATTCATGTGTTGTTTGCAAACGGTTTAGTTTGTTGAGCGCCAGGCTATATTCTGTCGTTTCTGTAAATATTAATAGTGCCGACGCTGGTTTATCCTGGGTTGTTTGTATGCGCCAGGCTGATAATGATCCCCCGTGTGTTGGCTTTATTACTGAAGGCTTGTCTTCCTGTAATGATGCTGACTTTCCTTTGATTGTGCTGCCTATATGGATTACTTTTTGGATCTGATCTATCAGTGAGTATTCATTCTCAAAATAGAATAATTTCTCTGCAGGAATTGCTATCACAGCGTTAGCTGACAAACCCAAGCGTTTGCGCCATATCAAATTTATATTGCGACAAACAAGTGTGTCATCAATCACCGCTAGAAAAAGTGGGGAGTTTTGGAACAACAAATTAAAAGTATTAATCATTACTGAAAATTCTCAATTTTTTGTGAATTATATTACAAGATATTGAGAGTTGTGAATTTTTGTTATTAGAATAAATATATTAGTCTTATAAATACAGTGTGTTATGTGTTGGCATGATAGTTGCTGTACCTGTATTAAGAATAAACCTATTTCTGTAAAAGAAAAGGAATTTATTCCTAAAATTGTATTTGTTCAATACTCAGGAGAAAAAAATGATTACTGATAAAAGAAAATTGATTTTTATTGCCGTATGTGTCATTTCAATTACATCATTTGGTTTTGTATCCAATGCCGTTGCGACAAATGAAAATGGCGAGCATTCTGAAATGAAACAAGACAAGCATGGAAAAGTTAGTCAGGGAGATTTTATCCAACACCATAGATGGATGTTTGAGAAAAATGATGCGAATAACGATGGTTTCCTTGATAGATCTGAAATGAAAACACTGCATAAGATGGTTGAAGCTATGCATAAACGCAGTGATGCGCATGAATAATTTTTAAACGCCTTGCGGGTTTGCTTTTCAGTGTTACTGGCGGTATTAGATCCCTTGACAGGAAGATTTGCTAGCAGAACCTCCCTTGCCAGTAACCGCTGAGAAGCGAATTGCATCCGTAAATTTCAAGTAGACGGCGTACCATATCAAAGGAAATTTATATTTATGAAAGTAACTAAGCTGCTCTTTTTGAGTCTGGCAGGTATGAGCTTGGCATTACAGGTTTTCGCGACGCAAATCATAACTGATCCTGTGGCATCTTCGGTTAACACCGCTGAGTCAAATGGGCCGGATATGTCAAAGGTGCCTCCAGTGACACCGATGCCGCGTCCTGGTTTGTTTGGCATAGGCCCAAAAGGTCCAGGCTATTATTCTGTCTGGGATACGATCACAGGAAACAAACGTGAAAAACCACCGCATTCTCCATATGCACGTTTCGCGCTTCTTCCTACCTCCGCTTTTGACATTGATTTTCGTTATCTGGACACCCCAGGTCATGAACCAGACTTTTTTGATCCGGTTAAAAGAATGCACTTCGGTAATGATTGGTTGCTTTCTTTCGGTGGTAGTTTTTGGTACCGGCATGTACGTGAAACTGATAGCCGCTTGAATGCAGCAGGTACCAATAACAGCTTTAATTTGATACGTACACGTGTCCATGCTGATCTTTGGTATCGAGACAAAGTTCGGTTATTTGCCGAGCTGATCGATGCGCGTTCCTTTAGTCCCGATTTAGCGCCGCTTGCTACAGATAGAAATCACACGGACATGTTAAATCTGTTTGCCGATATTAAATTGGCAGATACCAAAGATGGCCACGCTTATCTTCGTGTTGGGCGGCAAGAATTGCTGTATGGGTCTCAAAGGTTGATCGCCCCGCTTGATTGGGCCAATACGCGACGTACTTTTCAGGGTGTTAAAACATTCTGGCGTACGTCAAAATTTGATATCGATGCATTCTGGGTGCGTCCGATGGATACCGAGAAAGGTAATTTTGACAATTGGGACACGCAACGGAATTTTTTTGGACTTTGGGGTACTTATAAGCCTAAGCAAGGACATTTGGTTGATTTCTATTACCTTAGTTTAGATGACGATAGAAATGTATCTGCAGCAAATGTAGCACAAGGAAATATTATGCGAGGAGATTCTATTGTGCATACTTTAGGTAGTCGTCTTATTGGCAATTTCGATCGTTTTTTGTATGAATTTGAAGGGATGTATCAATTTGGCGAAAGGTCCAATCTAAATGTTTCTGCTTTTGCTGTAGCCACCGGTGTGGGCTACAATTTTGCGCTACCCATGAATCCGAATGTTTGGATTCGATATGATTTTGCTTCTGGTGACGGCAATCCACAAGATGGCAATAGCAATACTTTTAACCACCTTTTCCCCTTTGGGCACTATTATCTGGGTTTTCTTGATCGGGTAGGGCGGCAGAATATGCATGATATCAATGCGCAGATTACGCTACATCCGCAACCCTGGTTTACGTTTATTGCCCAATATCATCGTTATTATTTAGCCAATAAGCGTGATTTTCTTTACAACGCCGGAGGTGCTGCGACACTTAGAGATATAACCGGTCAATCGGGCTCACATGTTGGAGACGAGATTGATATCCGTGTTAATTTTCATATTAGTCGTCATAATGATATTTTGGTAGGATATTCAAAATTGTTTTCGGGTAACTTTATGGAAAATCAAAGGCCAGGTATTGCACCTGATCTTTTCTATGTTCAGTATAATTTCCGCTTCTAATGGACTGTTCATAGCAGGGGAGCATCATAAGTGAACCATTTTATTCTGATTCTGATCGGCTTTCTTGTTGCCACGCCCATAGCAAATGCAACCGAGACTGATTCCGTTACCGTGCCTAATACGATGGCCGAGCGTGTTAAGGCATGCACCATTTGTCATGGTGATGAGGATAGAGCGGGTCGTGATGCTTATTATCCGCGCATAGCCGGTAAGCCGCAGGGTTATCTTTTCAATCAATTGCTTAATTTTAGGGATGGGCGGCGCTATTATCAGCCGATGGCTATTTTGTTAGAAAATATGTCCGATGAATACCTACTGGAAATTGCCCACTACTTTTCTTCTTTAAAATTACCATACCCGCCACCCGAGCATATTAACCTACAACCAGAAGAAATTAAATTAGCAGAACAGCTCGTTTTCTCGGGAGATCCAGAGAGAGAGCTTCCTGCATGCAGTGCTTGTCATGGTGATAATTTGATGGGTGTTGAGCCTTTCATCCCTGGTTTGTTGGGTTTATCCCGTGTATATATTGCTGCCCAGCTCGGCAGCTGGAGAAATGGTGGTGTAATGCGTGGTCAAACACCTGATTGTATGTCTGAAATTGCCAAGCAGTTAGCCAGCGATGAAACCAATGCCATTACAAAATGGTTGGCAGTCCAGCCTGCTTCTGGAAATCCAAACCCCGTCACTGCGCTTGCGCCTGAGTTGGCGCATCGCTGTCATAGCATTGTGCAAGAAAATGGAGCGGCAAAATGAAATATCTATTCTTCATTTCAATTGCCAGTAGACAGAAAGCCGGTGCTTTGTTTTTTAGTTGTATTTTATTGATGTTGTTGACTATGAGACTCATGGCTGCGGATACAGTTATTGAAAACCCAGATCTTTCCGTGCTTGAACAGCAACAAACGCTCGGCGCTTATCTCACACGCGTTGGAAATTGTATGGGATGCCATACCGCAAAAGGGGGGCAAGAATTTGCGGGAGGGCGACGGTTATCAACGTCATTCGGAATTTTCGTGACGCCTAATATTACACCGGATGAAGAAACGGGAATTGGTCACTGGAACCAAGAGGATTTCTGGCAAGCCTTGCATAGTGGCAAATCACGTGATGGTCGGCTTCTTTATCCTGCTTTTCCTTATACCGAATATACCAAAGTGACACGGCAAGATGCCAATGCAATTTTTGCTTATCTTCAATCATTGCCTGCGGTTTCTCAATTTAACCCACCGAGTGAGATTCACTTTCCTTATAACTTCAAGCCACTTCTGTCTATCTGGCGGACATTGTATTTTAAAGAGGGCATCTATGAGCCGGATGAAGGTAAAGATGAAGAATGGAATCGTGGCGCTTACTTAGTGCAGGGACTAGGGCATTGCAACGCCTGTCATACGACGCGAAATTTGTTGGGTGCCAGTGAAGGCGATACCCTGACAGGCGGGCAAATAATGGGCGTGAATTGGTATGCGCCATCATTGACTTCCCATTTGGAAGCTGGCGCTGGTGACAGGACCATTGAAGAGCTTGCCGAATTGCTTACAACAGGCATATCAGAACGTGCAGTGGCTTCAGGACCGATGGCGACCATTGTCGGACAAAGTTTGCAACATTTAACGCCTGAAGATATTCGTGCAATGGCTGTGTATCTCAAATCACTTGGGGAAAACCATACGAATGATTCGAATGGCACTAGTTTCTCGGTGACAACCGGCAGTTTGCTAAAACAACTCAAGCAAGGCGGGCAGTTATATGAACAATACTGTCAGGAGTGTCATGGTGCCACCGGAGAAGGCGTGCCTGGCATCTACCCGCCACTCGCTAATAACCGGAGTGTTGTTATGGACTCCCCGCTGAATACAATCCGCAGTGTTCTAAATGGCGGTTATCCACCTACTACAGCAGGAAACCCTCGGCCTTATGGCATGCCGCCGTTTCAACAAATTTTGCGCGATAACGAGGTCGCGCTGGTGGTGTCTTATATTAGGAATTCCTGGGGGAATAATGCCGGTTTGGTAACAGCAATTGATGTTGGTCGAAGTAAAGGAGGCGATCATTGATTATATTCAAAATGCTAAAGCAGAATGGGGTATATGGAATAACCCTAAAATATCAAGTTGAAGGAGTACCAGGTCAACTCGAAAGTGTTTTCATGCTTGATTCACGTCGATCATGGCACTTACAACGGCGGTCCATGTTTTAGCGATATTGTCGAGATTGTAGCCACCGCCACCCATTGCGATAACGCGGCCACCACAAAACTCGTCAGCAATGCGGCAAATATTTGTCACTGCATATTTATGCACATGTTCAGTGTAAGCCAAGTGTGCAATCGGGTCACCGTATATGCTGTCAGCACCACACTGTATTAATACAAACTCGGGTTTACTTGTGCGTAAAAATTCTTCGGCACGTGGCCATAACTGCATGAATAATTCATTGCCCGCACCAGGCGGCATAGGGATGTTCAGCTTGGTACCTTCGGCGTCGCCTTTCCCGGTCTCTGTAGTGTTCCCGGTTCCCGGATATAGATATTGACCGTCTTCGTGGAAATCAACAAAAATCAGTTCGGGGTCATTCTCAAAACTGTAGAAAACGCCATCACCATGGTGCGCATCGATATCAATATATGCAATTCTGTTGATGTTGTGTTTACGGCGCAGATATTCAATGGCAATACCGCAATCATTGATGATGCAAAATCCTGCTGCAGCATGACGTTGTGCATGATGCAAGCCGGCAATCGGTATGAATGCTCTTGTATATTCATTGTTAACAAGACGATCAATAGCGTTGCATACTGTACCCGCGACTGTAAGGCTAGTTTGATACATGCCGATGAATGCTGGCGTGTCTCCCTGGTCAAGAAAACCGTTGCCAAACGTTGACATGCTTTTAACTTTCTCAATGTACTCACGTTTGTGAAACAGCTCGAGCGTCTCTTGTTTGCACATAATTGGATTCAGGATGTCGACTTGTTGGTCAAGTGCTTTCTTGTACAGTGCTTTGCTGAAGGCGCTATGGCGCAGCGGGCCAAAGGGGTGGTCTTTGCCGAATGTGTAACGTGCTAGTTCATCGCCAAGGTAAACACAGCATGCATGTTTTGCTCTCATCATCTAGGGGCAACTAAGTTAACAAGAAATTCAGGATTATATATGATGATGAGAAGATTTCAGTGAGTCTTTGCTAGATCAGAATCGAGTTGTTTTTAATAAGAACCTTGTTGCATTAATGTCTGACTAAAATATTGCAGAAATTCGAAACTCGGGGTAAGGGCCGTACTGAGCTAGTATGCGGTGAGCATGATTTGTTGCAAGGGCTTGCAGATCTGCCGCATAACTCAGTATGGCCTTACTTAAGTTGACATGTCATGAGTGATGCGATCTAAAAACGGCGAATTGATCCAATTGCAACGCCAAAGATCTCAAACTGTGAGTTGGGGTGAATATAAATGGGTTTATAAGCCCCAGATGAATTGGCTGCCATCAGCATAGGCATTTTGTTTGCTCCCTGATTAAGGATTTTTATCGTAAACTCTCGATCAACGACTGCTAATACAATATCACCCAAAATGGGTGTTTTGGCGCGATCCACAACCACTTTATCGCCCGGCATTAAACCGACATCGATCATCGACTCTCCTTTAATCGTGATGAGAAATGTCGATGCAGCGTCATCAATCATATACTCGCTAATATCCAAGTATTTTTCGACATGATCCTCTGCCGGACTGGGAGAACCTGCGGCAACCTTGGTTGAAAATAGTGGCAACTGAGTCGATTCTTCACTGATCTCTGGAATGAGAAATTCACTCATATCAATAGCAGAAGAATTGCAATCCACATTCGCTTTTTTGCGCTGAAAGGCATCCAGAAAACTTTTTACAGTAGCTGTTTGGCTTTTCGGTATGCGCACGGTTGTTGTCGGTTCCCCATATTTGCCTTGACCTTGGGGTCTGCCTGCATTTTCTCGTTTCCCGCCACGATTTGACATCATTGGTTTACTCCAAATTGAAATACGTAACGATATTCAAACATACTCATTGGGATGATGTCAAATAACTTTGATTTATGAATATGGCAAAGACTGGTTTGTAGTTGGTTTCACGCCGCCCTTTATTTCTTCACCGAAGTACTCACGCAGTGTATCGTACCCACTAATCCAGGTTTGAGGCGTTGTTTCGACACCGTGGGCCGGATCAGATTTAGTGGACAGAAAATCACTAGAGTTATGCAGCAACATTTGTCAGCCAAGCCATCATTGACAATATTATATGATATTTCATATAATAAGCTATGAGTAAAAAACGAATGAGGCCTGTTATCTGGGTAGGCTCTTCTCATGAAGACTGGCAAACATTTCCAGGTGACGTGCAAGATGTTATGGGCTACGCCTTATATTTGGCGCAATGTGGAGAGAAAGCTAACAATGTAAAACCATTAATAGGCTTTAAAGGCGCTTCGGTACTTGAAATTACTGATAATTATGCCAGTGATACGTATCGAGCTATTTATACTGTGAAGTTTCAAGATGCAATCTATGTCCTTCATGCTTTTCAAAAGAAAAGCAAAAAAGGTATTGCGACACCGAAAAACCATATTCAGCTAATTGAGCAACGCTTAAAGAAAGCAAGGGAATATCATGACAAACACCAAAAGAAATGAGGATGATGTCGTCATCACATCACATCCATTTGAAGGGCTAGTAAATAGCGAGGAACGGCTAGCAAAGGCGCAACTAGCACAACAAATTGACAAATTAATTACAGAGCGGGAGCTAACACAAAAGGTAGCGGCAGAGTTGCTTGGCATTACACAACCTGAAGTTTCTCAGCTTAGCAATGGCCGTTTGTCTGGTTTTTCATTTGACCGTTTGTATCGATGTTTACACGCGCTTGATATGGATATTGAAATTACCGTGAAAAAGCATGTTCCCATAGACAATGATACAGCTGGAATACATGTATCAATGCCTTGATCTATAACGTTGCAGAGAGCACTTTCAGATACCTATAGTAGTCGCTATGACAAAATAGATGCGCAAACTATTTAACGTTGGAGATTAAAATATGGACATCAAATTTGAGATGAATCGATCGGTCCTGACCGTGAAAGATCTAGAACTTAAGATTGGAAAAAGTAATCGTGTATATGAAATGCCCAATCGTAAGCGGTCACTTACGCTTAAAATGATGTGGAAACTTCACGGCGGCCTTGGCATCCCTGCCGAGCCATTGATAAAGCAACCTAGCACCCATGCGTTCACATCCATTAAATGCTAGCTTACTTCGCCCATGAGTTACCAGGAAATTAATGCCAATAGTGCGCGTGAAATTACTGCAATTGATAAACGAATTGCAGAGCTTAACGTTGAGCAAGAACAACTGCTGCAACGCAAACAGACAATTCTGAATCGACCAAAATCACATCAAGCACACACCAATCTCTCAACAGACCAAAAAGTATACATATTCAATAACCTATTTAGAGGTAGAACTGACATCTTTGCTGTTCGCTGGCAAAATTCACAAGGACGAAGCGGATATTCTGTTGCTTGCAATAACGAGTGGGTCAAGAAGGTTTGCGAAAAACCAAGGATAAAGTGTCATGTATGCCCAAACAGAGAATACAAGAAACTCAACGACCAGATAATTTACGATCATTTGGCAGGAAAGCAAGTTGTTGGCCTCTATCCATTATTGACCGACAACACCTGCTACCTGCTCGCGGCAGATTTTGACAAAGAGGGCTGGCAAGAGACTGTTCGTGCAATGTCACGAGCTTGTTTACACTTTGAGATTCCCCATGCTATCGAAATATCTCGCTCTGGCAATGGCGCTCATCTTTGGATTTTCTTTTCAGAGTCAGTACAAGCTCGAGATGCTAGATTGTTAGGGTTCGGCTTGCTTGATAAAGCCATGGAGATTTATCCTGATTTGTCATTTGATTCTTATGATCGTTTATTCCCCAATCAAGATATTATGCCGGAAGGTGGTTTCGGCAATCTGATAGCACTTCCCCTGCAACACCAAGCTCGGCAGCAAGGTAACAGTCTATTTGTTGACCTAGATTTGTTGCCTTATGCTGATCAATGGAGTTTTTTAGATCATTTAAACACGGTTTCATTAAAACAACT
>JAJFJJ010000067.1 GCA_021774195.1 Nitrosomonas sp. | reverse complement strand
GGCGTGGTGATGCACATCCCCAGCAATGAAATCATTACCACTGGATTATCCATGCCGCATTCTCCGCGTTGGTATCAAGGTAAATTGTGGCTGCTCAATTCCGGCACAGGCGAATTGGGTTATCTGGAAGGCGATCAATTTATCGCAGTCACATTTTGCCCTGGTTTTGTACGCGGTCTGGCTTTCTGGAAAAATTTTGCCCTAGTGGGGTTATCCAAGTTACGTACAAAAGCTTTCTCCGGTTTGGCATTGGAAACCCGTTTGGCTGCAGAGAACAGGACTGAACAATGCGGTCTGGTCGTAATCAATTTGGATACCGGCAATATTGTACATTCGCTACACATTGACGGCGTGGTCGAAGAGCTCTTTGATGTCGTGGTGTTACCCAATGTTCGTCAACCCAGCGCATTAGGCTTTCAAAACGATGACATCGACCGCTTGATCTCTTTCCCCGATTCGGGTGGACTGATTACCACTAAGCCCACGGTAAAACGCCCTGGTTTGAGTCAGCCGACACAAGTTGCCGGTTTGCCGCGCGCATCAGAATTCGCACCGGTCAACGAACAAAACATTAAATACCAGAAGGTCTACCACCTGACCCCAGAAAATCTCTTTCCTTATGAATCCATGACGCATCCGAGCCTGAAAAGCCGCTGGCCAACGCAGCCACAGCGCGGTGAATTATTCGGTGTTTCCGCCTCGGCTGAAGGTGAAATGATTGGATTTGCCGTAGCGGAATGCTGGCAGGAAGGGAAGCAGAATCAAATTGAATTGATTTCTTCTTACGTTTTACCGGCTTATCAAAACCAATCGATTCAAGAGCGATTACATCAACACTTGCAACAAGCCATTCAGAGTTCAACACCCAATACCCCCCATGATACTTCTGAACCTAATCACTAACTTTTCGGAAACACACCCATGACGAATCCTATTTTTAACTTTACTGCTACCAATCCATTTGGTCTGACCGATGTGGGTGATTATTCCAAACCGACGTTTGTAGACATTGATGGTGATGGTGATTTAGATGCCTTGGTGGGTAACAGTACTGGCAATACACTATTTTTTGACAACACCGGAACAGCCAGCACCCCGTCGTTTGCTGCTGCCAGCACCAACTCGTTTGGCTTAACCGATGTCGGTAGCTGGGCCAGCCCCACGTTTGTAGATATTGATGACGATGGTGATTTAGATGCGCTTATTGGTAATTTGTCTGGCAATACGCGGTTTTTTGAGAACACTGGGACAGCCAGTAACCCGGCATTTGCTGCTGCTATCACCAACCCATTTGGCTTGGCTAGCGCGGGTAGTTTTTCCGATCCCACGTTTGTGGACATTGATGACGATGGCGACTTAGATGCGCTTATTGGTAATGTGTCTGGCAACACGCTATTTTTTGAGAACACCGGAACAGCCAGTAGCCCGGTGTTTGCAACTGCCAGCACCAACTCGTTTGGCTTAACCGATGTGGGTAGCTGGGCCAGCCCCACGTTTGTAGATATTGACGGCGATGGCGATTTAGATGCGCTTATTGGTAATTTGTCTGGCAACACGCGATTTTTTGAGAACACTGGGACAGCCAGTAGCCCAGTGTTTGCAACTGCCAGCACTAACCCGTTTGGCTTGGTTAGCGCGGGTAGTTTTTCCAACCCCACGTTTGTAGACATTGATGGCGATGGTGATTTAGATGCCTTGGTGGGCAACAGTACTGGCAACACGCTATTCTTTGAGAACACCCTTTCCCCTGTGAATATCATTCAAAGTGGTGGCACAACTGCAGTTACAGAAGGTGGTACGACAGATAGTTATAGCATAGTGTTGAGGACTCAACCCACAGCTAATGTCAGCATTACACTAGATAACACCAATCAACAAATAACCACTGATGTCACTACACTCACCTTTACCTCAGCCAATTGGAATATCGCGCAAACAGTTGTAGTAACCGCTGTAGATGATAGCGTTGGTGAAAGTGTGCATACGGGCGTGATTAAGCATTCAACCACCAGTGCAGATGCTCGTTATAACAACAGTCTAGTCGACACAGTCATCGCTTCAATTACGGACAATGACTTGCCAGTTGGTGAGCCTGTATTTACATTTATTACTACCAACCCATTTGGCTTGAGTAATGTGGGTTCTTATGCCAAACCCATTTTGGTTGATATTGACGGCGATGGTGATTTAGATGCGTTTATTGGTGCAAAAAATGGCAACACGCTATTTTTTCAGAACACTGGGTCAGCTAGTAGCCCGTCGTTTGCTCCTGCCTTTGTCAGTCCGTTTGGTTTGACCGATATTGGTCTTTATGCCGATCCCACATTTGTAGATATTGATGGTGATGGTGATTTAGATGCACTCATCGGTGAACGGCTTGGCAACACGCTATTTTTTGAGAACACCGGGACAGCCAATAGCCCGGTGTTTGCAACTGCCAGCACCAACCCGTTTGGCTTAACCGATGTGGGTAGCTGGGCCAGCCCCACGTTTGTCGACATTGACGGCGATGATGATTTAGATGCACTTATTGGTAATGTGTCTGGCAACACGCTATTTTTTGAGAACACCGGGACAGCCAGTAGCCCGGTGTTTGCAACTGCCAGCACCAACCCGTTTGGGTTGACCGATGTAGGTTATTTTACCAGCCCCACGTTTGTAGATATTGACGGCGATGGTGATTTAGATGCGCTTATTGGCGAATATAATGGTAACACGCACTTTTTTGAGAACACCGGGACAGCCAGCAACCCGGTGTTTGCAACAGCCAGTGCCAACTCGTTTGGCTTGTTCGATGTGGGTAGCTTGGCCAGCCCCACGTTTGTAGACATTGATAGCGATGGTGATTTAGATGCGCTTATCGGTGACAATACTGGCAACACGAGGTTTTTTGAGAATACGCTTTCCCCCGTGATTATCGCTCAAAGTGACGGTGCCACGTCAGTTACTGAAGGTGGTGCGACGGATAGTTTTAGCATAGTGCTTAGGAATCAACCAACCGCTAATGTCACCATCACATTGGATAACACCAATCAGCAAATAACCACTGATGTCACTACACTCACCTTTACTCCAGCTAATTGGAATATCGCGCAAACAGTTGTAGTGACCGCTGTGAATGATAGCGTCGGTGAAAACATCCATACAGGCGTGATTAAGCATTCGACCACCAGTTCAGATGCTCGTTATAACAATCTAGTCGATACAGTCATTGTGTCAATTACGGACAATGACTTGCCAATTGGTGAGCCTGTATTTACATTCACTGCCACCAACCCGTTTGGCTTGACCGATGTGGGTAGCTGGGCCAGCCCCACGCTTGTAGATATTGATGGCGATGGTGATTTAGACGCGCTTATTGGTAATGCGTATGGCAACATGCTATTTTTTGAGAACACCGGGACAGCCAGTAACCCGGTGTTTGCAACTGCCAGCACCAACCCGTTTGGCTTAACCGATGTGGGTTACAGCGCCAAGCCCACTTTTGTCGATCTTGACGGTGATGGCGATTTAGATGCCTTCATTGGCGAATCGTTTGGTAACACGCTATTTTTTGAGAACACCGGGACAGCCAGTAGTCCGTCGTTTGCTGCTATCAGCACCAACCCGTTTGGCTTAACCGATGTGGGTTACAATGCCGAGCCAACTTTCGTTGATATTGATGGCGATGGCGATTTAGATGCGCTCATCGGCAACAATTCTGGCAACACGTCGTTTTTTGAGAACACCGGGACAGCCAGTAACCCTTCGTTTTCTGCTATCAGCACCAACCCGTTTGGCTTGGCTGATGTAGGTCTTTCGGCCAACCCCACGCTTGTAGATATTGATGGCGATGGTGATTTAGATGCGCTTATTGGTAATTTGTCTGGCAACACGCTATTTTTTGAGAACACTGGGACAGCCAGTAATCCGTCATTTGCTGCTGCCAGTACCAACCCGTTTGGCTTGTTCGATGTGGGTAATTTTTCCAGCCCCACGTTTGTAGACATTGATGGCGATGGTGATTTAGATGCGCTTATCGGTGACAGTACTGGCAACACGAGGTTTTTTACTAATAACCTCACTACCCCACCAGAAGCGCCAACTGCCACCAATCTCAATGCGGCTGAAACCTATACCGAAGACACGCCACTCAACCTGATGGATATTGTTATTACTGATGGTGACAGTGCCAATGTTACTGCCACGTTAACCTTATCCAACACCGCAGCCGGTAGTTTAAGCACTGCCACATCAGGCAGCGTGACTTCCACCTACAACGCAGGAACCGGCGAATGGGCAGCTAGCGGTACGCTAGCCGATGTGAATACGCTATTAGCGGGTGTAATCTTTAATCCAGCGCTTAATTTTAACGCTAATTTTACTGTCAGCACCAGTATTACAGATGGCGATACAACTGCAATTACCGGCACCAAAAGCTTTACTGGCGTAGCCGTGAATGACGCCCCAACTGTTGCCAATGCAATTGCGAACCAGAATGGTACTCAAGATGCAGAGTTTAATTTTGTCGTGCCTGCCAATACGTTTGATGATGTCGATGTAGGTGACGTCCTTTCTTATGCCGCCACACTGGCGGATGATTCACCGCTACCCAGCTGGCTTGGTTTTGATGCTGGCACACAAACCTTCAATGGCACGCCTTTAACCGCAGACGTCGGCACAATCAATGTGAAAGTAATCGCCACGGATAGCAGCATTGCCTCGGTGAGTGATCTGTTTGATATTACCGTCGCCACTGGCACGGGTGGCGCATTGCTGTTTAGTACGCCAGGAGATGATATTTTGACCGGAACCGCATCGCTCAACGATACCGTAAGTTATATTAATGCAACTGCTGCGGTCACTGTGTCTCTAGAAAAAACGACGCAGCAAAATACCAATGGCGCGGGACGAGACACCATCACTAAAATCGAAAACCTGATTGGCAGTGATTTCAACGATAATTTAAAAGGTAAATCAGGCCCTAATCAATTAAATGGCGGCGTTGGTAACGACCGAATCGATGGAAGGGGTGGTGCAGATGTTATGATCGGCGGACTCGGTAATGACATTTATAATGTCAACAATGCAGGCGACATTGTCACTGAAAACCCTGGTGAGGGTACCGACAAAATTAACAGCAGAGTAACTTACACGCTACCCGACAATGTGGAAGATCTAATCCTAAAAGGAGGAGCGTCCATTAATGGCATCGGCAATGATCTGAAAAACAAATTGATTGGCAACTCAGCCGTTAACCAATTGGAAGGCGGCGTCGGCGACGACCGGCTCGATGGAAAGGCTGGTGCAGACACCATGATCGGCGGACTCGGGAAAGATATTTATGTTGTCGACAATGTAGGCGATATTGTCATTGAGAATGCGAGTGAAGGCCGGGACACAATCAAGAGCATAGTGACCTACACGCTACCAAACAATGTGGAAAAACTAACACTAACCGGCGGATCGGCTATTGATGGCATGGGCAATAGTGCTAATAACACGCTCACAGGTAATTCTGCGCCCAACCTGCTCACCGGAGACGCTGGCAATGATAAGCTGGATGGTAAAGGCGGTAATAACATATTGACCGGCGGAGCAGGCAAAGACATCTTCAAATTCACCACTGGCGGCCACATCGATACGATCACAGACTTTGATGTGCCTAGAGATACCATTCAACTGGACAATGCCGTATTTACAGCACTAACATCAACCGGAACTCTGGCTGCCGATCAATTTATTATCGGCACGGTAGCATTGGATGCAAATGATTTCATTATTTACGATGATACGGCAGGGTCGCTATCATACGACGCAGATGGTAGTGGTGCCGGTGCTGCAGTTCAAATTGCAGTGGTTGGCGTTGGGTTAAGTATGACTAATGCGGATATTGTGGTGATTTAAGTTTTATTGAATTGTGAAAATTACCTTTGTTTTCCCAAGAGACGAAAGCAAATAAAGAATTAGCGTAATGTTTGAATGCCCAATGATGCCTTTCATAATAAACACTAAACGATTTGGAGTATAGCCATGTCAGAACCTGTTTTTAACGCACCCATTGATAGCCAATTTGGTGATGTGGGAAGGTATGCCACCCCCACACTTGTGGATATTGATGGTGATGGCGATCTAGATGCCTTTGTAGGCGAAAGTGGTGGTGACATCGAGTTTTTTGAGAACTTAGGATCAGCCAGCAACCCTGGGTTTATTTTTGGCGGCAGTAATCCATTTGGTTTAAGTAATGCGGGCACCTATTATGCCAGCCCCACTTTTGTTGATATTGATGGTGATGGCGATTTAGATGCCTTCATCGGTAAATACAACGGCAACACACAATTTTTTGAGAACACGGGAACAACCAGCAGCCCTGGATTTATTTTTGGTGGCTGGAATCCGTTTGGTTTAAGTGATGTGGGCCACAATGCCAAGCCAACTTTCGTTGATATTGATGGCGATGGTGATTTAGATGCGCTCATCGGTAACAGTTCTGGCAACACGTTGTTTTTTGAGAACACGGGGACAGCCAGCAGTCCGGTGTTCGCTGCCCCAATCACCAATCCATTCAGTTTGAGTGATGTGGGATCGTTTGCTGCCCCCACGCTTATCGATATCGACGCCGATGGCGATTTAGATGCCCTCATCGGTAATGAAAATGGCGACACGCATTTTTTTAGGAACACGGGGACAACTAGCAGTCCGGTATTTGCTACTCCCAACACCAACCCATTTGGTTTGAGTGATGTAGGTATTTATGCCAGCCCCACTTTTGTCGATATTGACGCCGATGGCGATCTGGATGCCTTCATCGGTAATAAAGATGGCAATTCACCGTTTTTTTTGAATGCTGCTCCAGCAAGTATAAGTATCATTCAAAGCGATGGTGTTACGGCTGTCACCGAGGGTGGCACGACAGATAGTTACAACATTGTACTCAGTGGTGCTGCGCCTACTGCTGATGTCATCATCACATTAGACAACACCAATCAGCAAGTGACTAGTAACGTTAACACGCTCACCTTCACGCCAGCCAATTGGATTACCCCCCAAACTGTCACGATAACAGCAGCAGACGATACTATCGGTGAAGGCAACCACACGGGTTTGATTCACCATACGGTGAGTAGCACAGATACCCGCTATAGCAGCATTGCTGTCGACTCTGTCACAACATCGATTACTGACAATGATTTACCGGTGGGTGATCCTGTATTCACCTTAACTGCCACCAATCCGTTTGGCCTGAGTGATGTGGGCTCTTTTTCCAGCCCCACTTTTGTTGATATCGATAGTGATGGCGATTTAGACGCCTTCATCGGTAGTGATTCTGGCGATACGCTGTTTTCTGAGAATACGGGAACAGCCAACAATCCGGTGTTTGCTGCAGCCAGCATCAACCCGTTTGGTTTAAGTTTTGTGGATTACATTGCTAAGCCCACTTTTGTCGATCTTGATGGTGATGGCGATTTAGATGCGTTTATCGGTGACGGATTTGGCGACTTGCTGTTTTTTGAGAACACAGGGACAGGGATCAATCCGGTGTTTGCTGCTTCCGTCACTAATCCGTTTGGCTTGAGCAATGTAGGTTACAGCGCCAAGCCCACTTTTGTCGATCTTGACGGTGATGGCGATCTAGATGCCTTCATCGGTGAATATAATGGCGACACGCTATTTTTTAAGAACACGGGAACAGCCAAAAACCCAGTATTTGCTGCTGCCAGTACCAACCCGTTTGGCTTGAGTAATGCGGGAATCTATGCCAACCCAGCGTTTGTGGACATTGATGGCGACAGCGATTTAGATGCCCTCATCGGTAATCAGTCTGGCGACACGCTATTTTTTAGAAATACAGGAACAGCTAGTAATCCGGTGTTTTCTGCTGCCAGCACCAATCCATTTGGCTTGAGTGATGCAGGGACCTTTTCCAGCCCCACTTTTGTGGATATTGACGCCGATGGCGACCTGGATGCCCTCGTGGGTAATCGTGATGGCAACACACTGTTCTTTTTGAACACCCCTACTACGGATGACGTATTATTATTCAGTACAGCAGGAGATGATATTCTAACCGGTACCGCATCGCTCAACGATACGGTTAGTTATGCTAATGCGACTGCTGCGGTCACTGTATCTCTGGAAAAAACGACGCAGCAAAATACCAATGGTGCGGGCCGAGACACCATCACTAAAATCGAGAACCTGATTGGCAGTGATTTCAACGATAATTTGAAAGGTAAATCAGGTCCTAATCAATTGAATGGCGGTGCCGGTAACGACCGACTCGATGGAAGGGGTGGTGCAGACGCGATGATCGGCGGACTCGGTAATGACATTTATAATGTTAACAATGCAGGCGACATCATTACTGAGAACCCTGGTGAAGGTGCCGATAAAATTAACAGCAGAGTAACTTACACGCTACCCGACAATGTGGAAGATCTAATCCTAAAAGGAGCAGCGGCCATTGATGGTACCGGCAATGATCTGAAAAACAAATTGATTGGCAACTTAGCTGCTAATCAATTAAATGGCGGCGGCGGCGACGACCGGCTCGATGGAAAGGCTGGTGCAGACACCATGACCGGCGGACTCGGGAAAGATATTTATGTTGTCGACAATGTAGGCGATATTGTCATTGAAAATGCGAGTGAAGGCCGGGACACAATCAAGAGCATCGTGACCTACACGCTACCGGACAATGTGGAAAAACTAACACTAACCGGCGGATC